>JBMFGW010000078.1:0-19148 GCA_049977145.1 Phycisphaerae bacterium
CTTCGCAGGCTCTGGAACCACTGGCCACGCCGTCATGAAACTCAACGCCGCCGATGGCGGCAACCGTCGCTTCATCCTCGTGGAAATGGAAGAGAATATCGCCCGCAATATCACCGCCGAACGACTCAAGCGCGCCATCAACGGCTACGGCGACACTCACGGCCTCGGCGGTGGTTTCCGCTTCGCCACCCTCGGCACGCCGCTTTTCGACGAACACGGTCAAATATCCGAAAACGTGCACTTCGCCGATCTGGCCCGCCACGTCTATTTTTCTGAGACCGGCGAACCACAGCCCAAAACCACCAACGGAAAAACCCCGCTCATCGGCGTCTGCGGACGTACCGCCTATTACCTGCTGTTTAACGGCATCCTTGGTGACAAAACTGCTACTGGAGGCAACGTGCTGACCGACAAAATCCTCCGCCAGCTTCCCGCCCACCCAATGGGCACTGATAATCCGCGCGTGATATTTGGCGAAGGCTGCCGGCTCGGCGCAGCGCGACTGGAACGCGAAGGAATAATATTCAAACAACTACCCTACGAAATCAAGGTGAATTAGTGTCAGCGCATAAAAAGAATTGCGATTTCCCGTGCAGCCGGGTGGTGGCAACCCCCGGCCGGGCGGTTGAAGGCCCAAGAAAGCCCCGCAGCTAATTGTAAAAAGGTCCCGAACGCAGAACTGGCCAGTAAAAGGTGAAACCAAAATGCCCCTGAAACTTAAAATATACCAGACCACCTGCCTCCAAATCCTTGAGCGATTCTTCCACCGGGTTGTAGAACTAAACTCCCCCGGCGCTATTGCCCAGGCCTTCTCAGAATTCACTGGCCGCGACTACCTGAAAATTGAACAACTTCCGGAAATGCCCTACATCTGCATGCGCCTCCCCACTGGCGGCGGAAAAACGATCCTCGCCGCCCACGCCGTCGGCATTACCGTGCACGAATTACTCCGCCAGGAACGCGGCCTTGTCCTCTGGCTCGCGCCAACCAGAACCATCGTCGAGCAAACCCTTACCGCCCTCAATAATCGCCGCCATCCGTACCGCGAAGCTCTCGACACCGCCTTCGGCGGAAACGTTATCGTAACCGGTGCGGACGGCGCACTGTATCTGCAGCGTTCCGCACTCGACGGAAACACCGTGGTAATCGTCTCAACCCTGGCCGCACTCCGCATCACGGACACCGAGGGCCGCAAATTTTACGAAGCCAACGGCAGCCTCATGCCCCATTTCACCGGCCTTGCAGACCGCCAAATTCGCGAACTCGTGGAAGGTGGCAACAACGATCCATCACTTATCACGCCCTCGCTGGCCAACGCCCTCCGCCTGCGGCACCCAATTGTCATCATGGATGAGGCGCACAACGCCCGCACGCACCTGAGCTTTGATACGCTCCAACGCTTCGCCCCGTCATGCGTCATCGAACTTACCGCCACACCCGAAACCGTTCACAGACCCCAATCCGGCCAATTCGCCAGCAATGTGCTCCACCACGTCTCCGCGCTTGAACTAAAAGAAGAGGCGATGATCAAACTCCCCATTCGCCTCCGCTGCCAGCCCGACTGGAAACAGGCCATTCAAGAAGCCGTAGCCCGGCAGGCCGAATTGGAATCACTGGCCCAGGAGGAGCAAAAAGCAACCGGCGAATACATCCGCCCAATCGTACTTCTCCAGGCGCAAAACGAAAGCGAAGCGGGCAACACCATCACACCCGAAACCGTCAAGCAGGCACTCATCGACGATTTCAAAATCCCCGCCGACCAGATCGCCATCGCCACCGGCAGAACCGATGAAATCGACGGCGTAAACGTGCTGGCCCCTGCCTGCCCGCTCCGCTTCATTATCACCATCCAGAAACTCAAGGAAGGGTGGGATTGCCCATTCGCATACGTGCTATGCTCGCTTTCCAGCGTTTCAACCCGCACCGCAGTCGAACAGATACTCGGGCGTGTACTACGCCAACCCCACGCCACCAAAAAACTTCACGACGGCCTAAACTGTGCCTACGCGATCATCGCGGAATCTTCCCCATTTGAAGCCGCCCAGAAACTTACGGAACTACTCGAAGATTGTGCGGGCTTCTCCAAATTTGAAGCGCGCATCGCTATTGAACCCGATACCGGAACGGACGTCGGCGGCCCACTTTTCAGCCACCTTATTTCAGTAAACGTCCAATCCGTGCCTGATTTCAGCACCACGCCGGTGGATATTCGGACGAAAGTATCCTTCGACCCAACTGAAAAAACATTGACCTGGCAAGCCATAAACCCACCAACCGAAGCGCACGTCACAGTGCTGCAACGCTGCTTCCGGAAGGAAGCAGATAAGGCCGCAGTAGCGCAATTGGCCGGAAAGGCCCGGGAAACGCAGCTTGCACCCGGTGCCCAAGGCCAGCCATTTAGCGTGCCGCAACTTGCCCTCCGCCAGCAAGGCGAGATAACACTATTCGAGGATCAGTTCCGCGAAACGGATTGGAAAATCGCTCAAAAAGACCCCACCATGAACGAAACAGAATTCGCCATCTCCACCCGCCCAACGCAAACCGCTATTCTGGACGTGGACAAAGCGGGGCACATGGAAACCAATTTCGTCGCCGAAATTCAGCAGCAGCTCTCAATGTTCGAGCGTGGCCCAACAACATCCGTTGAGATGGTCTCCTGGCTCTGCAAAAACATAAAGTCGCTTGATCTGCTGCACTCCCAAAAGGCCGCGTTCCTCAATGGAATGGTTCAATACCTGCTTGAAAAGCGCGGCATGACCCTGCAACAACTCGTCGCATCGCGCTTCGCGCTGCTGGACGCCGCCGCTCGAAAAATAGACGCCTGCCGCCGCGCTGCCAATCGGGAATCTTACCAGCATTACCTCCAGCCCCAATGCGCCACACCGCTTGAAGTAACCCCGGAAATCTGCTTTACTTTCCCCCTGAAATCTGTCTACCCCGCAACGCAGATATACACCGGCCCAATCAGGTTCACAAAGCACTATTACCAGAACATCGCCCAAATGAACTCCGAGGAAGCGCTCTGCGCCGCCCAAATCGACACGCACCCTCTGGTCAAATTTTGGGTCCGCAATCTAACCCGTCCCGACTTCGCATTCTGGCTCCCAACATCCACCGACCGCTTCTACCCCGATTTCGTCGCCCAACTAACCGATGGCCGCTTCCTCGCCGTCGAATACAAAGGCGAAGGCTGGGAAGATTCCGCCGACACCGAAGAAAAAACCCAGATCGGCCAACTCTGGCAAGCCCATAGCAATGGCCAATGCCTCTTCCGCCTCATAACCAAAGAAACCATGGAACCCCAACTCAACGCCCTGACCTGACATACCTCAGCGATTAACCCAGTCCTGCTCCGGGCAACTATTTGCCGGGGCAGATTACCCCCGTCACGGACTCGCTTGCAATGTCAACGAGGACATCACGAATAACGTCGCCAAACGGCTTGATCAAATTTCCCAATAAATCGTTCCGCCTCAGAACGCCACGAAAAAGAAAAATGCCCAATAAACGGAAAACTAAAAGGCCCTGGAATGTACCCCCACCTGAATTGCAGTTTGGCCAACCGTCGCCGATAATATGAAACAACTCCCAATCTCGATCCGCCTGAAGGTCCGGCCGGAGGAGAACGGATGAAGGCCCCTATAAGCAACACCCGATTCCGTGGGAATTCCCCGGTTTGCCTTACACACGGAGGTATCACGAATGCCCGAGAATGATATCACAGCAGATCGTTGCGCCCCAGAGGCTACACTTCGTAAATTCACCCCCGGACGTGAGATCGCCCGCGATAATCTACTGGACGCCATAGACGACCAAATCAGCACGGGGCCAGACGCACTGATAATTGAGGGTAACACCGGCGACGGTAAGACGACGCTCGCGCGCGCGTACGCTAATCGACACCGTGAAACGTCCATCCTCATTTCCGTCTCCGCCGCAAGCAAGTGGGGATACGATCCACATAATGTATTGCAACTGATCTGCGTCGAGGCAAACCGAGTGTTGGGCAAAACAAATGCCACGATGCCCCATGATTTCCAAGAAGGAGACCTGCAGAAGCTCTACAGCCGACTCGGACGACGAGGAACCGCGTCAAATTTGATACTCTTTATCATAGATGGCCTTCACGAGATACCCGATGAGGACGAGCACATTAGAAATGGATTGACCAATCTAGTTCCGCTCGGTGTCACAGGTATCCGGGCAGTTTTCACCGACAGTGTTCCACAAAGGATCTATTTTCGTGAGCGGGCCAAAATCAAGTCCTGGCGAATCCCCCGCTTCACGCTCGATGAAACCCGTGAATACCTTCACGGCGCCGTCGATAATCCCCAAATTGTTATGGAACTGCACCGGCTCTTCAAAGGGAGCCCGGGAAGCCTTGCGTCAGTCTACCGTCTTGTCTCCACGGGCACAGCTCCTGAGGAATTACTATCGATCACCGACGGCCGACCAAATTCGTTGCTCGGTGAAGAATGGGCCAGGTTGGGCATCCTAAGCGAGGACGACATAAAGACCTTCGCAGCTCTCGTTTTCGCCCGCACGCCACTAACCGCCTCCCACGTTGCGAGATTACTGCGAACATCTAGCGCCGGTATAGAAAAGCTCGTTAACCGTACAACATTTATTGACGTGGCGCCCGATTCCGGCATCATAAGAATCGCCAGCGATGCAATGAGGCAATACGTCGCACAACAAACCGAACAATATAAGAAAGGCGTATTGACCGCCCTAATAGAAGATATTAAATCAAACCCGTCCGAACACGTTCCGATGATGGCCCTTCCTAAATATTTTCAAGATGCTGGACGCTTCGAAGAACTGATACAATATCTCACGCCAGGGCAACTTCAAGAGACCCTCAGGCAGTCCGATTCATTAACCCCACTTAACGAAACCCTACGAGAGGGCCTCGAAGCAGCTAATCAGTTGAGGCGGAACGACGACTGCTACCGCTTTTCGCTCCACATGTCAACCTTGCTCGAAATGGGAAAAGCATCGAGCTGGGACACATACGTTGATGCGGTGCTAGCACTCGGAGATTTCGGGTTTGCCGCCCAGATCGCTGAAGGCGTCCCTTTAATAAAAGAAAAGGTCGTTCTGCTAGCCAGCGTGGCTGCAGCCCAGAGGAAGGAAGGTCTCAGCCCGCCGGTCGGCCTCACAGACCGCATCCAACGACTTATCATCGACACAAGCGATTCACTTTCTGGGGAAGAGGCCGTTGAGCTTGCAGGCAGGTTGTTTGTGCTAATGCCAGATAAATCCACCCAATTGCTCAAAAAGGCGGCCTCCATCGGCCACCCCGGCGGGACCGTCGACTGGGCCATGGCGCAGCTTGCAATCAGCGCCAAAATATCAGAGGCGGCCGGAGGCGACGGTGAAAATCCCAAAGATATTGGGGCAGTAGCACAGAACTTTATTCGCGACCCCGATGTCCGCAAGTTCATCAGCGTTGCCTCAGCCAGCTTGCAGTCGGTCTCGGCGGCTGATGCCCTAACCCAAGCACGCACCATCGAGAACCCGCGGGATAGAATATTCTTCCTGCGCCTGTGGACGGAACAAAATCGTCAGCGCCCAGATGCGATCGAAATTACAGTCGCAGCCATCGACGCGATCGTTGCAACAACAGAATATTCCCCAAACGCCAGCGACGTATTGCGTATTGCTCGCCCGCTCAGATATTGCGGCGACAAAGACGCGGCAATGCGGTGCGTAAAGAGGCTTTCGGGCCTGCTGGGGGACCTTACCGCGAGGGGCCCGACCGCCGAATTGTCAAGGCTACGAGTCTTGCTCGCATCCACGACTTACAGGTGGGATCGCGAAAAAGGGAGAGAACTCTTCGTCGAGGAGTATTGGGCAGTCAATCAAATTGCAGATATCGCAATCCGCGCGGAATGTTTCGGATGGCTCGTGAGCCAACTCTCCATAATCGACCCGGAAAAGTACCTGCAAGAAACCGAGGGCCTCCACGATGAGGCAAAACATTGCTTGCAGGAGTGCGTCAAATCGCTCTTGGAGTGCACGGCAGATCACGAAGAAATGCTAGCGCCAATAATTGCTTCGCTTGCAAACGCCGAACCGTCGGTAGCAGAAGAATTGATCTCAAAGACGAACACGCTCCGGCGCAGAGACTCGCTCCGTGTATGGGCAATTAAGCACATGCTCCGCGGGCAAATCTCTGCCGAAGTGCTCAACGCGGCCGTCCATTTCTCACGCAACACCGAGAGCAAATCCTGTAATGACGAGTGCGTCAGGGCGATCTGGAAAGAACTGCGAAAGAGGCCCTCCGATCTGAAGAAATTCGACGCCCTCATCGATCATATAGGGTCCACGCCATTTGCAGTGCACAACGCCCCCGACCGTGCAATAACTGCGGCCTCGGCATACGCAACCATCCGAAACACGCAATGCGAAGGCCAAGAAGAACTGCTCGCAAAATTGAAGAATTGCGTGAGCGACTCCCTGGATGTGATCGACGACGCATGGGAGGCCATCGAAACTTGCCTCGAAGCATGCACAATCTTGGCAAAAGCGGACGCAACCCTCGCACGCGAGTGCCTTACGAAAGCCAACACCATTCGGAACGAAAGCCTCTTCGGCCACATTGGTCCGACCCATCTACTGGTCGCTCCAATCAGACTTGCCATCGCAGCCCTGGCGGGATTGATGGAGGGACGATTCCACACAGCCAATGATATCGACCGATTGTGTTTACTAATCAAACGGCTTCCCTCCGCGTACCTGCGCGTCCGGTTAGCCTCTGAACTCGCTGCGTGGTTTGCCATTGCAAACCGCACCGATGACTGTCGAAGGATCGTAGATGATCAAGTTCTCCCCGAAATACGCAAACACGAGGTAAAGGCCCCCGAGCTGTTCACACAATGCGTTGTGGCGGCCGCAGACGCCCTCTTCCTTGCCAGACCCACAACTGCATATGAATTATTCCGCAAGCTCGACGGCGAGGCCAAAGACAGATGCATTATGTCCGCAGCCGAAGCAAAAATGAACTGCCTTCCCCTCTCCGAACCATGCAAAAAAAATCCAAAACCCCGCAGAAATCCAACATATGAAGACATCAATGAAATTCTACCTTTGCTATCAATGACCACATCAGACTGGGCCGCATGGGACATCGTAGACCGCCTAACGTCGGCAATTGTAGATTCAGGATCACACGTTTTCCCGCCGCAACAGCTCAGCGAGATTGCAATACAGCTTGAGGAAACCGCAATGCAGATATTGCCGAAAAAAGGATGGATATGCCACGAGGGCTACCGGGTACTATGGCTAGCAGCAGCAAAGCGAATAACGGGCAAAAAGCTAAAATATCAGGACCAGGTTATCCAAAAGGTACTCACCGTTCCAATTCCAAATCAATCGGACCAATGCCTTGTCCTCGCACAGCTAAGCCGCTGGGCCGAAACGGAGGCACGAGGCAAGCTGCTCAAGGAGGCCGCCGATATCGCCCGCAGGCTCCCCGTGGAAGTAGAACGCATTAAACGGCTCGGCGATATAACGGAGATCGGTCTCGAACACGACCCGGGGTTTGGGAAACAGATGGCAAAAGAGACCTGCGACTTATCCCAGCACTGCGACCACAACGAAAAAGAAATCGAGATGGTTCGACGCCGTGTCATCGATGCCGTCTACCACGTAGATCGTGCGGTTGCAAATGCCATTGTGGAAGCAGCCGATACCAATCCAGCTCGAATTACCGCACGTGCCCGCGAAGCACTCAAAACCTTTAAGGAGCAATTTAGAGATCTCGAAGTGAGTCGAAAGGTAATCGAACACGGAGAGGGCGAATCGTTGCCAATTGAAGAACTGGACAGACTACCGCGCGCAGCTTGGCAAGCTCTAGCGTCATTAAATGCGGGCCGCGCTGAGCCCAAGCGAATGGAGGACCTGCGCCCATTCATACGGGCAGCCTCCTCGCTACCTTTAAGCCAAGCCTACCCCGTACTGGCCTGGGTAATGGCAAATGCTCGAATCCACTTCGAAAATAAGCCACAGGCATCCCAGATAATGCGTCCATTTTTTGACGCATGCACCATGGTTGCGGAATTTAGCGCGGAGGCGGCATTCCCGGAGCGCGCGATGGAATTCCACGCCAAAGACGACCCCTTCCTTGTGCGCATCGGAAAACAGAATGACGCATACGAAACCTTAGATAAATGGATAGAGAAGCATGTAAAACACGAGCTGATAATCTGCGACCCATACTTTGACCCCGCTGATTTGTGGATTCTGAAGAGCGTATTAAGACACGCCCGGTCCGCCCGTGTGGTCATCCTCACAAGCGCAGAAAAAAGCCACAACCAAAAGAAATCCACTAAAGAGGCTTTTAGCAGAAAATGGATAGAGACGTCGGACCAGGATCCACCAGAAACCGAAATTATTGTTTGTGGGTTCGACGGCTCTGGCAAATTGCCAATCCATGATCGCTGGTGGCTAACTGATGACACAGGACTCCGCCTCGGTACATCCATAGCCGGGCTTGGCCTGCGAGAAAGCCGAATAACACCAATCGAAATGGAGCAGTTGCGAGCAGACCGGGCCATGATCGAGGATTACACAGTCAAACGGATTCGCAGGTCACCGGACGGCAGGCGAATCCAGTACACGACATTTACCTTACCCTGTAAAATAAAGGGGAAAGCAAACAAGCAACTGGCCACACCATAATTATAGGACGTCAGGTCGCCCGCAGCGGATATGGCAGGCCGGAAATCACGCACCACAGGAAAGCTAAACGGGGACGTAACAAGTTTATGGAAGTGGCGACGGCTCTAATGGCCGTCGGCCCGTGCCCGCCGCGGTGGCAAACCCCGATGTCGCGGTGAATCAGCGACCATACCGCCATGCCATCCGTCTTCGCATCTTTGTGTCGCTGTGCCCGAGTTTATCCCGATGACCCCGGCTTAAATATTCGTGATCGGGATGGTAAAAAACAACCCCCGCAGCGCCGCCGCCCCCAACGCCAAATACCAAATGCCAAATACCGAACGCTTCGCGGTATTGATCCGTGATCAGTGATCCATGATCAGTGAAATCCCTTATCTCCCCACATGAATGTCTATAGCCCAATCGCCGCAACAATACCGTCGCGGCAACGCCGCACCTTGATTCCAAATTCTAGGTTCTAGGTTCAAGGTTCTGACCCCCGGCCTCTGAATTCCGGCTTCTTTGTGAAAGGATTCCCCATGCCCAACCTCATCACCGCCACCCGCTGCCTCGCCAACCTCCCACCCCTCGCCCCGCGTTGGCTTTGGAAAGACCGCCTCCCCAGAGGAAAAATCGTCCTCCTCGCCGGACCCTCCGGTTCCGGCAAAACCTTCATCGCCCTCGACATCGCCGCCCGTATCACCACCAATAAAAGTTTTCCCGAACCTGTCCCTGTAACCTGCCCGCTACAACCCCCTCTCTTTTTTAGCCGCGTGTGCTTGCACCGCGCGTCCCCCTGTCCCCTGTAACCCCCGCCCATTACCGTCGTGCTTCGTGTCGTTGTGTCGTTGTGGTGAATATCGCCGTAGTCGTCGTAACGTCGCGTCTTTACGTTCTTACGCTGCTTTGCGGTTAACCCCGTTGTTGCTCATTGCTCATTGGTCATTGATCGTTGGCCCTCCGCGGTTCAAAACCCGCGTGTCGTAAAATCTGTGAGAATCTGAGAAATCTGTGGATAAGACGTTTTGGTTGCGGCAGAGCCACGCCAAGGCTAATAATCCCTTGCCTCCTGAAAACTGAACACTTAAAACTGAACACTTATCTCCCCCGCCCGCCCCTATAGCCTTCCACGACATCACTGAATTCCGGATTCCGGATTCTAAAGCGATGCCGCACGGCGTTTGCCCGCCTATTGATCAGTGATCAGTGGTCATTGATCATTGGTGGCTTGCCGCCGTTTGAAAAGTGAAGAATATGCCTGCATCAATGGCTCCGTCTAAGCCATGAGGATCGCTATGTACCCGGTAGAAGTTCGACGCGCGCGCCCAATCCGCGCCCAAAAAGCCTTCTAACTCCTAACTTCTAATTCCTAAATGCTGGCGGCCTCAGCCCCCCCCCCTTAAAACATCTTGGGCATCTAGGGCAACTTGAACCAAACCCTCTAAAATCAATGCTCCAATCAACTTGCGCATCTTGGGCAAGTTGCCCCGCGAACTTGAGCATCTTGAGCACCTTGAAATTCGCAAAGCAAACCTTTCTGCCGTCTGGATTCCGGGTCCTTCCCCCCATCGGTCATTGATCCTTGATCAGTGTTCCTTGATCAGTGAAAAGGACTCCTCACTCCTAAATGCTGGCGGCCACAGCCGCCCAAAACATCTTGGCCATCAAGGAGCCTGTCCGAGTAACCGATGGGCTGCGACGGCGCGATTTTAGGCCTCCATCAAGAAGCGGCGACGTAGGCATACCTGACGCAGACGGTACGCCGAGAAGCCGCGCCGCCGAGGGGGGGCCTAAAAGCACGCCGCCCCGCGGGGTGGGCCGACAAACTCAGGCGCCCTGGAATTATTACCATGCCCCAGGTATGGCGATTCGGTGTTTTTGCCACCGGCTAAAAAATCGGGATAATGTGGAATATGGAATTTCCGGTTTGGTTACTGGCAACATTTGTCTTTCTGCTGGGCAGTGCTGTGGGCAGCTTCCTGAATGTTGTGATCTGGCGTTTGCCGGCACGCGGCACGCTGGTAACATTCCAGAATAAAACAGCGCCGTTGACATTAAGCTGGCCGCCATCCCACTGCCCGCTGTGTCACCATGCCATTGCCTGGTACCGCAATATCCCGGTGCTCGGCTGGCTGCTGCTGCGGGGAAAATGCTGCTCCTGCAAGGCTCCCATTTCCGCCCGCTATCCGCTGGTGGAATTGGGCACGGGTTTGATATTCCTGTCGCTTTATCTCGGTTTTTTTGTCGCGCATTGGAATCCGGGGGCTGCGCCCACTGTTTTCGGCGGCGCCGTGCCGCTGTTGTTATATATGATCTTTGTTTCCGGCCTGCTGGCCGCATCGGCCATTGATGCGGATTTCTTTATCATCCCATTGGGGCTGCCCTACCTGCTCATGGCGGTAGCCATGGCCTTCTGCTTTTTTGCCGCTCCAAAGATGTTGCCCGCGGCAGCGCCCGCATCGGTTTGGGGGAAATCAGCCCTTGGCGGAACCGTCGGGGTGCTTTTGTCCAATGTGTTGCTGTACCTGAACATTTTACCACGCAGTTTTTCCACCCCACCGGAAACCAGCGGAGAATCTTCCCTGGCGCCCTTGCCCTTACTCCCGCCGCCCACGCTCAAAAAATCCTGGCCCCAGATAACCGCGGGGTCGGTTATCACGGTACTTACCGCACTAGCGTGGCTAGTGGTGTCGGCGCGCCTGGCGGCGTTGCTGACGATGGTGGGGGGAATGCTGGTTTTTCTTATCGGCGTGTTGCCGCGCCCGCTGGAAGTACCCGATGATTCGCAGCAGGTTCTGGAAGAATCCGCCGCCGTGAATGTCCGCCGGGAAATGGGCAAAGAAATTCTTTTTCTGCTCCCGCCGATCATTTTGGCGACCGTGGCGGCGCTGGCTCCTTTGCCGCTTCCCGCCGTGCCTTGGCTGGCGCGGCTTTCAGGCGTGCTCCTGGGTTTGCTGGCGGGTGGAGGCATAATGTGGCTTACACGCATTTTGGGTACACTGATCATGGGCCGCGTGGCCATGGGGGCGGCGGATGCGCCGCTGATGGCGGCCATCGGCGCAGTGGTGGGGGCCCCGGCGATTATTGTGGTGTTCTTTCTGGCCCCAATTCTGGGACTGATCTGGGCGGTAGTTTTGAAATTGCAAGGCAAACCCAATGTTTTGCCTTATGGGCCGTGGTTAAGCATGGCCGCGATTTTGACCTTGCTGGTTGGCAATCCCATCATCAATTGGTATGCGGGCCAACTATTTTCCGCCCCGCGGCCGCATCAAGCCACTATAATCTGGCCGGGTGAGCCCGCCGGGCACACCCCGAGCGGTTATAACAAATGAATAACAGACACTGCGGCGATCATGCGATATACTGGGAACATGGTTCATTTAGGGAGTAGCTGTTGTTAGACCCGCTGGTTGGACAAATTCTGGATGTGCTGGCCGCCGCGGATGGCGGACCGGTGGCTTTGCGCGATCTCATGGCGCGGCTGGGGCTTACTGCCAAACAGGAAGAGTCGTTTCATCACGCTCTGGATTCGCTGATTACCGCAGACTGTGTGGTTCCGAAAGAGGATGGCCGGGCGATGGCGCTGCCGGATATGAAGCAGCAGGCAGCGGGGGTATTTCATGGCACGGGGCGGGGCTTTGGATTTGTTACGCCATTGCGGCCCGACAAGCTCGGCGATTTATTTATTCCTCCATCCGATACGCTTGACGCCATCAGTGGGGATCTGGTGATGATCCGCATCATCGCGACGGACAAGCAGGACTCACGCGGTCGCAGCCGCACCGGACGCGTCATTCGCATTTTACGGCGCGGCACCAACCGCTGCGTGGGCACTTTGGCCAGGCAGTTAAACGCGTGGGTGGTCATTCCCGATGGTTCGATTCTCAAACAACCCATTTCCATTCAGGATGCCTCCGCCAAATCTGCCGCCGCAGGCGATAAAGTGGTGGTGGAATTGCTGGAATTTCCGCGTGCCGGCAAACCGGCGGAGGGAGTCATTACCGAGGTGCTCGGTCCGCATGGCGAACCGGAAGTGGAACTCGTGTCTGTAATCAAACAATTTGATTTGCCGCCGGAGTTTCCGCCGGAAGTGCTGGATCAGGCGGGTAAAGCCGCACGCGCGTTCGCCGGCACGGCGGCGGCGGATCGTGAGGACATCAGTCATCTGATCACCGTTACCATTGATCCTGATGATGCGCGTGATTTTGATGACGCCATTACCTTACGGGTGCTGGATCATGGTGCAGACAAACCGGTGGAGGATTTGCTGGCTCCGGCGCATTCGAATCGGCCCGGTCCGGCGGTGTGGGAACTGGGCGTGCATATTGCGGATGTTTCCCATTTTGTGCCGGTGGAAAGCCCGCTGGATTTGGAAGCGCGCAAGCGCGGTAACAGCATATATTTTCCGCGGTATGTCATCCCGATGTTGCCGGAGGTGCTTTCCAATGGGGTTTGCTCCCTGCAGGAAAATGTTCCGCGGCTGACGAAAAGTGTATTTATCCGTTATGACCGGCAGGGGCGTGTGGTTTCCACGCACTGCGCCAATACGGTCATCCGTTCCCACCGCCGACTCACCTATACCCAGGCGCAGGCGATCATTGACGATGCCAAGGGACAGGGCCGCCAATATGTCAAAGGCCTGCTGGAATCGCCGCCGGACCCGAACGTACCGCAGGTGGCGCCGCCCATACGCGACTTATTGGTGAATATGGACCGCCTGGCGCGGGTCATTGAACAACGTCGGCTGGACCGGGGCATGATCGTGTTGGATTTGCCGGAGGTGGAACTCGTGATGGACGCCACGGGCCGGGTAATTGATGCGCATCGGAGTGATGACGCCTACACGCATAAAATAATTGAAATGTTCATGGTGGAAGCCAATGAGGCGGTGGCGGAATTTCTGACCCGTAAACATCTCAATGTCCTGCGGCGTATTCACCCCGATCCAGACCTGGAGGCCAGTGAAAACGTTCGGCAGTTTGTCCTGTCCACGGGGCGGAAACTGCCCCAAAAGCTGGATCGCAATATTATCCGAGAGCTGTTGGATTCGGTGCGGGGTACACCCTTGGCGTATGCCATCCATTTAAGTGTGCTGAAAACCTTCAGCACGGCGGAATATTCCCCACTGGAGCAGGGACATTATGCCTTGGCCAGCGCTAATTATGCCCATTTTACATCGCCGATTCGGCGCTATGCCGATTTGGTCATTCACCGTCTGCTCGACAGCGTATTAACGGGTGGACAAAAAAGATTATCCCGCGGCAAAAAGCATGCGGTCGCCAGCGCGGGCGCGCCCACACCGGAAATTAACGCTCTGATGCCCATGACTTTGGGCGCGGTGCCGGACTACAACACGCTGCTGCGGCTGGCACGGCATCTTTCCTTCACCGAGCGCCGGGCGCAGGATGCGGAAAGGGAATTGCGGATGGTGAAAGTGCTGGATTTGCTTTCTCAACATATCGGCGATGTCATTGACGGCGTGGTGACGGGGGTCAATAACTCCGGCGTGTTTGTGCAATCCACGCGCTTTCTGGTAGAGGGACAGATTCGCATGAATGATCTGCCGCCGGATTATTGGATTTACGATCAGCGCACCGCCTGTTTGCGCGGTCAGCGCACGGGATGTCGCATTACACTCGGCGATCTGGCGCGGGTGCAAATTGTGGCGGTTAATATTCCGGCGCGACGCATGGAAGTGCGCCTCATTGAACACGGTTCCACAATTCACGGTGAAAAACGCCTGCGGAAAGTGGAACCCGCCCGCGCTCCCAAACCTAGCAAAATCCACGATTCGACCGACCGTAACCCCGGACGCCGAAAACATAAACACGGCAAAGACTCCTTGCAAAGCGGAAAACACAACCAACGCTTTGGCGGTCGGCGGCGCAGAAAATAATCGGCCGGGATGCCGCGCCAGCGCAAAGCCTTCCCCAGGTACGCCATCGTCGCCGCTTCTTGATTAGCGCCAAACATCAAAAACGGCGATTGCCTGGACCGGCTCCCAGTTCAGATTTGCCCGAAATGCACACGCTGAATCTCCACCGCACCGGCTTGTTTTACCACTGCGGGATCACATAATGCGTCCAGCTCGCAACGACGCTGGGTGGTCAAACGTGTGCGGCTAGCGTCCAAATCGTCGGCATATCCCGGATGCACCATCACCTCGCCGATACCGGCGGGAAGCAGCGCCAGGAGTTGCAACCAGGTTTGCGAGGAAAATTGCCCGGTAGCCGCCAGGCCATAAAACCAGTCGGTGGTGCGCAAAGATGGCCCGGTGACCCGCCTTTTTAACCGGCGGGCGAGAAAACGTAACGCCCGATACCCCGGAGATAATCCGGGGGCTCCCACAAGGTTCATTTCATCCGCGCAACGGAGGTAATGAATGTGATACTCGCCAGCCAGGTCCATGGCAATTTCTGCCAATGCCGGCCAATGATGAATGTGTTTGTGCGAATCAAGATGCGTGGGCTGTAGGTGCCGCCGCAAGGCATATTCAATTTGGGCCGCCCATTCCGCTTTAGCTTCAGCGCGGGCCTTACGATACAGGCTTAGACGTTGCAGCAATGGCCGGACCTGGCGGGGGAATTGACCGTCCGCGCTGACCAGATATTTCATCCGCCCATAGCGCGGCGTACCCTGCGTAAGGCTTAAATGAATTCCTACCCCCAGCGTAGGATGGCTCTGCACAAGGTCCAAAGCGCGGTCGCAATCGGGCATTGTGGTCATCAATGTGGTACTCGTGAGAATGCCCGCGCTATGCGCATAAAGAATGCCGTCCGTCACACTGCGGGAAAACCCGAAATCATCCGCGTTGATAATCAACTGTTTGATCACAATGCTAATATGCGGGGAAAGTCACCATCTGGCAACTGGACGATAGACCCGCACGGCCAGAAATTTTACGCCCCAATGTTGCGCACTCCAGAATGTCGGAGCCAGTACATCCAGGCGGTAGCCGTGAATTGCTCCGCCGCGATCCAGCACCGGAACCGGACGGTCATAGTCATAACCGGGCACACGCACCATGCAATGCAATGGAATCAGTCGCGTATCCGCCGCCACAAGGTGCCCGTCATTGGTCCATACGCTTTCGCCGGACGCGGTCGTCGTACCGGCATAAGGCCAGCAGCATTTTTTATCGGGCGCGTAACTGGTCACACGCAAATCAAAAGTTTTCCAATATATATACCGACGGCCATGATACCAGTAGGAAGCAACGCGCCGGGCGCTGCGGCGCTGCGGGATAAGCCGATGACGCACGATATTGGCTGGAACTTTTAGCAGACTGGAAGTTTGTGTACTTACCGGGGTTACGGAGGTTGCAGCAGATTGAATTGCGGATTGATTGCCGAAAGCAGCGGTGTTGGGTATATTGCTGATGGTCATGGCCACGGGCGGCGGCACGACCGCCCAAAGATGCGGTATACGGCTAAACCGCCATGCCAATGCCAGGATGAGCAGAACCGCGAGCATAATAATCATGAGAGCCGCAAGTTCCCAATTTTCGCTCTTCGTCAATGGTCGTGAATGGCGCATGATAGATTCTCCAGAATAAACGGTTTCCTAGCATCCTTGCGGGATAACGATTGAAGAAGTTATCCCCGATTTAACCTTTGGTAAGGCTAAACGTACGGGTGCGCCCGCCATCCTGACGAAACGCGACGATCTCCTGAACTTTGTTCACGCTGCTATCTGGTCGGTTGCACAAGCGGTCCGAAACGTGGCAGCAACATCACATCCAATCACAATTACCGCTACCCCACAGGGTATGCGGAAAATAACATCCATGTAAAATTGCGCGGTAACGCATACCAACTTGTCAGCTTCCGCATACGGATCAGTAATGATCAAGACAGCTTCTAAACTCTGTCCGCCATATACGGCCTCTCCAGCCAACACTTACTATTTTAGCCCACTACCAAGGCAATACCAAATAAAATCTATCAAAATTAAATTATAAGACGTCAAATAGTGATAATATAAATTATTAAATTGTTAATACGTAAACTAATATCGTATATACGAATATTTTACGCATACAGTGTGTTTTTTGACTTATTTTAAATTCATTTCGTAAAATGTTACTGATGATAAATAAACGTTATAGTGCAACTAATTGCTGTTCCGTGCGTTTGATCTCATAGAGCTTGTTGGACTTTCGGTGTGCTGGCCGAGAAACATTGCGGATGCAGTGCTATAATAGTCTATGAGGCATGGAACATGATGGATGCCGATAAAAGGAGTACTGATTATGTTCACCTTGAACCTTAGCAAAAAGTCGCGTCGCGTCATCAAGACGGCAAAGATTAAAACGGCAACTGTTTTGGCGGTGATGGCTGCCGGCGCATTAACGTTGGGAGTGGCTCATCAAGCCCAAGCACATGTGGGTATCAGTTTCGGTATAGGGATTGGCGCACCGTTTTGCCCGCAGCCTATTTTCTGCCCCCCACCGGTATATTGCCCACCGCCAGTTGTTTATGTGCCACCTCCTGTAGTGTACGCACCGCCGCCGCCAGTCTATACGCCGCCTCCGGTTGTATATACTCAAGCTCCCAACTTGGCCGCGGTTCAAGCCCCTAATTTGGCAGCCGTGCAGGCGCCTAATTTACCGGCTACCCAGGCGCCCGTTATGAACCCCGCACCGCCGGTATATTACACACCTACTTATGTTCCGCCGCCGGTGGTTTATAGCCCGCCGCCAGTTTATTACGCTCCTCCGGCATATTATTATCCGCCCACATATTATTATCCGCCGGTATATTCCTATGGACCATCATTTTATTTCAGCACGGGAGGCTTCCACCCATGGGGATTCTACCATCCATATTACGGTGGCGGCTTTCATGTGGGAGTGTTCTACCATCATGGATGGGGGCATCGCTGGCGGTAAGAACGCAGTAGTTATACTCATCGAATTTCCGTGGTGTACCGCTCCCGTACCACCACGCTGGGGGTAAGTCTCCTGCCCGATCCTACACTCACGCCTAACCATAGATCGCGCCCAACGCTTCTCCCCGTACCGACGCGCCTTGCGATGGTCGATGTCTGCGCACGAAAGGCGTGTTCACGTGGCGACGAACTATTCATATTTCCGGGCCAAAGTCCACACTGCAATGCGAGTGCTGGGAACAGCCACCCGTCATCGCGTAATACATTGCGACTCTCCAAGGCGCATGGAAAGCATACCGAAGCTCAAGATGTGCATCAGCCCACCTCAAGGCTGGCCTACTTGGGTTGGGAAGTTATTGTGGATGCGGGCATTTCACCGGCTTCCGGAGTTGGCGCCTTTGTAGCGCGCAAGAAACCGTCGGCGCGCATGGATAATCGGCTGGGCGATTCGGCGATGCAGCTTGATGTACCAACTCCGGTTATTCGCCCGTTGGAAATCCTCTGCCGTACAAATCTGCGGAGCCAGACGTGTTTTGTGCTTATAAAAATGATACCAGTCTTCTCTTTGCAACCGCTGGAGAATCCAACGGGTTACCAGATTATCCTTTTCACCATGCCGGCAAAAAAAGGAAATCTGGAAATCAATGAGATAAGGTTTGGCATCGGCGCCATATAAGATGTTCTCGCGCTTGTTAGTATCCACATAGGCGATGTGCCGGGCGTGAATCGCCGTCAACAAAGCTTCCAAACGGTTGAAAAAATCCACCCCTGGCGCAAAATCCGGATGCAAATCATTTCCGGGGATGAACGCATGGATATAGCCAGTCGGGCCGATTGCTCCCATGAACAACGGCACGCCCGCAAGCCCATTGAGGGCCTTGAAAACCGCAATTTCATGCCGCGCGACAATAGCTCCCAACCATTGCATCGGTAAACCGAACAACGGATAAGTTCGTTGCATTTTCACCACCGCCAGGGATGGAACGGCGGCACCGTTCCCGGAATTTCCGCTCGCCGCGCCGGAAGTTTCAAGTTTTTCATATAATCCCGTGGCTGCAAAAAAATCATGTTTGAATAATTTGATGAAGCGAAAACTGCACCCCATCGCTTCCACACGCTGTGGCAAAGCCCCATATCCCAGCGCAAAAAAAGACGCCGGCTCCCGCCGCCCAGTCGGTGCAGGTACCGGCTTTGTCAAAGTTGGCTTTTCCATGCCGCTTAAGTATACCGCAAAAGCACTTTTTTATGCGCAGCCCCCGCCTTGACGAGCGTTCCATTTTTTCCATACCACCCCGGAATTGCCCATACAACCGCGTGTGGTGGCTGGGTCAAGCTATCGGATATTTCACCACCGACAGAGCCGGCGGCTATGTCCGCAATCGCGATCCATAGCCGCAAAAAATTATTACATGCGCACTATCCTTGGGGAAAAAGACGCCGGAACTGCACCGCCATGGCGAAGGCTCCGATATCAATGGAAATGTTCGTTAACACCATCATCGGCGGTATTGGCGATAACGGCGTATCAGTGCGGTGGTGGAATGATCATGCGGTAATGCGGCATCATCAGGCGCCATTAATTCGGCGGCGATCTT
>JBMFGW010000079.1:0-18557 GCA_049977145.1 Phycisphaerae bacterium
CATTGATTTTAATACCTTCCTGTACAAGGAGCAGTTTCCCAGTGATAGTTGGTGGAGCGGCTTGTTCAGCGCCAATTTTCCAATTTTTGAAGGCGGCATGATCTATCAGAATATCCGCACGGCGTATTCACAGATGCGGCAGGCGATGCTGCAGCGGCAGCTTCTGGCCCGGCAGATCATGGAACAGGTACGCATTGCCCGTGCGGATTGGTTGACCAGCGTGCGTCTGACGGCCAATTTGAAAACGGAGATGCGTGCGGCACAAGCGGCCTATCATCAGGCGCAGCACTCGTACAATGCCGGTGTGGCCACGAATCTGGATGTCATCACCGCGCAGGATTTAGCGTTGGCCGCACAGTTGGCCTACCAGCAGGCCCGCTACAATGAACGCGTTCGAATGCTCAACCTGTTGCGTCAGACGGGGCGCTTTACCTATCCAATTATTGCCCAGCTTGCCCGCGCGGCCCACCACCGCCACACCCCGGTTGCGGTGATGAAAAAGCACGTTGATTAGGGACTGCGTGCGATTAGCGTCGGAGTCTACACGCAAGGACGCGGTGGCAATAAGGGGCCGTACCCTTCGGTTCGTGTGCGGACTGCAAATTTACGACGTTGTTATTGTCGCGCCCTTTATCGAAAAACTGACTAATTCGAGAGAAATGTCCTGAATTCATGGTCAAAACACTATCCCCATCTACATTTTTGTGAAAATGCGGCCTTTTATCGACAAATATATCAAGAAATATCTATATGCCGCCGATATACTAATATAGCGGTTTGCGAACGTTGGTCGTTTGCCGTACCAATTGCGGCTGTGAAGTGGAAATATCAGATCGATGCGAACTTGATTCCGCACGGTCGGAAATGAAGGGTTTGATAGGCCGTGGAACACGGTAATGGTTCGGGGTTTTGCTTTTTTGTTGAATACTGATTCAACCCGGGAGGAACATAAATGGCCGATGTCATATATTGCTCAAGGCGAGCGCACCATGGCTCTCTTAGGGCGAACCGCAGCGGTGTGCATAGGCCACAGTCTCTGACGATACTCCATGACATTCTTTTACCAATGGCGGATGAGGCGGCGGAAAATCGTCCCCGTGCCACGGTTTTTAACCCTGTAAAGCAGACCCTCAGCGGGGGAGAAACAATTGTTGAAATTGGCTGCGGTCGCGGCCTGCTTTCCATGGAGATGGCCATGCTGGTCGGGCCACAAGGCCGAGTTGTCAGCATTGATAGTACCCCGGACGCCATCAGTGCGGCCCGCCAAAATGCCTTGGCCGCCGGGCTTGACAATCTTGAATTTTATTTATGCCGCGTAGACAGTATCCCCTTGCCGTCCGGCCTCGCCGACTGGATTATCAGTGAAGGAGTGGTAAGTCCGAGTTCCGGCAAGATGGCGGTTTTCCGTGAAATGTTTCGCGTGCTGGCTCCGGGAGGCGGAATTGTGATCCATGATATCGCCATTCGTAAGCTTCTGCCGCCGGAAATTGCCGATTCCGTCGCCGCCTTCACGTTTGGTCTGGCGGGTGCCATCGAATTATCGAGTTATCGCAAATTGTTAAACGCAACCGGATTTTCGCATTGCGAAATAGTTGAAACACAAAGTATTTCCCAAGTGGAGCTTTTCTGGGATGCCGCCGCTCCCCAACCAGCCTATCGCATGGGAGCCATTGGGCTTGCCGCCCCACTTCGGACTTCTGCGGGACGACATTGGTTACACGAATATGTCGCCGGAATACGCATTGAAGCCCGTAAGCCTCTGTCATCCGCCACCGTTGCGTAAATGTTACCTAATGTTGTTCCAAGTATATAGATATCATGCGGCATCGCATAAATCGGTTGCGATTACTCAACTAAGCAGAAATTTAATCACCGCCCAATAAACCACTCTGCAGCAGCCACTCGGCCAATCGTCGCACCGCTTTTCCACGATGGCTGACACGGGCTTTTTCCTCCGGCGTGAGCTCGGCGGTGGTTATTCCCCGATCCGGCAGAACAAACAGTGGATCATAACCGAAGCCATTTTCTCCCCGCGGCGCATAACCAATCCGGCCATGCACATAATCACTTAGCACCAGCAGCGGCTTATCCGGTGATGCCAGCGCCAGGGCGCAAACAAAACAGGCGGTGCGTTTTTCCATTGGCGTCGCCCGCAAAGCTTCCAGGAGTTTAAGATTATTCGCCTTGTCATTGCAGGGGACGCCCGCATAACGGGCACTATAAATTCCCGGCGCTCCGTGCAGTGCGTCCACGCACAATCCGGAATCATCCGCAAGGCTTAACATACCCGTAAGCCGGGCAAAGTGCCGCGCTTTCTTCATGGCGTTACCGCCAAATGTCGGCTGATCCTCCACCACATCCGGCATACCGGGGAAATCACGCAGTGTGGTTAATTCAATATTCGGGACTCCGGAAGTGCACAATTCCGCCGCAATTTCCCGTACTTTACCTAAATTGGTTGTCGCCAGGAGCAAGCGCATCGACATCTCACAAAAACAATAATAATATCTTATGACTCCTCGAAAATGCAATATCCGACATAAGCGCGAACGCCCATTGCGCGGCCATGATTTGGGGTGGGGGAACATATTTTTTTGCGTGCCTACCATGTGCAGCGGTCCCAGCCCCATTGAGCCGCCGTGAATGGACACTGATGTGTTTTTGTGCTTCTTGCCTTTTGCATTCGGCACGCTATACTAATTTATGCAGCCACCGCAGGTCGCGGACGAAGGGCCGTCAGATTTTATTCTGACGCGGCCATCTGAAAATGGCCATGCGGCTTAATGCCGACCCGAAGGCGACCGTTAAGTGGAACATGGCCGTGCTGAAAGTGCCCGGGGTATAGCGGCAACGGACAGACGGCGGTGATGCCACTTTTCAGAAAAAGCGGTGGCTTTTTTTTGCTATTTTGCGGATACTGCGAAAAAAGGTTCGCGGTTGGTGATTGGAATAGCCGACGGGCGAGATTTAAGTTCAAAATTTGCGGGACTGATAATTCAGTATCATATATAATTCAGCGTAACGTGGTACCAAGTGTGCCGTAATAGACTAACTATTTTGTGAACTATAAGGGGTGACGACATGCCGAGAATCAATCGTAAAGAGTTGCTCAAGCAGACGGTTAATCATATTGATATTACAACGCAGCCCGGCATTGTGCCGCTGGTTGAATCCATGCGGACCATGGCTTTTACCGCACGTGATGTGAATCGGGCGGCGGATATTTATGATCGGATGTTACGCGACACCTCATGTGCGGTGATTTTAACATTGGCCGGATCGCTAATTTCCGCAGGCTTGAAAAAAGTAATTGTCGACATGATTCGCAACAATATGGTGGATGCGATTGTTTCCACCGGGGCCAATATGGTGGATCAGGATTTCTTTGAAGCGCTGGGCTTTCACCATTATCTTGGTTCACAATACGCCAATGACACGCTATTACGGAACCTCCGCATTGACCGCATTTATGATACCTACATTGATGAAGATCAATTGCGTATCTGCGATGACACCACACGGTTCATCGCGGATTCTCTGCCGCCGGGGCCATACAGCAGCCGTGAATTTATTCAAGCGATGGGGCTTTACCTGACCAAGAAAGCCAAAAATCGTGACAGCATCATCCTTTCCGCGCATGAAAAGGGCGTTCCGATTTTCTGCCCGGCATTTTCCGATTGCTCCGCCGGCTTTGGTTTGGTGGTACATCAACTCAACCGTCCGGACGGTCATGTGAGTATTGATTCCGTCAAAGATTTCCGGGAATTAACGCAAATCAAACTCATGAATCATGAAACTGGTATCTTTATGATCGGCGGCGGTGTGCCGAAGAATTTTACGCAGGATATTGTGGTGGCGGCTGAAATTCTCAACTCGGACGCCCCCATGCACAAATATGCCATTCAAATCACGGTTGCCGATGTACGAGACGGAGCTTTATCGAGTTCCACCCTGCGTGAAGCCAGCAGTTGGGGCAAGGTGGATACTGTCTATGAACAGATGGTTTATTCCGAAGCCACGCTGGCATTTCCCCTCATCGTCGGTTACGCCTATCACAAAAAAAGCTCGAAGAACCGTAAAGTGATGAATTTTGCCAGCCGCCTCAATGCACTCAGCCGCAGGGCCGGGCCAGCCACCGATAAAGTGGAGAAGGTTAAATTAGCCGGCGCTACCGGAAAATCTCCAATACACGATATTGCTTCATACGTATTTACTTAATGCGTCATGGCATACACGAGTATATTGGTGCCGAGCTTTAATGAATCCGCAGTGGAATAAGCCTTGGCGTACGGATTAGGCAGATCTTCCCAGCCGTTGGAAAGCGACAGGCGACTGTAGATAACCACCGGTACGCCGGCCATGGTGATGGCTTCGAGCACCGGCCGATGCAGATCGGGGGCGGTACTTTGCACCACTGCGGAATAAGTCACATGCTCAACATTGAAAACATCATGATAAATCGGAGAGTTCAGCGGCAGCACCCGCAGCTTATGGTGCGGCAGTACCAGCTTGATTTCCTTGCGGAACGCTTCATCAAAAGCGCTGGCCCCCATGGCATCATCCGCGATGAGCACACCGCCGGCGTGCAGATAGTTATGAAGATTTTTAATTTCTCCGGCGGTCCAAGCGAAGTTGCGAAGGCCGGTCATATAAAGAATTGGATACGCCCCGATTTTCAGCGTATCAAGCGTTACTTTTTCCCGTTTGAATTGCACGCTTAGCGTAGTTTTCTGATCAATAAATTTCAGCAGGTTCGGCAGGCCGTGGGGTGTGGGGTTCCAATCACCGTTGGTGACCACTTGCGCCACGACCAACTGATCCCGTGTGGGTAGGCGCTGCTGCTGATAAATTTTCTGAATTTCAAAAGCGCGGCCATATTGGAAGTTGGCCAACACATAGGTGAGGATATTGGCCCCCAACCGCAAAGCCCCCTGCTGGGAATAGAGCGTACCGCCCTTGATCGGGTGGGATGCCGCGCTCCAACCCCAGCTCATATCAATGGGCGAAAAAATAATCGCCGCTCGGCAGCCCATATACATGACATCCAGATAAACGGGAATGTTTTTCCACGGTCCGAAGCCCTGGCGGAAGCGCATGGTATGGATGCGGTTGAGATCATGGTACAGCGCATCATCCAGGGATAGCGGGCCGAAGGGCCGATTCGGGAATAGATCATGCTCAAACGCGATGACACTGTGATTAAATCCGGGCCGACCGCAACTGGAGTTGATCAGCAGCGTGCCACCGGCCGTAATGTAGCCGCGGAGGCGCGCCAGCTCAGCCTGGCTGAAGTGCGGCAAGGGGGTCCAGCCGGTGATGTACAGCACCGGCAATTGGGTGGGGCTATAGCTGAACTTCATGGGATTTACCAGTACATAGCGGTAATGCAAACCCAATTGAGAATTGGTCCAATTCATCAGCGTTTCAATATCAATGGTTTCCGTTGGATAATTGACCACGCGATGATCTTTTATGACATTGAGATTCAGCATCCCAATCAGCGCCGGCGGGGCGGGTTTGCGGTGATGCTCGGAGCGACGAACGGGCGTGGCGGGCAAAGGCAATGGCGCGGTGGATTCACCGCCGGACATACGCACACGATGCGCACGCGGTGGAATATGGGCTTTAGGATTATAAAAATCGGCGCGCGCTGTCAATGTCGGCGACAAAATCCCGAATCCCGCAATGGTCAACACCGCGCACCGTACCAAGTTTTTTATGGGCATAAAGCACCTCGCTATTTATCACCGCTATATAGTATACACTCACCACATGATTTCATCGGCATAAACCAGCGAAAGTGTGGAAACTTAATAATTCACAATTATGAAATGATGACAAAACCATGGGGAAAAGACTTAAACTATTTCCAATTAAGAGGCGGTAATTTGTGTAATTTCAGACGGTAGGTTATAATTAAACATTCCAGATTCGGGACGATTGGCGTTTCCGTACTGGAAGCCGGTTGGTTATTCAGGTGCGTAGCGTTATGCATGCTATTGAGCTGAATTATGTTGCAGCGTGAGGATTACAACCTCGCGTCGGCACGGTGTACCGGGCTGCAGTTCACCATGGGGTGGGTCTGCAAGGTTGACATTTCAAACGTGTCTCAAACCTTGATATAGATCACACCGCATGGTGTGATGGCGCTGTTGAAGGCTGCGGTACAGCTGGAGATTGCATGGAACCGGCGAAATTTCGCCCGCCGGGGCGAGTGTACGTATTATGCGGGCGTACCACGCGGCGGCTTTGATTGCGCATGAAAGAAGGTCGGGTATTTTATGAATCAGGAACTCCTGCGACTCGTTGATTCCATTGCGCGTGATAAAAACATTGAGAAGGAATCCATCTTCACCGATATTGAAATGGCGTTGCACTCCGCAGCGCGCAAGTTCTACGGCGAAGCGGAGGATGTCACGTGTGTTATTGATCGCATGAGCGGCGACATTCAAGTTAATAAAAATGGAACCCTCATTGATTACCGTGAATTCGGGCGTATCGCCGCACAAACCGCCAAACAGGTTCTGATCCAAAACATTCGGGAAGATGAGCGGGGCAGCATTCTGGAGGAATTTGCCGATCGGCAGGGGCAGATTATCACCGGTGCCGTGGCCCGCATGGAAGGCTCTGTGCTTTCCGTGAATCTGGGGCGTTGCGAGGGGTTCTTGCCAAAAAGCGAGCAAATTCCGGGTGAAACCCATCATGTCGGTGGCCGTATCCGTTGTTTGATACTGGAAGTTCGCGACATTGGTAATCAAGTCAAAATCGTGCTGTCCCGATCACATCCGGACTTCATACGCCGACTTTTCGAACTGGAAGTACCGGAAGTTCAGGAAAAAGTTATTGAAGTCAAGGCCTTGGCGCGGGAAGCCGGCTACCGCACGAAAATTGCGGTGTCCTCCATCGACACCAAAGTGGATTGTGTGGGCGCGTGTGTGGGCATACGCGGCAGCCGTATTAAAAATATCGTGGATGAACTGGGCGGCGAAAAAATTGATATTGTCCGCTGGAATGAATCGTCCCAGGTCCTGATTACCAATTCCCTTAAACCGGCTGAAGTAGTGGATATTTCGCTGAATTTTGAATTAGGCCGCGCTACCGTAGTGGTCAACGAAACGCAATTGTCGCTGGCCATCGGCAAACGCGGACAGAATGTCCGGCTGGCGGCGCGTTTGACGGGTTGGGATATTGATATTCTCACTCCCACTGAATACAACAAAGGTCTCGATGACCTTGAAAAAGCCATGCGCACCATTGCCGGCGTGGATGACAAATTCATTGACCGATTGGTGGCGCTGGGCATTATTGATCTGCGTGATTTCACGGAGGTCGGTTTTGAACCGCTGGTGAAAGAGTTGGAACTCACAGAGGAACTGGCCAAACAAGTGATCGAAGTTGGCCGCGCTGCCGCCCAGCGTGTGCAGGAAGAAGACAAGGTCCGCAAGGCCGCGGAAGCGGCGGAGGCTAAAGAGGCGGCGGAAGCGGAAGCCAAGGCCGAAGAATCGACGGAGCCAACGGAACCAGTGGCCGCTGCCGATGGCTCCGAAAAACCGTCGGAAACGGTCAGCGCCGCCGCGCCGCCGACCACAGCGCCTGCGGAAGCATTGTCTGAATCGGCGGCACCCGCGGCGCCGGCGTCGACCGCTTAACATGACCATTGGCGGCCAGGATGGCTATGGCGGTCATTCGGCGTTCAGCTATACGGGAGTTTTCCTTGAGTGTACAAAAACAAAAAGTATTCCAGATTGCCCGCGAGCTTGGGGTTGAAGCTAGTGAGATTGTCGCCAAGTGTAAGGCGGAGGAAGTTCCGAATATCGACAGCCACTTAAGCGTGGTTAGTGTCGGTCTTGCCGAAACAATTAAGGAATGGTTCAGCACCAGCGTCCCCACCACCGCCGTGGAACGTACGCAACATGTCGATGTGGAAAAAGTCAAAAAGACCCGTACCCGGCGAATCAAGGCGGTCGATGCCGGCGAAAAGCCAAAGCGGCGCGGCCGCAAACCGGCGGTGAAGGCCGATCAATCTCCAGCGGATCAGATTATTCATGATGGCGACGTTGTCGTAGCCGAGCCACCGGCGGATGTGGCAACTAGCCTGCCGACGCCAAAAGACACAGCGGTGGTAGCGCAAGATTTATCGACGGAATCGGCGGCGACAGAAACAACCGTTGCCTCCGATGTTCATAAAACGATCGTGGCGCCCGCTACGGACCAGTTGGTCGCCACGCATACACCAGCAGCACAGGCTCCCGCAACACCAGCGGCGGGTGTTGCGGCCCCGGCAGTCCCGGCGATGCCGGTAAAACCTGTCAAACCGGCAGTAAAAATTACGCCGCGCGGGGTGCCCAACGTGGTGGCGAAATTAATTGTAACCCCGGTAGGACCGCGCAATGTCCCCACTCCCGCACAATTGCAAGGTCCAAAGGTGGTGCGTATGGAAGCACCGGAGCCCATGGCGGCGGCTCCCAAGCCGCGCACGCGGTCCACGTCCGGGCCTTTCGCGGGCGGTCCCATGTCGGAGCGTACTGCGGCGGGTGGTGGGTATGCCAGACGCGGCAAGGGGAGACATCAGTCGGAAAGTAATGGTGATGAGGAGGAGGGACATTCCCCGCGGCGTAAAACCGGACGCTCCACGCGAAATGCCCTTGGGCGCAGCGCCGACGCGGGTACGGAATTGTTAGGCTATTGGACGGATGCGGATCTGGTGGATCGCGCAGAGCGCCTGGCCTCCGCTACCGGAGGCAAACTTCGCGCGCATCGCCGGGCGTTGAATAAATCCCAACAGCGCGAGCAGTCCACGCCGGTGGAGTATCAGCGGCCAACGTCCATTTCCGTGACCCCGCCGGTTACCGCGCGTGAACTCTCGGAGCTACTGGGAGTGAAGGTGGGTGATCTGCTCAAAAAACTCATGGACCAGGGCGCAATGTTGACGGTTAATGAGCCCATGGAGGCGGCGGCGGCGCAATTACTAGCGTTGGAATATGGCGTCGAACTGATCATCAAAGAGAAGGAGTCTCTCTTTACGGCCTGGGAGCGACAATACGCGGAACGCGAGCAGGCCGCAAATAAAGTCTTGCGTCCGCCGATTGTCACGGTGCTGGGGCATGTGGATCACGGCAAGACCAGCTTGCTCGATAAAATTCGATCCAGCAATGTGGCAGCGGGGGAAGCGGGCGGCATTACGCAGCATATCGGCGCCTACACGGTCACGATTACAGGTTCCGACGGCAAAGCCAAACGTGTCACGTTCCTTGATACGCCGGGTCATCAGGCCTTCACCGCGATGCGGGCACGCGGCGCCAATATCACGGATGTCGTGGTACTGGTTGTGGCGGCGGATGACGGCGTGATGCCACAGACGGTGGAATCCATCAGCCACGCCAAAGCCGCCAATGTGCCCATTGTGGTGGCGTTAAATAAAATTGACAAGCCGGAAGCCAACGCCAACCGTGTCTTGGGCCAGTTGGCCGAACAGGGACTGAACCCGGCGGAATGGGGCGGCGATGTGGAAGTCGTCCGTACCAGCGCCGCCACGGGCCAGGGCGTAAAGGAACTCATTGAATATCTCGATTATGTGGCCAGCCTCCGTGAATTAAAGGCGGCTATGGATATGCCGGCGCGCGGCTCGGTGGTGGAAGCCTTTATGGATCCTTTGCGCGGCGTTGTAGCTCGGGTTATTGTGCGTAATGGAACTTTGCGCATCGCTGATTCCATCGTATGCGGCTCCACCTCGGGCCGCGTGCGGCAACTGCTGGATGACAAAGGTCGGCCCCTTACCGAGGCTCTGCCGGCGATGCCCGTGGAAGTTATTGGCTTGGATAAGGTTCCGACGGGTGGTGATGCCATGTACGTGGTGGAAGATCCCGCGCAGGCCAACAGTATCGCGCAGGAACGGGCCGAGATGGAACGGGTACATGAAATGGCCCGCCGCCACAAAGTAACGCTGGAGAATCTCTTTGACACCATCAAACGGGATAAAGTCAGAGAACTCAACATGATTCTCAAGGCTGATGTGCAGGGATCGGTGGATGTGCTGAAAAAAACCATGACCGAAGAACTTTCGCAGGAAGTCCAGGTAAAACTTCTACATGCGGCGGTCGGAGGTATTTCCGAAAGTGATGTGCTCCTGGCCGATGCGTCCGACGCCATCATTGTCGGGTTTAACGTGGTACCCGATGAGACGGCGCGCAAACTGGCCGAGCAGTTGCATGTTGAAATCCGGCTCTATCGCATCATCTACGAGATCACCGATGATATCCGCAAGGCGCTGGGGGGCATGTTGTCGCCCGAACAACAGGAACGGACCCTGGGACATGCGGAAATTCGTCAGGTCATTCGCGTCGGCCGCCTGGGCAATATCGCCGGTTGCATGGTGACGGATGGATTGTTGCAGCGAAATAATAAGTATCGCCTGATCCGCGATAGCGTGGTAGTCGTGGACAATCTGGCCTTGGATTCGCTCAAGCGATTTAAGGAGGATGTGCGCGAGGTTCGCGGCGGCCTGGAGTGTGGTCTGAAACTTGCCGGATACGATGATATTAAAATTGGTGACCGGCTGGAAGCTTACAAGACCGTAGACGTGGCGCGAACGCTATGAGTTGCGGCTGGTATGCGGCGGCGTGGTGGTGAATCTGAACGCCGCAAAACGGAAGGATAACTGATGAGTATCCGACAGCAGAAAATTGAATCGCAAGTTCGCCGCTTGGTCAGCGCGGCGATCCAGCGTGATCTATCGGATCCGCGCATCAGCGGCTTGCTGAGCGTGACGCGGGTGCACGTGTCGCCCGATTTGCGGGAAGCCCGCGTATTTATCAGTATTTTATCGGATCACCCCGAAGCCACGGTTATGCGCGGGCTTATGTCGGCGCGCGGCGTGATCCAGAAGCATGTGGCCGATGGTATGAAAATCAGATATGCTCCGCGGTTGTCGTTTCTACTTGATGAATCTTTAAAGCGGCAGGCCGCGGTGCTCAAGGCGTTGGACGATACCGTCCAGAAAGATGCGGCTACCGGCACGCCGGGTGTTTCTTCGGATACGAATGCCCCTTAACCATGAGGTTCTTATGAATAATTTGGGTCCCAATATGGACGCGCTCAACAAGCTGATCAAACGTCTTATCAAAGCCGCGCCTGCGGCCAACCCGGAAACGCCGGACCCGCTGGCACGATTAGTGCGGGCTTTTCTTGAGTTTGACTGTGATTCCAGCCGCCTGTTGGCTGCGGAGGCGCGCATCATGAGTTTAGTTGTGGATTTTAATGAGCTGCGGGTGACCCCGGCCATTGAACTGGCGGCGGCGCTGGGGGTGCGTTATCCTTTCGCCGAATCCCGTTGTGCCATGCTGCATCGAACTTTGCAATCTATCTTTGATCGCGAACATCAGATGAGCCTGGACGGTTTGCGGGGAATGAAAAAGGCTGAAATCAGAAAATATCTTCAGACGCTGGCGGGAATGAATCCGTATGTGGAGGCGGTCGTGGCGCTGGAGTGTTTTCACGTTGCGGCGGCTCCGGTGGATACCAAATTGCAACTTTGGCTGGTAAGTAAAGAATGCTTCCCCGCGGAAAACTCGCTTCCGGACATACAGTCTACGTTGGAAAAAAACATTCACGCTACGGACATGCTGAAGTTTCATCGTGCGGTACGCAAAGAAATTGATGACTGGTCGCCCAAGGCTTGGCCGAAGCCCGCAAAAATTCCATCGCCCATGCTGGCGCCGCCGGCGGTAAATGCCTCGACCACGACCCCGCTGACCAAATCCGCCCCGGAACCCGCGGTGGCCAAGCCGGTCCCGACGAAGGTCCGTAAAAAGTCCGGAAAGGCGAAACCTGAATCCAGCAAGGATAAATAAGAAGCTGACATGATTTTAGTCAGAACTTTATCACCGCGTTAATTTGGAGATCATCATGTTAAAAGCAGCGCCGAATATTTTGCGACTCGGTATTCCCAAAGGTTCCTTGGAAAATGCCACCGTTGATCTGTTTGCCAAGGCAGGTTGGCGCATTTCCATTAATGAACGTAGCTACTTTCCATCCATCGATGATGCCGCCATTGAAACGGTGCTCTTCCGCGCGCAGGAAATGTCGCGTTACGTGGAGGAGAATGTTATTGATGTGGGCCTGACCGGGTCCGATTGGATTAAGGAAAATAAGTCCGACGTGCAGGAAGTGGCGGAGTTGGTATATAGCAAGGCCACCAGTCGGCCCGCCCGTTGGGTACTGGCGGTTCCCGCGGAATCCAGTGTCCAACGTCCGGAAGATCTGCGCGATGGCGTCATCGCCACGGAACTGGTCAATGTCACGCGGCAATATTTTCAAGACCGGAGTATACCGGTGCGGGTGGAATTCAGTTGGGGGGCCACCGAGGTTAAAGCCCGCCTTTTGGACGCCATTGTGGATATTACGGAGACGGGTTCTTCCATCCGCGCCAATAATCTGCGCATCATTGATACGCTGCTTACCAGCACCACCCGCTTAATCGCCAATCGCCAGGCTTGGCGGGAACCCCTGAAACGGGAAAAAATTGAAAATATCGCATTATTATTACAAGGGGCCATCAATGCCCGGGAAAAAATCGGCCTGAAGCTCAATGCGCCCAAAGACAAACTTGAGGCCATACTGAAAATTTTACCCGCCGAGAAGTCGCCGACCATCTCGGCTCTCGCCGATGGAACCTGGGTGGCGGTGGAAGTCATTGTTGAGGAAAAATTAGAACGTGAGATTATTCCCCTGCTGAAACGCGCCGGGGCCACCGGCCTTATCAGCTATCCGCTAAATAAGGTGATCCCATGATGACCCGGCGTTTTTCCCGATTGGGGATAGGCACTCCGGGCCGTCCTGTGCTGCCCCTGCGGCGGGCGGTGTGGTTGGTCGCCATGCTTATGGCGATTTCCACCGCCGCGCCTACCATGGGCGGTCTGGCCACGCGGCCGACGGACCCGGCAGGTTTAGTTTTACGGTATCCGCGCCGCACGGTGGAACCCCGCGATCGTTTGGCCGGTGTGGCGGTAATGGGCGCGACGGTTAACCAAGCCCGCACTATAAAATCCGGCGTTAGGGCAGTCACGGTTCCCAAAGATCCGAATTGGGCCAAATACGTTCTTCTGGTAGTGATTTGGACGCTCGTGATTGCGGCGGTAATTGGTCCCATGCAGCGGTTTATTCGGCGCCAACATTTGCCGCCCGATATTCTCAAGTCGCGCGGTTGGTAGGCGGCGGTGGAAAACAGAGTTTGCCGGAGCAATATCCGGACAAAAAAAGGAGTTTCGTGATGGCTGCGGATTCATCTTTTGATATTGTCAATGAAATAAATTGGCAGGAACTCGATAATGCCGTCGTGCAGGCGCAAAAGGAAATCAGCACACGTTTTGATTTTCGTGGTACCGCCGCTGCGGTTTCGGAACTCGATAAGAAAGAGAAACTCCTGACGGTTACCGCGGATAATGAAACACAACTCAACGCGGTCATGCAGGTGGTGATATCCAAAATGGTCAAACGGGGCGTGGATCCACGCAGTCTGGACCGGCAGAAACTGGAAGCCGCCACGCACAATACCGTCCGGCAGAAAATCAAACTTAAGAGCGGCATTGACCGTGAAACCGCCAAGGCGCTTCAGAAACGGATAAAAGATATGGGGTTAAAGGTCAACGCCGGCATTCAAGGTGAATCGTTGCGTGTAAGCGGGGCGAAAAAAGATGACCTGCAGGCGGTCATTGCCGACTTGCGGGCGAGGCCCCCGGAAATTCCCATTCAGTTCAATAATTATCGCTAAGATGTTTCCTTGGCGTTCCAGGCGGTGCGACGTTATGCTGATAATGTGTGATGGATAAAAGGATACGCGGGTGTTCAATACCCGCTCTGGGGTTGACATGCTAAAACAAATGCAAGGTATTCAAATCGTTCTGGCCTTGGCTGTGGTCGGAATCCTGGTCTTGGCCAGCAGTGCCTGTTCCGATCAACCCAAACGCCCCACCCGGCCCCCTATTTCATTGCAGGACCTGCACTTGCGGCCATCCATTTATCCCGCCTTGCGCGGGACCATTGCTTCGGTGGCTACGCAGGCTTATGACAGTCCAATTCTGGTGCGCGGTTACGGTGTAGTGGCCGGTTTGCCCAATACCGGCAGCGGCGAAATGCCGCCCGCAATACGTAATATTTTTTTCGATCGTCTGCTTAAAAGCGGCGCCGGATTGTTAAGTCGTGATACGGCGCAATATAACCCGAATCGCATCTTAAATTCCCGCCAGATTGCGGCGGTATTTGTGGAAGGGGCGATCCCGCCCATGGCTACCATCGGAACGCATTTTGATTTATATGTTACGGCTCTCCCGGGTACCACGACCACCAACCTCGAAAATGGTCTTCTTTGGCCGGTGCCTTTACGCACGCATGTTCGTCTGGCGGTGCAAACCAATCCCGTCGCCCGGGGGATGGGGCCGATGTTTTGTAATCCTTTTGACACGCACGGATCCTTAAAAAAGCCGGCGGAAATCATCCGTAATGGCCGAATCCTCGGGGGCGGCGTGGTGACGCAAAACGTCCCGGTGTTGTTGGAATTGTATACTCCATCCTATCGTATTAGTGCGCTGGTTGAGCGCATTATCAACGAACGCTATGGCGGATATCCAGCTATCGCCAATGCGGAAAATGATATGATGATCCACCTGCGGATTCCCAAAAAATATCACCGTCACCCGGCGCGGTTTGTCCGACGCGTCAAGGTCCTGTATCTGCAGCGCGATATGCCCGGCTTTGCCACTGCCCAAGCCGCGATTTTGATTAAAGCTCTGCGTGATCCCAACGCCCCTGACAATAAAATTGCCCTGGCGCTGGAACAACTGGGGCGGCCGATTATTCCGATGCTGCGGCTGCATTATGGTTCGCCGCAGCCGGCGGTACGTTTCTTTTCCGTGCTAGCCGGAAGCTTTATTGGTGATCAGGACGCGATTCGCATACTGGCCCGGTACGCCATCGATTCTAAAAGTCCCTTTCAGACCACCGCAATCCGGGATTTGGCGCGCTGCGGCGACCGTGTGAACGCCACATTGGCCTATTCCCAGCTGTTACTTTCCACCAATCCGGAACTTAAAATTATGGCCTATCGTGGTTTGGCCGCTATTCATTCCAGTCATATCTATCATCAGCCGTTTGCGGGAAAATTTCTTTTAAATGTCCTGCCTGTCAATACGGCAACGCTGATTTATTGTACCTCCCATCGACTGCCGATCATCAGTATCATCGGGCGTATACCAGCTCTGGAGCCCGGCACTTTGTACATAAGCCCGCATGGCGCCTTGACGGTGAATTATCCGCCTATTGTGAACGCTGCTCCCAAAGGTAAATCATCTCTACCGGTTATGCTTTATTACCGCGATCCCTTAACCCGGAAAGTTGTGGAATTAAGCTGCCAACCTCAGTTGCCCGCGGTGATTACCGCTTTGGCCAGCGCGCCTAATCCATTTTCTCCCAAGTTCAATCCAAGAAAGCCCTATATTGCCATTTCTTATCAGCGGCTAGTGGCAATGTTATACAGTCTGTGCCACAGTAAAGAAATACCCGCAACCTTCCGTCTGGAGAGAATGACCGATCGGCGGCGGCGTATGTTAATATCCCTGGATAAGCCCCGGCCCAGTCATAGTACCATGACCAAGAAGGTGATCCCCGTGTCCACCGGCAGTAATGGGCCGGCCACCACGATACCATATAATACATTACTTCCCGGTGAGGTTCCGGGAAAATAACTTGACCGCGGGGACGGATTTAATACTGCATGGTTTTTGCATTCAGTAAGCCAACATCCGTTAAACAAGGTTCGCCGGAGGATGGCGTGCCTTTCCGGCAACCAATGGAAAGTTGAGCTTACCTGGAAGGGTATTTTCCGGACCGCACGGCCACCGGGCCAATTTTGCCGCTTCCGACGGCATCGCCGGTCGCGCGTTGACCGGGTAAGCGGGCCTCGGGATTGGCCGGCGATTTCGGAGTTCAGCCCATGGCCAACATGAAAGGTACATCCATCCGCAGTGGGCTGTATATCGGCCTGATGAGCGGTACGAGTGTGGATGGTATTGACGCGGCAATGGTGCGTTTGCAGGGGGGACGCGACGCGCTGACCGCAAAGGTTTTGGCGCATCATGCCCAACCCTGGCCCGTAACGTTGCGGCGCCGCCTGCAGGCGGCCATGGCTCCAGCCAAGACGCGTACTGCGGAAATTTGTGAACTCAATATGCTGGCCGCGCGGGAATTTGCGAAAACCACCATAACGCTGCTGCGCAAGACCGGAGTGGACAAGGCAAAAATCATTGCTATTGGAAGTCATGGCCAGACGATCTGCCATCTGCCGCCGGGGCGTGACCGTACATTGGGGAGCAGTCTGCAACTTGGTGATGCCGCGGTGATCGCGACATTGACGGGCATAACCACGGTGGAAAATTTTCGGACGGCGGATATGGCGGTTGGTGGGCAGGGCGCGCCATTGGTGCCATTGGTCGATCAGTTACTGTGGACCGATTCCCGGCGCAGCCGGTGCCTTCAGAATATCGGCGGGATCGGTAATGTTACCTATTTGTCGCCGCACGGAACAACGGGGGCTATCATCGCATTTGATACCGGTCCGGGAAATATGCTCATCGATGCGCTGGCCGCGCTGACCACTGGTGGGAAAATGACATACGATCGGGACGGAAAATTTGCGGCCACGGGACGGATATATGAACCCATGTTGCGTAAGCTCAAGGCCCATGAGTATTTTCGCTTATATCCGCCGAAATCCACAGGGCGGGAACTATTCGGTATGCCCTTGGCGATCCGTATGTGGAGAGCATATCGCCATGTCGGCCGCAATGACCTGTTGGCCACCGCCACCGAACTGACGGCATGGAGCATCGCGGAAAGCTATCAGCGGTTTTTACCACAGGTGCCGCAGGAGACTATTGTTTGCGGCGGTGGTGCGGAAAATCCTTTTCTATTTTCGCGGGTCCAAGCGCGCCTGAACCTGATCGGTTGCCATCGGGTGCGTAACATTGTGGAGTTGGGAGTTATCAATAAAGCCCGGGAAGCCATGGCCTTCGCGGTTCTGGCGGCTTTGACCATGGCCGGCATTCCCGGAAATGTTCCGGCGGCAACCGGCGCTCGGCATCCGGTGGTGTTGGGCACGATAGCTCCACGCTGCTGAACATATTTTAACGGATTTGGCATTCAGGCGGCGCGCTGTGCGCACGCAGGCGAGCGCACGGGAGCGCAACGCACCGGGACGGCGGCCCGCGATACCCTTGAAAACAGCCCATTTTGCGCCGCTATGCGCTCTGATGCGCCGCAATGCGCAGAGAAAAAAATCGGCCAATTGGGCGGTGAGGGACTCGGACCCCCGACATCCGCGGTGTAAACACGGCGCTCTAACCAACTGAGCTAACCGCCCGTTCAAGGTCATAGAATATCGGATTGTTACCGTTTCAGCCACCCCCGCCTGGCGCGTTCAATGGCCCTGCCGCAACTGCCAATACTGTGATCACGGTGCCTTAACGACCCTATGATATGTGCCCGGCACCGCCCATAGGTGAAATGCGTGTTGGGGCAAAGCATTGCCAACGCGGCGGCACGCGGAGGTGTCAACTCGGCCGCGCGGTTGGGACTGTGACCGTTTCTGGCCAAATGGGTAAGGGGTATATGTTAGACTTTGAGCCACTGGCGCGGCTCCGCCGCAACCAAAATGTCTTATCCACAGGGAGCGTCAATGAACAACGAACAACGACCAACGATCAACGAACAATGAACAATGAACAACAACAGTGGGAACCGCTAAGCAGCATAAGGACGCAAAGACGCGACATTACGACGACCACGACGATATTCACCACAACGACGCAACGACACGAAGACGACGGTAATGTGGGGATTTGAACCACGGAGGGAGCGTCAACGAACAACGATCAACGAACAGTACTGATAATACTGACCAGTACTGATGATGCTGACCAATACTGATAATTACTGATAATTACTGATACTACTGATCAAAGGCACGACGGAAATTCACAGCGCGGCTGCGCCGCAACCAAAATGTCACGCGGAGTCGCGGATTCGCGGAGATACCAAAACGCGACGACGGAGCAGGGATTTTTGGGAAACAGTGTCGGAAGGCGCTACTAAGAAATCTTTGCACGCTGCGAAGAATTTGATGGATTGTGGCACAGGCAGGGGAGGCGGCGGAGGCATGATGTGCGACTGTCGATTAACTTCAATATAATTTGATAATTGATCATTGATGATTGGTCGTTGGGCGTCGCGCTTCCGCAAATATTGATCACCGATCAATGACGATGGGGGAAGGACCCGGAATCCAGAAGGCAGAAAGGTTTGCTTTGCGAATTTCAAGGGGGCCAAGTGGGCCAAGTTAGGGAGGCAAGGGAGCCAAGTTCGGCAAGTTGAGAAAAGCCTTGATAGCAGCGGATTTGGTTCAAGTGGGCCAAGTGGTTTTGGGCGGCTGTGGCCGCCAGCAGTTAGAAGTCCTTTTCACTGATCAAAGAACACTGATCACGGATCAATATGGCGACGGGCAACGAACA
>JBMFGW010000080.1:0-2587 GCA_049977145.1 Phycisphaerae bacterium
AACTTTTCGCCCGCGCTAACCTCCTTTCTCAATATGACTCGGCCGTAGGCACGCCGAAAATTTCCATCGCTGGGCCAGCTGGCCACCGGCGATCCGACCCAAGGTTATCAATCAAACCTGTATAAAGTATAGACTGACCCAATACCCGTTACAATCCCAAATTGCGGTTTTTTTTCCGTAATTTGCGACACCCGGTATAATGGTCTGTAAGTGCATCGATTACCGCAACGGAGTATTAAGGTTATGGATGAAAGCCCCGCCAAGCACGCTGAAAACCACCGGCGGAACGTCGTAGCCGTCATGGATCACCAGGATGAATTCAATCGGGGCGTGTTGCGGGGCATTATTGCCTACGCCCACAGTAAGCCGGATTGGTTGCTGCGGTGTGTACCTGTGAAAACATCGGCAATGGAGATTCTTCAATGGCGACCGGCTGGTGTGATCGGGCATTTCAACGTTTGGAATGGGGCCAATGCTGTAAACCGCAGCGGTGTTCCCATGGTCGGCGTGCTTTCTAACAAGTTGCTCCGCCACCCGGAGGTGGATGTGGATAATCATGAGGTGGGAATAGCCGCGGCCAGTGATTTTATCAAGCGGGCGTTTCACCATTTTGCGATCCTTGGCATAAAGGGGCATTCTTGGAGCCAGGAGCGGCTGGAGAGCTTTCGCTCAACAGTCGCCGCCGCGGGGTACCGTGCGCATGTCTATTGTGTCAGCGCGATGATGGAGAGCCGACGGGTGGCTACCGGAGTTATCGGCCTTGATGAGAACCTCCGCGCCTGGTTGGAAAATTTGCCCAAGCCCATAGCCCTCTTCGCGGTCAACGATGCGTGGGCGCGGGAAGCCGCAACCCTTTGCCAGGCATCCAATTTGCCGGTTCCGGAAGCGGTGGCGATTCTTGGCGTGGACAACGACGAATTTATCTGCGCGGGAATGTCGCCGCTATTGGCCAGCATCGCTATTCCCTGGGAATCCATCGGCCGCCAGGCCGCCGCCATACTGGATCGGATCATGCGGGGCGAGAATGTGCCGGCAACGCCCGTCCTGGTACCGTCAAGCATGGTTATTCCGCGGCAGTCGCTGGACGTGGTTGCGGTTGCCGATCACTATCTCAATCAGGCCCTGCGCTTCATCAATGAACACGCCTGTGATCCCATCAAGGTCGGCGATGTGCTGCGCGCGGTGCCGGTAGACCGCAGGTGGCTGGAACGGCAGTGTCAACGGGTATTACGCCGCAGCCCGCTGGAGGAAATTCACCGGGTACAAATAATTCGTGCGCAGCAGTTGCTGCTAACGACCAATCTGCGGATGTGGAAAATAGCGGCGCAAGTTGGCATTATTGAAAAAAATTTCGCCGCACTGTTTAAGCAGATCACAGGCCTTACGCCAACGCAATGGCGGCGGCGGGTGCGCCCTGTGGAAAAGCGATAGCGCGAACAGGTGACATCCGCTGTTGTCATATTTGTACCTGCTTTTTCGGGCGTCCCGAGTCCGGCGGGATCCACGTTTCCTACCGGATTTCCCATCACAAACTGATAGGTATCCGCCCCGTTAATATAACCAGTAGGGTCCTGATTTATCCAGTGGCGGAACGCAATGCAACCCTTTACCGTTTTATTTTCCGCGTCCCTTTTACTTGCTCGCCCTTGGACTCAATTAATGGATGTCACCCTTTCATGTCCCCACCGAACCGGATAGGCGGATTTACCGCATCCGGCTTTCGGAGAAGGTATTTCATGCTTTCGCCCACGGGTATCCTGGACGGCTATATCACCTCTTGGTGGGGCGGTCGGCCGCGCGACAAGCCCTGCCGACGGTTCTTCATTATCGCGTCCCTTTTTTCCCGCTTGCCCATGGAATCGGTGGATGTCACACTTCCGTGTCCACCGTTCGAGGGAATAACGTGCAACGTGCGGGCGGACAAGTCACGGCAAGCGTTCATAGATCGAGAAACGATTCAGAAGGTCCTGGCGCCGCTCCGCCGCAACCAAAACGTCTTATCCGTAGATTTCCCAGATTTTTACCGACTCACCACGATGGAATGTTTACCACAAGAAATAGCAACAAGTGAGAAAACCCTTAATTTGCAGGCCAATGCCGATGTATGCAGTTGTGTGCATGAGAATGAAAGTAGAAAGTTGACAGTAGACCGCAGTTGGGGTTTTCTGCTTGCGCCAGCCGCGCTCTTTGGCCTCATCCGCACATGCTCTACTGTCAACTCTCTCAATTCCACTGCTCTATTTTTGCTTGCAGCAAAAATGCGCCCGGCAGGACTCGAACCTGCAACCTCGTGGTTCGAAGCCACGCGCTCTATCCAATTGCGCTACGGGCGCTTACGCGAACCAGTGTAGAGTTTACCGGCAAACCGCATTCCCTGAAACTCGCCGCCCGCAACCCAGGGTCTTTTAGTTTTCTCTTAAGCAGGCCTTATTCGTGTTTAGGTAATTCCGTGGTCCCATCCCGTTTCCTCGGCAAACTACGTGTCGCCGTGTGAGCTTTTGGTTGCGGCGCCGCCGCGCCGGGTCAGCACGTGAATTGTTGATTCATGTCTGACAAGCCGCTAAGATACCATACTTTGGTTCTTCCG
>JBMFGW010000080.1:2687-18532 GCA_049977145.1 Phycisphaerae bacterium
CCGCCGCGCCGGGTCAGCACGTGAATTGTTGATTCATGTCTGACAAGCCGCTAAGATACCATACTTTGGTTCTTCCGCACGGCTGGAGTGTTCCAAGCCGCGGTATGAATGGAACCGTTGGAAATGTTGTGCCGTAAGGAGTAGTTTCGCATGGCAAAAATCAGAGTTGGTATTAATGGGTTCGGACGTATTGGCCGCCTGGTGTTTCGGGCCGGGATCAATGATTCGCGGATTGAATTTGTCGCGATCAATGACTTGGTTCCGGCAGACAATCTGGCGTATCTGTTGAAGTTCGATTCGACCCACGGTCGCTTTGACGGGGAAGTAAAGCCGGAAGGTGAGACGGGTCTTATCGTCAACGGCCATCACGTTAAAACTTTCGCCGTGCGCGATCCGGCCCAGTTACCGTGGAAAAGCCTGCAGGTGGATTATGTAGTTGAATCGACCGGCCTCTTTACCGACAAGTTAGGTGCCAGCAAACATTTGGCGGCTGGAGCGAAACGTGTCATTATTTCCGCACCCGCCAAAGACAAGGATATTCCCACTTTTGTCATAGGCGCCAATGAGGAAAAATTCAATCCCGCAACCGACACCATTGTTTCCAATGCCAGTTGCACCACCAACTGCCTGGTTCCGTTGGTAAAAGTTATTTATGATCACTTCGGCGTTGAAGAGGCCCTGATGACCACCATCCATTCAGCCACCGCCACACAACCGACGGTGGATGGTCCATCCAAAAAGGACTGGCGCGGCGGACGCGGCGCCGGCCAAAATCTGATTCCGGCCTCCACCGGCGCCGCCAAGGCCACCGCGCTGGTAATCCCGGAATTGAAAGGAAAAATTACCGGCATGTCTTTCCGCGTGCCCACGCCGGATGTTTCCGTGGTGGATTTAACCGTGCGCACCACGAAGGAAACGTCACTTGCTGAAATCAATGCCACCATAAAAAAGGAATCCGAAGGCAGACTCAAAGGCATTCTTGGTTACACGGATGAAGAGGTGGTTTCCACTGATTTTACTACGGATCCGCGTTCCAGCATTTACGATGCGAAGGCCGGCATTGAGCTTAACAGCCGGTTCTTCAAACTGGTGAGCTGGTATGACAATGAATGGGGTTACAGCAACCGGGTAGTGGATCTGATCACCTACATCGGCAAAAAAGATGGCTTGATCTGATTCGGGGTCCGTGCAAGATTAACTTCGGCGCCATGCAGTTGGGCCTGATGCAGGTATAGTAAAGGCCCCGGGCATTAAGCCCGGGGCTTTTTTTGTGCGGCGGTTTTACGGATGGTTCGTCATGCGCTGGATATGGATTGATAAATTTGAACTCTTTGAACCCGGTAAACGCGCGGTCGCCATTAAAAATGTTTCCCTGGCGGAAGATCATCTCCATGACCATTTTCCCGGCTTTCCCATCATGCCGGCCAGTCTCATCATTGAAGGCATGGCGCAAACCAGCGGTATTTTGGTGGGCGCAGCACGGGACTTTAAGGAAAAAGTTGTCCTGGCGAAAATTGGCCGCGCCACATTTAACCGCCTGGTTCGCCCCGGCGAACAAATCGTTTACGACGCGTCGATCAGCAACGTCTCGGAAATGGGCGCCTCCATTCATGGCTTGATCCGGTCCCGCACCGGTGTTGCACAGGGCAGGGTCCAGGAAATTTCCGTCGGCGAAATTGAACTGATGTTCTCCCATATTGATCAGAATATGGCCGGGATGAAGTTCCCGGATTTTAACTTTGTTTTCAACAGCGAGTTTATGGCCCTGTTCGAAACTTACCGGCGAAATGTGAACATCACACTATGACTTTTTGGTAACCGTTCACGTCCTATACGCATTAGCGAATCCGTAGCGGCCCCAACCGTCCCGATGTACGCTGCGGGAGAGGCCCGCAGGGTGGTACAGGCCAGTAGCAGCCAGCTCGACGGCCCGTGGACAATTATGGGAATTATGGGGTGGCGGACGCGTTGGAAAAATAGCTCCTTACAACATCCCGGTAGCGCGTGGGAATTACTGTGGCATGACCTCGATTACTTTCACCCCAGGACAGAACCGTCGGCTTCGCGTGGTTCTGCGCGGGCGGGATATTCAGTACAATAGCCCGCTGGGAATTCCCGGCACGCAGTGGATAAGGAGCATGAACCAAAGTGTTTCCCCGCCCGCCACCGCCGTGCCCATATTGTGGCGGATGAGCCTGGGCTAAAGGGTGGTCTGCCAGCGCCGCCGAATGCGGTGACGCCGCTTTCAGATACGCTTTAAGCTGCTGATTCAGGGAACGCAACTGCGGGGGAAAATCGCCTTGCGATGAAGCGTGAATCGCATGGGCGGCGGCCATTAACACAGTGGATATTTTTACACCAATTCCAGGCAATCGGGCGGCCGCCAGTAATTGCGATTTTAATGCGGCCCGCCCGTGGTGTAGGGATGCACCGGAGCCATGGGTGTCCTGCGGATTGCTTCGCGCTGCGCCAGCGGACGGTGTGGTCGCTTTATGAAGTAACCGCGCCATAGCGTGTTGTATTATTTCCAGCGTCTCAAAGCGGGTCTGGTGCACGGGTAAGCGGACCGCAATCGGTGATTTTTTCACTGGCGATAAGGTGGCGCGAAACGAATGTTTTACAATACCGGTCGGAGAAACCGGGCCGCGGTATCGCAATGCGATTTGCGACCGCTCCGTGCCGCCCATCGCGACCGGTTTCCGGCCCGTCGTGGATGAAGATGCTGTCATAGCCCGCCCGAGTAATACCGCGATGAAGAGGCCCATTAAAAGAAGCCCGTTGCCAGCCCATATTTTTGTGCTAACCGGCGTCCATGGCAGGGCATTTACCCGCTGTGCCCCCGCATGTTCGCAAACGCGGGCTGCCTGGCAGCATATCCGTAATGGCACCAATTGCGGACGCACCGCGCCAGCGTCGCTGGCCACATATTCCGCTGCTGTGATAAATAATCCCGGCTGCCGATATTTATGCTCAAGGTAGATCGCCGCATCAATCTCCCCGGCCCACGGTCCGCGCCACAACCGTATAACAATCGTGATAACATTTAACAGCGCCATGGCTTCGATTATTTCCACCACCGACGCCTGCGCTAATAGTAAAAGCACCAGCAACGGGAAGCATAATAGCAACCCCAGCGCCATTCCCGCACCAATACGCCGCACCGCAAGCCGCAAGTTTATCGTATGCCGCCCCGCTGCGAACGCACGACGTAGAATTTCATTGGCGCGAGAATAAATAGCCGCCGTTTCCATCTATTTCATTATAGACCGGCACCAGCGACCTTGGGAGTTTATGCCGGCAAGAAACCAGACCTCTATGGGGGGGCGTGCTGATACACTGGTCCTTACCGCGCGGCACGGGCCAATGCAACTCGGCCACGGGCACGGCGTAGCGGCAATGAAACGTCACGCGGAGTTTGGCCGCCAGATAACGGGATAGGACCGCGGATAACCCAGTGGAGACGTTATGTCGCGTAACTGTGCAGGCCGACATAGAAAAAGTTTACCCCGATCCAGTTGAACATCATCACACCGAATCCCAGCACGGAAAGCCACGCCGTCCAGTCAGGCCGATATTTGGGTGTGACAAAACGCAAATGGACGATAATGAGATAAACCAGCCAGGTAACCAACGCGAAGGTTTCCTTGGGATCCCATTCCCACGGGCGGCCCCAACTGAAATCAGCCCAGACTGCGCCAAAGATAATGCCGGAACCAAGAAACCAGAACCCCATTTGCAAAATAACAATATTGGCGGCATCCAATTGCAGCAGGAATTTATTGCGGCGCACCGCCAAATCCGCCACGGCGGCGGGCGTGGCCGTCGTCCCGGCCTGGCGCGGCGCCGCGAAATCTCCCATGTGATCCGCGACCAGTGATGAACCAATACCGCTGGCCATGGTCATACCCGTCCCGCTTCCACCGCCGCGCTGACCCGGTCCGTCGCCGGGATTCAGGCGGTAGTAGAATTTCATCAGCAGATACAACACACCCAGACAGAAGCTTGCCGCAATTAAGGCGTAACTGCTGATGACGGTATTAACGTGAATGTACAGCCAATAGGTGTTCAACACGCCATCGACCCGCCCGATGTTAGCCCCGATATTGGCGCCCAAAACAAACGGCACCACAAAGCAGGCGGTCATGGCTAAAAAGCCAACAAAACTCATCGCCAGACCGAAGAGATTGTTCTTCTTCCAATATTCTAAAATCAGCCCGATGACACACCCGACAAACGCCGATCCCAGCACGCTTTCAAATTCATTCTGGATCGGAATTCGCCCCGCCAGCCACCAACGCACGCCCATGAACAGCGCCTGCACCGCAACCGCGGCGGTAAAAAAGATCAAGGCCGGCTTGCGCACCGCGGGCACGGCGCCAACGGCGGCAATGACAAAGAGCGTCAGTGAGATGAAATACAGAAACACGCCCACCAAAGTGCCGTCAAATAATCGGTCGTACCACAATTCCACCAGACGTTTGAGATGCGAGGGATAAACCGCCGGATTGATGGTCGGCAGGATTTTGGCCAAGGTTTTAATTCCTTGATTGGCTTCGGCGGCACGGTTATCCTGCCAGCCCTGCCCCAACGAAATGAATCCCAGCACGATGCTAAGCGCCTGCTGCCGGGAATAACCGGCAACGGGCTTAACATGGGCGTTCATTTTCAAGATTTTACGAACCACAGAACCGGTATTCGGCAAGAGTTCCAGCGGCAGCAGCCAATCTTGTGTTTTGGCTCCCACCGCCGGCGGGACCAATTTCATTTTTGCCGAAAGATTCTGAAAAGTTTCCAAAGCCCGGCTGACCTCGGCGACCCCCGAACTCAACGCCGCAGTTGAGCTGATTTTTACCAGCAGATTATGCACATCGGCACGCGCCATGAAATCGGGGCTGACGGTGCCTCGCCGCAGGATGCGTTGCGCCCGGGCCTTGGAAACCAGCGTGCCGAGTTGCTCGCGAATCGGCACGGTTTCAACAAAAATGCAGTTACGGTTATCCCACGCCTGGGGGCGAAAAGCCATATCCAATACCGTATAAAGCGGGTCTTGCCCATGGATACTGTCAAAACCACAGATGGCTTGTACGGTTTCCGAAGCCCAACTGGCAAGTGTCTTAACCTGATCATTATTTTGCACCGCCAGAATACGCAGAGGCGCAAGATTAATTTCTTTTTTGAAAGCGGTGCGATTCTGATTTTGGATCGCCGCGGTGCGCCGCATGAGTTTCATGCTGGGGATGGCATTGACTGCCGGGGAACCGGGGCCAATTTCCGGATGGCCGGCCGGCATATCGGCTGGAGAACCCTGCTGAATGGGCATGGCTCCCTGTACGTGGATCACCGCCAGCGCGGACAATATCACCGCCACAAAAGCCACTAGTGATACAAATCGGTTACGTTTCATTATTACACCTCTTGCCAATTCTAACTTGGTGTCACATTACCACCAGCCGCCGATTCCCCAGCCGCCTTGTGCAGCGCCGCCAACCGCGCCAGATCACGCTTCTTCATATTCAACAACACCGGCTTTACATAAAAAGCATACCCGATGCCAAAGATAATCATGATGACCCCCGCAATCATCGGATACAGTCCGTTGGTATTACCGACCCCCAGGACGGTAAAGGGCGTACCGTCCGTCCGACGCCCAAAACGCGCTTGAAAAAAGTGCTGTCCATCCAGTGTTTCGGGGTGATTCAGATGAATAACGGCGATTTTAGATTTTCCGGTTTTCAGGTTGGTAAACCGCACTTTGCTGATAAAATCGCGTGGAAAACTGTTACCACCGGGATAGAATAATTCCTTGCAGGCCAGCAATGTCAGCGCCGCCGGAAGTTTCCATTGCAGTGTGGAAAATACAAAACTTACCGGCCCGACTCCCGGGACAGCAACACGGGTTGCAGCCAGATCACCATGCAGGCCAAATTGCTGAAATGGCAGAAATATCTGACGGTCCGTCCACCGCCCCTTGGATACGGCAAGCTGCAACACGCAATGCCCCATCGTCTGTTCCAGTTGCGGTGCTCTCTGCGCCGCCGGGATGGTTTCCGGGCGATAAACCACATTCGCCAATTCCTGCACGGAAATGTTGAATGGTATGCCGGCCACCGCCGTGGCCGCCGGATGACCGATGGCAATAGGATACTGCGTTACCGCCCCGCCCGCCGCGCGCTGCACCACGGTTAATTGGCCGGACTTATGCTCCACAATCCAAAATTGATAGCGCCGCGCATCTTCATACCGAATGTGTATGGCCTGATCAATCTTATCCGGAATCAACTTCCTGCGGCCATGCTGGAAAACAAAATCCACCGTTTGGGTTGGATAGCGGAATAGCGCGGCGCGCTGAAAATGAAACGTTTTACCGTCGCCGTCAGCCCGATACACATCAATTATATACGCCTGGCTACTGGCTCCCCGATAGCCTTTGGAGAGCAGCGGCATTTTAATTTCCTGCCGCGGAATCAGGGTGTACGGCGTACCGGGCAACACCATTTTCTCATGGGGATGGATCACCAGCACCCGGTGGAAATGATCGGCTGGGACGCTGACAATAATCGCATTATTTCCCTTAAAACTCGTGGAAATATCCCGCAACCGCCGGGCACTGGGATGATAAAGATATTCAATACCACAAGGCAATCCAGCGTCTGCAACCCGCAGACGCGGCGTTTTCGCCAGAAGCCATTGCCCGCCGCTGGCCATGCCGGTGGCACTTAAATTAAATTCCAGGGCGGGCTGACGTGCCGGTTGTCCCGGTTGCCGTTGCACCGCCAGAGCTTCCAGCCGCGTGTACGGGTAATATCCGATCACCCGCACCCGCACGCCGGCCAATCCTGGCGACAACTGTCGAACCATTTCCGGGGGTACGGCAATATCCAGGGGGTGATGATTCTTCGTCGAACGTTCCCGAAACAGCGGCAGTGACGGTAACGGCAGCATGGCGGATTGGCCATGGGCATTGCGGGCCATCATGTATAAAGCGCGTTCGGCGTCATCATAATAATGATGCACGGTTTGATGCAGAAAAATCCGCACCATGCCTTCTTTTTTTAAGCCGAAGTACAAAAATAATCCCACCAGCAGCGTGATAATTCCGACATGCACGGTCCAGACGCCCAGTTTATAAAGCGTTAACGGGATGCGCCGCAGCGTGACCACAATAAGCGTTGTTGCCAGTAAAATCATCAAAATAACCATGGGTGGTGAATTGAAAAAGCCCATGGTGGATACGTCAAAATAACTGCGAACGCTGGGTAAGCCGGAACCAATGGCAATGTAGGCGGTGGTTAAAAAAAGCCATACCAGGCCCAGCGTTATGGAGCTGAAAAATCGTGTCAGCCAACCCACTGGGCCGTTGTAGCTCGCCAAGCGATCCAAAAAACGCCCCGCCGCCGCCGGCACGCGCCCAAGGCGCAGCACCACACGCTCCGCCAGCCACAATGGCGGCGTCGCCTTCGCGGGCGTGTTCGCCGGCGTTGCGCGGGTGGTTGGACTTTCTATCATACGGGGCATCTTGCTCCTCGGTCACAGCCTATGCGCATGAGCACTTGACCTGAATATCATGGATTGTAGCGGATTACCCAATGCATGTCTTGTACCATTAATTACAATTGGGAAAATTCAGTTTTCACCACTTAAGTTCAGGCCTTTTTCACAAATAACGAACCTGTCAATTATCACCTCTATACAGCATTCAAGACGCAACAATCCATGCCCTATAATAACTTGTACGTAAATGGTGTACCCTGGGTTTGGCGACTCCCACGCTGCAGAGTTTTCGCGTTCAGACTTCAACGACGTTTGCGGGCGATCCATGAAGGAACTCTTGCGTTTTTTTCGACCAGCCGAGATATTTTATGCACCGCCCGACTCCTGGCGAGTCTGAATTAGCCGAAAGACCAGGCACGGTGGTAGTGTTGTTTGGTGATGGGGTCAGGTTGTACTATGAGTCAGATTCATTCGACTGCGGAAATTGAGCCTGGCGCGCAACTCGCCGCGAATGTTGTCATCGGTCCATTTGCTTATATCGGTCCCAAGGTGATTCTGGGCTCCGGCTGCGTGGTCCATCATCACGCCAGCATTCTGGGTAATACGGTCGCCGGGAAAAACAATCAATTTTTCCCTGGCTGCGTCATCGGCGGCATTCCCCAGGATCTGAAATATCGCGGCGGGGATTGTCGTGTGGTAATTGGTGATAATAACCACTTTCGCGAGATGGTCACGGTGAACATCGGCACGGAAGACGGCGGCGGCATGACGCAGATTGGAAGCAATAATCTGTTGATGGTTAATGTCCACGTCGCGCATGATTGTTTCGTCCGTGATCACTGCGTCATTGGTAATAACACCATGTTGGCGGGACATATCGAAGTGGAAAATAACGCCACAATTGACACCGGTGTAGCTATTACGCATTTTATCAGTGTGGGCCAATTTTCCGGCATTGGTCCGGTGGCCGGCGTGGTGCATGATATACCGCCGTTTATGTACGCCGCAGGACATCCGGCGGCGGTGCAACGTGTCAATAAAGAACGGTTGTTACAATTCGGTTTTACCGCAGCGCGAATTACGCCGATAGAAGATGCGTATCGGCTGCTGTTTCAAGATCGCACACCACTGGCCAGCGGAGCCGAGAAATTAGAACGGCTTTATCCGGGCAACGCCGATATAAAGGCATTGCTGGGCTTTGTTCGGCGTGCCGCCGAGGGAAAATATGGCCGCTACCGCGAATCGCTGCGGAGTCCAGGTGTTTCCTGATGCTTGTTTCATCTGGACACCATAACCCTACCGCGTGACTTCCTCAACCTCCCGTTAAGTTAAGCGTGGAAAATCAGAATTCCCGCAGGCCCGCGCGCCGGCCCCGCTCAATGGAACAATACACCCAAGCGGACATTTTAACTTGGGCTAAATAGCACCCATTTTAACTTGGTCGCGGTAGGGGGCCTTGAACATATTGCTCATTAGGATGACAATGTAAGGGACGTTGGGCCGGAACCCTGAATCGGGGGTGGTGTTAACCACTGCGGATGTCAGGCTTCGGTGGTAAAGTGTGTCGCTTTTTCCGCCGCCAAGCCGATGCTGGAGGACCAACGATGTTGAACCGGAGCGTTTGGCGTGGCCGAAGCGAGTCCATCATCAGGTCTTTCCTGCAATGTGCTGGTATTAAACCGGCTGTACATGGCCGTGCGCGTGGTCAATGCGCGGCGCGCTTTTGCCCTGCTGTGCAAGAATATCGCGGAAGTTATTTCCGTCGAAAACGGTAATTATTTCTCTTACAATATTGAATCCTGGACGGAAATCTCCCAACTCAAAGCCCAGTTTGAGCGCGAATCGCATGATTTCGTCCGCACGGTGCGTTATGAAATCGCGGTGCCCCGCATTATTCGTCTGCTGGGTTATGACCGGTTGCCCCGGCAGGACGTCAAACTTAACCGGCGGAATATTTACGCCCGCGATCATGGCGCCTGCCAGTATTGCCGCCGGAAATTTTCCACCAGTGAATTATCGCTGGACCATGTGGTGCCGCGTGCTTTGGGCGGCAAAACCGTCTGGGAAAATCTGGTTTGCGCCTGCGTTTATTGCAACGCCCGTAAGGGTGGCCGCACGCCGCAGCAGGCGGGTATGCACCTGCTTAAACCGCCGATTAAGCCGCGGCGTAATCCGGTTATTAACGTCCGCCTGGAATCAGATAAATATGCCACATGGAAGCACTTTCTCGACCATGCGTACTGGAGCGTGGAATTAAAGTAAACACCCGCAGGAATTGGGATTACCATGAAAAATGTTCGCGTCGCTATTATTGGCGCCACTGGTTATACCTCTCTGGAAACCATCCGCTGGCTGCTTCGGCATCCGGTGGCGAGGATTACATACTTGGCCAGCCGCAAGCAGGAACAACCGATCAGCGAATTATTTCCGGAATTGCTGGGCCGCATCAGTCTGCCCATTGCGGCATTTGATGTTGCCGCCATTAAAAAAGCGGCGGATGTGGCGTTTCTGTGCCTGCCGCATGTCGCGGCGATGGAACACGTTCCGCTGTTGCTGGATGCGGGCTTGAAAGTTATTGATTTATCCGCTGATTACCGCATTAAGGATGCGGCGATTTATGAAAAATGGTACAAGCACGCCCACACTGATGCGAAAAATCTGGCGGTTGCGGTTTACGGGTTGCCGGAGTTTTTTGCCCCGGCCATTCGCCAGGCGCGGTTGGTCAGCAACCCGGGGTGCTATCCAACCGCGGGGATTTTAGGCATCGCACCGCTGCTGCAGGCGGGGCTGGTTGAGGCGACGGATATTATTATTAACGCCGCCTCCGGTATTTCCGGCGCGGGCCGCACGCCGTCGCCGCAGCATCATTTTCCGGAGCGGAATGAAACCTTTGAACCGTATGCCATCGGCACGCATCGCCATGCTCCGGAAATTCAGCAGACGCTGGAAATCCTTTCCGGTCAGCCGGTGGAGATGCTCTTTGTGCCGCATCTGATTCCCATGGATCGGGGTATTCTGGAGACCATGTATCTCAAGCCCAAGGCGGGCGTCACGCTGGATGCCGCACTGGCGGCCTTGGAACGGGCTTATAAAGGTAAGCCGTTTGTGCGAATCCGCAAGCACAATCTGCCGAGCACAAAATGTGTGGCCAACACCAACTTCGCGGACATTGCCGTGCAATTGGCCGCCGGTCGTCTGGTGGTGATCACAGCGATTGACAACATGGTCAAAGGCGCCGCGGGACAGGCGATTGAAAATATGAATCTTATGTTTGGTTTGGATGAAACCGCCGGTCTTCTATAGGGTCTGATCCGGGTAATACCGGAAGGAAATCGCAGGCACTGGAAAAATGGAAAATAACTCTCCCAACTTTGAAATTGATCTCATCAAGGAGTTTCGGTTTGAAGCCGCCCATCGGTTGCCGCGTGTGCCGCCGGAGCATAAGTGCGCCCGTTTGCACGGACATTCATTTCGCGTGGAACTGCTGGTCCGGGGACCGGTAAATCAGGAAACCGGGTGGCTGATGGACTTTGCGGATCTGCGGCGGGCGTTTGCGCCGCTGCTGGAACAGTTGGATCATCACTACCTAAATGACATTCCCGGCCTTGAAAACCCCACGAGTGAACATCTGGCCCGCTGGATATGGATACGTCTGAAGGACCGTCTGCCGCAGTTGGCCCAGATAACTATCCATGAAAGCGATACGAGCCGGTGTATTTATCGCGGGTGAGTCCACCGCTTGCCGGCGCTTGGCGGAAATCACGCTAATCACTAAAATAACTATTTGGTTGACCGCATGGCCGCGGCTCACTCCCGTGGCAGCCGCGCGGCCGGAGGAGCGTTATTGGATCGCGGCCGGGCCGGTTTTCCGGTACGCTCCGCACGGAGGGTTGTTTTTGGCTTGGAATGGAAATGGTGCAGTAGTGACGACTTTGCTTGAGCCGCAGCAGAAAATTGACCCTTCCCCCTCGCAAATGATGGATTGGTATCGGCAGATGGTGCTGATACGCGCCTTTGAATTGCGCTGTGCGCAATCCTATCAGCAACAAAAGGTCGGAGGATTTTGTCACTTATATGTCGGCCAGGAAGCTGTGGCGGTGGGCAGCATTGCGGCGGTGCGACCTTCGGATTATGTCATCACCGCCTACCGTGATCATGGCCACGCTATTGCCCGGGGCATGGATATTCATTCGCTGTTCGCGGAACTCTATGGCAAAAAGACCGGCTGCTCGCACGGCAAGGGCGGGTCCATGCACTTTTTTGATCGGGAGAAAAATTTCTTCGGCGGTCATGCCATTGTTGGGGCGCATATTCCGCTGGCCACCGGGCTGGGCTGGGCGGTCAAATACCGCAAGGAAGACCGGGTGGTGCTGTGTTATTTTGGTGATGGGGCCATGAATCAAGGCTCTTTTCATGAAGCGATGAATTTGGCTGGTTTGTTTAAGTTGCCGATTATTTTTATGGTGGAAAATAATGGTTACGGCATGGGCACGCAGTTGGACCGGGCCTCTGCGATAACTGATTTGAAACTCCGCACCGGCGACGGCTATGGCATACCCGGTAAAGATGTCGATGGCATGGATTGTGTGGCGATGTATCGCATGTTGCTGGCCGCCGCGGACTATTGCCGCAAGGGCAATGGGGCCATTTTCCTGGATGTAAAAACCTACCGTTATCGCGGCCACAGCACCTCGGATCCACAGAAGTACCGCACCAAAGAGGAAGTCGGACGGTATCAGGAACATGACCCGATTGGCCGGTTGGAAAAGCAACTCAAAGACCTGCATGTTATGGATGACCAAAAAGTCGCCCAGATCAGCAATGAAATTCATGCCCAGGTAGAAGCGGCCAGTGAAAAGGCCGATGCCGATCCGTATCCGGATAACGAAGAAGTCTGGTCCGACATTTATGCCAATGCCTATGGTGCATATAAAGCCTGATGGGACCGAGGATTCGCGGCGCGGACGGAACGTTAGTCGGCGGCGAAAAATGGTAGTCTAAGGAATAGAACTTATGCCCGAAATTCAAATGCGTGAGGCGCTTAATCAGGCCATGTGTGAGGAAATGCTGCGTGATCCGGAAGTATTTCTCATTGGGGAGGAAGTGGCCGAATATGATGGAGCGTACAAAGTTTCCCAGGGGATGCTGGCCAAATTCGGCCCCATGCGCGTGGTCGATGCCCCGATTTCCGAATGCGGATTCGCCGGCCTTGGCGTCGGGGCCGCCATGGTCGGAATGCGGCCCATTATTGAATTTATGAATTTTTCCTTCTCCCTGGTCGCCTTTGATCAGGTGGTCAACAATGCTCCCAAAATTCGGCACATGTCCGGTGGTCAATTCAAAATCCCCATTGTGTTTCGCGGTATTTCCGGGCCGGGCCAGCAGTTGGCCGCCACCCATTCCTGGACCGTCGATACGCTTTATACCCACATTCCCGGACTCAAGGTTGTTTGCCCAACGACCGCCTACGATGCCAAAGGTCTGCTGAAAACCGCCATCCGTGATGATGATCCGGTGATCTTTCTGGAAAATGAATCCATGTATGGCCTGCGCGGCGAAGTGCCGGAAGAGGAATATCTGCTGCCTTTTGGAAAAGCCGACATCAAGCGGGAGGGCGCCGATTGCACCGTGGTGGCCTGGGGGCACAGTTGCCTGACCGCTCTGGCGGCGGCGGAAAAACTGAACACGGAACACGGGATAAGTGTGGAAGTTGTGGACTTACGCACGTTGCGACCCCTGGATATGCCCGCGATTATTGCTTCCGTGAAAAAGACCGGTTATTGCGTTACGGTGGAAGAGGGTTACCCGCAGTGTGGTGTGGGGGCGGAAATTGCCGCGCAATTGCAGGAAAGCTGCTTTGGGGATCTGGACAATGCGGTCATACGCGTGGCCGCTCTCGATGTGCCCATACCATACAGCAAACCCCTGTTGCGGCATGTTGTTCCGGGCCTTACGCGAGTCGCGGATGCTGTTAAAAAGGCCATTTATTTTCAAGGTTAATGGCAATGCAACCACGGCGTCATGGCAGGGTAGTAATTTCCGGACTTCGTTATGCCCCGCATTTGGTAACCGTTCACGCACGATGTTTTTTGCGTACCTGCCACGCGCGGCGGCAGGCTGAGCCGTGACCGTAAGGCAGTGGTACCGCCGTAAACGGATGCTGACTTTGGAAGGCCGAAAGGCCATGCACGTTTACCACATTTGTAATTGTGCCCGGTGACGTGACGCCGGGGGCATTTCGCAACAGGCCCATGATAATGCGGCGGTGCCACGCTGGGAGTAACTGAAGTAATGACCCGGAAGCAAACTGACAATAAAGCACGGACCATCCGCCAGTGCGGCCAATTGATTATGTCCCCGGCCGGAATTGGTTTGCTGCTGCAGCGCCAATTGGAGCACCCGCCGTTGTTCGGGGCCTTAGCGTCCATCGAAAATGGAAAAATAGCGCGGGTACGAATGATGGCCCTGGGTGATTTTAATATCCGGAGCATGACGCTGCTGACCAGCGCCGATCGCCGGAGCGCTAAGGTGCGGCAATTGCGGGCCTATTCCAAAGCCGAGTTGTGTATATGGCTGCCGGATTTGGCAACGCAGTTACGGCTGCTGTTGGTATGGCGTGTGATTGCGGCGGGCCTCGCCGGGATTACCAAAAGTGACAGGGGGCTCTATGCCCAGTTCTGGCAGCGGCGACGACTGGAATTACAGCACCTGTATGATGGTCCACCGCCTGGGCAAAGGGTATCCATGCCGCGGCATAATCCACCACCGAAAAATCAGGCCTTGTATGACCCGTCCGGTCTGACGCCGCCGCGCAATTTCGCCGTGCTGTTAGGACGCATCATCGCCATCGACGCCTTGGTGCTATCGGTTCCCGAACCCCAGCGCTATCGCCACCGGCGGATATCCGATCGGTGGGAAACATTGAAAATTAATTCTTAAGCGACCCGCTGGGTCTAATACTCCACCCGACAACATTCGATTGTCTCATTATTTTACTTATCGCCACACGCTCCCCCTACAGCATTCTGTGGAAAATGAAACCAGCCAATCTCCAACCCCCGCGCCCGCCGCCACCGAGGCCCAGGTCAACGGCCTCGCCTCCGTCGGCGCAACCCCCCAGGAAATCAGCGATTACCTCGGCCTGCCCCTCCAACAACTCGAATCCCAATTCGGCCCGCTCCTGCGCCGCCGTGCCGCCTGGTACCGCATCACCCTCCGCCAGCGCCAATTCAACATCGCCACCCACGAAAAGGGCGATCTCAAAATGCTCCAATGGCTTGGCCGTTTCAGCCTCAACCAAAACGCCCAATCACCGCCCCAATCCACCCCCGAATCCCAAATAAAAACCTACATCGGAATCGACCCCGAAATCATCTAACCAACCGGGAAAAAATTATGAATCCCACCACCGCGCAACCATTGACGCACGACGCCGAAATCCCAACACCGCAGGAGCGGCCCATCGGGGATCCCCTGCTCCATCAATCAACTGCTCCCGGCGGCCCAGCCGCCCCTCCGCCCGACGTTTTAGCCGCGTGTGCTTGCACCGCGCGTCCCCCGTCCCCCGCTGAAAACCGAACACTGAAAACTGAAAACTGCGGTGCCGCAGCACCGCCGTTCCGCCCCCTCGGTGCCGCCCGCGACCTTTTCAATTCCCGCCGCCAGGAAATTCTCCTCGCCGGCCCCGCCGGCACCGGCAAAACCCGCGCCGCCCTTGAAAAACTTTTCCTCTGCCTGCTCAAATACCCCGCCATGCGCGCCCTGCTTGTCCGCAAAACCCGCGCCAGCCTCACCCAATCCGTGCTCGTCACCCTTGAAGAAAAAGTTATCCCACCCAATCACCCCATTCTCCTTGGCCCCAGCCGCAGCCACCGCCACAGCTACATCCTTCCCAATAAATCCGAACTCGTCATCGGCGGCATGGACAACGCCAACCGCATCATGTCCACCGAATACGATATGATCCTCGCCTGCGAAGCCACCGAATTAAACCTTTCCGATTGGGAAAAACTCCTCACCCGGCTCCGCAACGCCAAAATGCCCTACCAGCAGGCCATCGCCGAATGTAACCCCTCCTATCCGGAACACTGGCTCAATATGCGTGCCAACAACGGCCTCATGCTCCGCCTCATCAGCCGCCATGAAGACAACCCCATTTACTGCGATCCAAAAACCGGCCAATGGACCTCCGAAGGCACCCGCTACATCGCCACTCTTGGCCGCCTCTCCGGCGTCCGCCGCCGCCGCCTTCTCGAAGGCACATGGGCCGCACCCGAAGGCCGTGTCCGCGCTATGAACCCCGTCTTCCATTGGTAAAAGGAATATGAGAATGTATTGCCGTCGCAAGCACAAGG
>JBMFGW010000081.1:0-17702 GCA_049977145.1 Phycisphaerae bacterium
GCCGCCAAGACGCAAAACTCGTTGATTTTACAGCGCATTATCCCACTGCAAACCAGCGAGTTTTGCTGGAACATCCGCTCCAAGCAACCCCGGACACCATGCTTCCGCAACGGGTGTACCGGGTACGCCGCCGCGTTCGACTGCTGAGGTGGTCAGCACTTTACCCATTATGCCCTCCGCGCAAGCGGGCAAGCCATGGCCTATTCCCCGTCGGCGGTTTGAAATGTCCACACTTTTGGTCGCTGAATTTGCGTGTCTGTTGTTAATTGCGCCATTTTATCTGATCCTTGGCCATGGTTCGCAACTTTATTCATGGCATCTCAGGGATGCCGTTGTTTTCCACACCGCCACTACCCAAAGCATAGAGGCGGTGGAGTTGGTGCTGGGTATTTTGGCCGTATTGACATTGCCATTTCTCCCACGCCGTCGCCGGGCGACGCTGATGCTTGCGCTGGGATTTGCGATATTGACGATGGTCTATTTTCTGGCCAGTCAGCAGGGACCACTGCTGGTGATCCTGGTCGAGTATCCAGCCGTGGCGCTGCTGGCGCTGGTAAGCCTTGATGCGCTGACCGGCATTCGCCCGGCGGTAGTGCAATCCGAAGGTTTCAACAATCGCCAATTGCTGCTGGGATCAATGGTAATCATTTTATGGTTTCTGCCTACGGTCATGTTGTTTACTTCTCATACCGTACAAAGAATCATTTTCGAGCATCCATCATTACGGCTGTCCTGGTTGCTGGGGATCGCTATGTTTGGGGCCTTGGGAGCCGGTATAATCGCTTTAGCGGGTTATTTCTTCCGTTTTCGGCGGTGGGTCAACATCAGTGGTCGCTTGTGCGGAACCTTGGCCTTGACTGTGACGATGGGCCTGGGCTTGTGGAGCTCCATGAGAAATTCCGAACTCATCGGGCCAGACCAGCAATGGCTGCACCCGGAGTTACTGTGGATGTTCATGCTAATATCGGCGGCATTATTGCTGGTATGGTCCGGCCTGACCCAAAAATTCATTCTCCGCGCCGCCCTTGAGCGCGGCGAGCTGGAAGACGGCTAAAGCGTACTGCCGGCTAATCCCGCGTGGCTATCGAGCACACGAAAAGGAGACGTCTACCGTGTCCACGTTGTCACCTGTTTTGCGCCCAGTTGACGGAGAGTACCGCACGCAAGATGTTGTTTCTCGGATGCTAAGCCGCATAGATATCCTGCGCATGATGTTGCAAAGGCCAAAGCCCTTGGAACACTGTCTGTCGGCGCGGCGAACGATATATCATTAGTTACAGTGTGCAGTATATACTACATGCTTAGGTCAGGAGCCTGCCCCAGTGCCGGCCGGATTAGCGGCGGTTGCTTGGGCTGACTCTTTAGGAGTTTTATTGATGCGTTTAGCTTCTGCCATGACTTCCGAAAGCGACCCGGCAACTATTATTGACAGTATTGCCGGGCAGATTACCGGTGTAATGGGTGAACTGCCTATTGATTTACTGGTGGTATTTATTTCATCTCTGTTGCGGGCGGATTTTCCCCGCATCACCGGCGAGCTTATGGGCCGTACGCGCTGCCGGACACTTTTGGCCTGTACCGCCGAGAGTATTTTGGGGGTGGATCGGGAAATTGAGCGAAAACCGGCGGTTTCGGCTCTCGGTTTTTCCCTTCCCGGCGCGCGGGTGGATCACTTTCATTTTGCCGATGAGGAGTGGTCCGAACTGTTGGGCGAAAACAATACCTTGCGGGCAAGATTGGAAGCGGGGTCTGATTTACGCATATTTATCATGCTGGCGGATCCCTTTACCACACCGGTGGTGCAATTACTTGATGCGTGCTCCCGGGAGTTTCCCAACGCTCCCGTCGTCGGTGGTATGGTCAGCGGTGTGCAACGGCCGGGGGAAGCGCGCCTGGCCGTCAATGATCACATTTTCAACAGCGGTATGATCGGCGTATCTTTGGCCGGACCGCTGGCGGTGGATTGTGTGGTATCGCAGGGATGCCGTCCCATTGGTCCGATGTTTACCATTACCCAGGGACATGAAAATATTATTGACTTGCTTGCTGACAAGCCGGCGATAGTGGCCATGCGGGATATGATGGCTGGGCTGCCGCTGGCCGATCGGGAACTCATTCAGAGACGCGGCCTGCTAATCGGTCGCGTCATTGATCAGCGCAAGGGAAATCTTGGCCGGGGTGATTTCCTGGTGCGGAATATACTGGAAATGCATCGCTCGAACGGCAGTATTTCGATCGGTGATCTGGTGCAGCCGGGGCAGGTGATTCAATTTCACCTGCAAGATTCCGCATCGGCGGATGCGGATCTGCGACTGCTGCTGCAAGGCGAATTAATGTTGGCGGAAGTGCCGCATGGCGCGTTGATGTTCAGTTGTAATGGCCGTGGAATGAATCTTTTTGGTACGCCGCACCATGATATTCAGGCTTTGCGTACAGTGATGGGGGCCATTCCCGTGGCGGGTTTTTTCTGCGCCGGTGAATTAGGCCCGGTGGGGGGGCGAAATTTTATTCATGGGCAAACCGCGATTATCGCCCTGTTTCGCTAGGAGCGTCCCTTTTGCGGGAACGAATAACCTATGGCCGCAACCAGTAATACCCCGCGTGAAATTGAAATTAAACTTAAAGTACCATGCGCTTATGAACTTATGGCCCAGCGTCTTGGCGACGCGGGCGCAGAGTATCGTCGGGAAGTGCTGGAAACAAATATATTTTTTGACTCACCTGATGGGCAGTTGCGGGCCGCCCGCGCCGCCTTACGCATCCGGCATCAGATCACCAGTGACGGGCAGGTGCTGCCCAGTGTGGTGACTTGGAAGGGACCTCGCCTCGGGCGGCTGATCAGCAACCGGCCCTCTATCGATTTTTACGCCCAACCGCCGGAGATGGCGGAAATGTTGTTTAGCACGCTGGGTTATATAAAGACCATGGAATTTCAGAAGCGGCGACGTTCTTTTGCGTTCCGGAATTGTCTGGTGGAACTGGATGAAATGCCGCAGTTCGGTTTTTTTCTGGAAATTGAAGCGCCGGATGAAGTTGCCGTAGCCGCCGCGCGACACGCCCTGACGCTGGATGATCTGGCGGCTGTGGAAATCAGCTATTTTGCCATGGTCCGGGATTATCTGCGGGAACACCCCGAATTGGGCGGAAAACTATATTTCCCCCGGCGCCCCGATTCCTGATTCACGCGTCCATTACGCCATTGGCCTGGCCGCACCACCAGCTACAGCCACCAGCGCAGAGAATAAGCCAGCGTGCTTAAGAAACGCTGCCACAGGGTGCGTTTTTTACAATCGGAGAAACGCACCCGGCGACTATGACGCATTTCATAACGGCACACACGAATCACCGCCTGCGCAAAGGCGCTGGACCGAATCACCGCCATAAATTCCAGATTGATGTACAGACTGCGCGGATCCATGTTGGCGGATCCCACCACCGTCCATTGGCGGTCAATGACCATCGTTTTGGTGTGCATGACGCGGTTCTTTCTTTCATATAAACGTATGCCCATGTGTAATAATTTACGATAAAGATACCAGCGGGCGTACTTGGCGATGGGCACATCCGTGATCGTCGGAACTAATACATGCACATGAACATTCCGGCGCCGTGCCCGCGTGATTTCCCGCATCACCCGGCCTACCGGAATAAAATAAGCCATGGCGATTACCACGCTGCGGGTGCTGTGATGCAAAAGGCGACGATAAACCCGCGGTGCCCGACTGAATTTCAGGCCTGGACCGCTGTCAAAAAAGTGGATCGATTCCGCAGTTGCCCGGAGTTTGACACGCCGATATGCGGTGGGGCGCCAGCTCAGGTCCATACCTTTGGCGTGCATCCAGGAACGCTCCAGGCTGTCGGCGACTTCCGCTTGCTGCGGGCCGGTAAGGCGAATATGCAAATCCCGCCACGCGGTCGTCGGGGCCGGTGGTAAGGGGGCCACGGCTGGCGGAGCGCGGAACAAATGTCCATGATCCACGATATTCATACCGCCGAAGTAGGCACAACGATCATCAATGACCAGTAGTTTGCGATGATCACGACGATTGAGAATCATCAACGCATAAACAGAGTGAAATGCTTCCCAAAATCCGTGATACGCATGGACCTGCACCCCGGCCGCAGCCAATTTTATAAATAAGTCGGGATCGGTATGCTGGCTTCCTAGACGATCATACAACAATCGTACATCCAGACCGTCCCGCGCCCGCCGCTGCAGTTCCGCCGCCACGGCCTGTCCAGCCATATCATCCGCGAAAATGTAGGTTTCCAGCCACACGCGTTTTGTCGCGGCGGCGATATCCGACAGCATGGCTTCAAAAAGCAGGTGGGTCTCGGTGAAAAGTTCCAACGTATGCCCCGCCACCACAACGCGCTCCACCGCTCCGGGAGTTTTCGTATCGGCAGTGAGTGCGGGCATATCCATCAAACACGCTCCGGCGGACCGACTATTAGCCCGCGCTGGGGGCATGGACCCAGGCGGGAACCAGGCAGATGAATTCAAAATCTCCAGCCCCGGCATTACGGAACTGGTGCATCTCATTGGCCGGCACATACACCACATCCCCGGGCTTAAGCGCCTTGGTACCGGCGGGCGTCAGTGCTTCGCCCCGGCCCGAGAGAATCAAAACCTCGTGTTCGTAATCATGGTGATGATGCGGTGTGAAGCCGCCGGGTTCAACAGTAAATTTACGCATGGCAAAATTTGGGCACCGCTCTTCAGGCCCCAACAACAGGCGCATCGTCACGCGGTTGGCACCCGCCACCGCGACAGGCTTGGCCACCACGGCATCACCACTCTTGATAATCATCGGTACACTCCATCGGTCTCATGCCGGACGTCTGGTCGCACGAACCAGTCGTAACCGCAACCCCGGCACGGCAATACTACTCTTGTGCGCTTAAGAATGCTCCGGCTGCTCGAAACACAATGCCGATACACCCCATGAATTTCACACGCCGCAACTTCCCGGCGAAAAATATATTTTTACGCGGCATGGTGATCCGGTAAACCCTGTCGCTACGGGCACGGGCTACTTTGGTTGACCACTGGAGAGATCATAAGTCCAGGGTTCCAGGGCCAGATTGAATTCCAGCAATTCCTCCGGTTTGAAAAAACGCGCAATTTCCGTTTTTGCCGTCTCCGGTGAATCGCTGCCGTGAATTAAATTCAACGCGCTGGAAACACCAAAATCCCCGCGAATCGTACCCGGTTCGGCTTTGAAACCAAAAGTGGCTCCCATCATTTTCCGACTTACCTCCACGGCATTGTTACCTTCCAGCACCATGAGCACCACCGGCCCGCTGGTGACAAACCGCACCAGTGCATCGTAGAAAGGCTTGCCTTGATGTATGGCATAATGTTCATGTGCCAGCGCGGGACTCATACGCACCAGTTTCAAGCCGACAATTTTAAGCCCCTTGCATTCAAAGCGCGTAATAATCGTACCAATTAAACCGCGTTGTACGCAATCCGGTTTCAAAATAATCAGTGTGCGATCCATCAACTTATTTTCTCCAGCCAAAACCATTCCGCAGCCTACGACAACAGATATATCCTACGGTTTAACACCATTACGGCAAGTCCTGTAACCGGTCCCGCGACCTGTATCTCGATGATAGGGTCACGATTCTGATGCGCCTCTATACGCCACAGGAACCCAGCAGGTATGCGTTTACCACCATGCGGCCGATTATGAAGACCGGCCCCGTGGTTGACGTGATTCGCACGGAAGCGGGAGTTGGCGCGGAAATGTACCGAGATGTGCAACATAAAAAGTTTTGCATGCCGCGCAGAAATTGACACCCTGTGGCACGGAGTTTCAGCAGACGGCGGTGGTTATTCCACCGTGACGCTCTTGGCTAAATTCCGCGGCTTATCGACATTGCAGCCGCGGGCCACTGCGGCATGATACGCCAATAATTGCAACGGCAACACGGTCAATAACGGTTGGAGCGGCTCAATGGTATCCGGTACGGTAAAAACATGATCGGCGATCTTGGTGATGTGATCATCACCTTCGCTGGCCACGGCAATAATTTTTCCGCCGCGGGCTTTGACCTCCTGAATATTGCCCAAGAGTTTTTCATACTGGCTGCCGCGCGTGGCGATGAACACCGCCGGCATGCCGGCGTTAATCAGGGCAATGGGGCCGTGTTTCATTTCCGCCGCAGGCAGGCCCTCCGCATGAATATAACTGATTTCCTTGAGTTTCAAGGCCCCTTCGAGCGCCACCGGATAATTAAATCCGCGTCCCAGGAACAGCCAATTGTCCCGTTTGACATATTGCGCGGTAACCTGGCGAATCAATTCACTTTGTTCCAGGATATGCCGCATCTGCTCGGGAATGCGGTCCAACGCGGTTAAAAATTCCTGCAGCACGCTTTGAGACATGTATTTGCGTCGTGCAATACTCAGAGCCAACAGCGTTTCGACCACAATTTGCCCGCAGAAGGCTTTGGTACTGGCCACCCCCACCTCTGGCCCCACGTGCAGATAAACGCCGGCATCGGTTTCGCGCGCAATGGTGCTGCCGACCACATTGACCACGCCGAGGCTCAAGGCACCCCGGTCTTTGGCTTCACGCAAAGCCGCCAGCGTATCGGCGGTTTCCCCGGATTGACTGATGGCAATGACAATCGTGCCGTCTTCAATAATGGGGTTGCGATAGCGGAACTCACTGGCGTATTCCACTTCTGTGGGGATTTTGGCCAGCTCCTCAAAAAGAAATTCCCCCACCAGGCCCGCGTGCCACGCCGTACCGCACGCCGTAATAATAAGGCGGCGGGCCCGGACAATATCGCGGCTAAATTGGGCGATCCCGCCCAGAACCACGCGGCCTTCATGCCGATCCACCCGTCCGCGCAGGCAATTGGCGATCGCCTCCGGCTGCTCAAAAATTTCTTTGAGCATAAAATGTTCATAGCCGCCAAGCTCAATTTGTTCGAGTGAAAATTCCACCGCGGTAATATCCTTGGCCACGGGAACATCATCAATCGTGGTGGTGCGGAAGGATTTGGGGGTAATGACCGCCATTTCATTATCATTGAGATAAATGACCTGCGTGGTGTGCTCCACCACGGCGGCGGCGTCGGAAGCGACGATATATTCATCCTTGCCTACTCCGATAATCAACGGCGAGCCACGCCGCGCCACCACCAGAACGTCCGGTTCCGCGGCGGCCATCACGGCCAAACCGTAGGTGCCGCGGACTTCGCGTAACGCCAGTTGTACGGCTTTAGCTAAATGACCATCATAGAAATGCCCGATGAGCACGGCCAGAGATTCCGTATCCGTATCGCTGACAAACGTGTGACCTTTGGCCGCTAGAAATTGGCGGATGGCGGAATAATTTTCAATAATGCCGTTATGTACGATGGCGATTTGTTTTTTATCATCCAGATGGGGATGCGCATTGATTTCAGTGGGAGCGCCGTGCGTGGCCCAGCGGGTATGGGCCATACCAACATGGGCGGCGGGTCTCGCTTTTTCGTCATCCAGAATGGATTCCAACACGCTGATGCGCCCCGCCGCCTTGCGTATAAAAAATCCATCTTTCCCACCGATACAGATGCCGGAAGAGTCATAACCCCGGTATTCCAGGCGTTTGAGTCCCTCAATGAGTACTGGTTGAACGTCTTTATTCCCCACATACGCCACAATTCCACACATAATGTATTACCTCGGCCAAACCATACCATCCAATATAAGGTTATCGGAGTAACCAGCAGCTTTACTATAGCAGAAAAGACTTAGCACGGCGGATCAATAACCCGGATATGCCGCGTATGAGCGCGTATCCCGCGGAGACGGTCAATGTTCGCCACCGCCTCGGTAACTTTACCGTCCGGCGCCGCATGCGTCATAATCACCAGCGGAACAAATTGATCTTCATGCGCCTCATGTTGCACCATCGCCGCCAGTGAAATACCGCGCTGGCCCAAAATGCCGGTAATCTGATGCAACATGCCGGGACGATCCAGTACCATCATGCGTAAATAGTGGCGGGAAGTAACTTCGTCGATGGGCACGGCCCGCACGGCGGGGTGACGGGTAAGCAGGGGCAACTTTTTAAACAAGAGCGGCGCGGTTCCCATGGCCGCTTCCACAATATCAGCAAGGACCGCACTGGCCGTGGGGCGTCCACCGGCGCCCCGGCCATAATAAATCGTCTGACCGCTGACGTGGCCGAGCACCGCAATGGCATTAAATGAGCCATTCACGCTGCCCAGCAGGTGCTGCTGCGCGATAAACGCCGGGTGCACCCGCAGGGAAATAGCATGGCCATGCTTTTCCGCAATCGCCAGAAGTTTGCACGCATAGCCCAATTCCCGGCCAAAACGCAAATCCATGGCGTCCATGTGATCAATGCCGCTGACATGTATGCTCGCCAGGGAGACCTGTCCCCCAAATGCCAGGGCGGCCAGAATCGCCAGCTTGTGTGCGCTATCCCTGCCGGTGACATCCAACGTCGGATCCGGTTCAGCAAATCCGGCAGCTTGGGCTTCCGCCAACGCGACCGCATAGCTTTTACCGGCGGAACTCATTTCACTTAGAATATAATTGCATGTGCCATTAACAATGCCGACAACCTGTTGAATCTCATTGCCCACTAAGCCCCGCGTCAGGGCCAGGACAATCGGAATCGCCCCGCCGCAGGAGGCTTCAAAGCCGACACAGGAATTGGTTCTGGCGGCGGCCCGGAATATTTCCGCCCCATGCAGCGCCAGCAGATGCTTGTTAGCGGTAACCAGTAATTTCCCGGCTTTCAGGGCCTGCAGAGAAAGCGTTTTAGCCGGGTCCAAACCGCCCATCACCTCCACGACAATGCGAATCTCCGGATCGCGTAAAATATCATCGGGATTGGTGGTATACAACGCCGGGGAAATCGCCGGGGACCGCGCCTTGGCGCGGTCGTGAATCAAAATGCGTTTCAGCGCCAGGTTCTGTCCCGACCGCCTGGCCAATAAAGTTTTTTCAGTCAGCAGCATCTCCGCCACGGCGGTCCCGACGGTGCCACAACCAAGCAATCCAATATGCGTTGTCATAAACGCTCCAAACCTTCACCCGGATAAACATAAGGCAATCCGCGAAAGCCTGCCAGTGCCGCTGCGATATCGGCGGTGGCGTAATACGTGATTGGCAATACCAAGCCTGATTGGCCGCGCCGGAATTCCGGGAACAATCACCGCACTACGGACGGATCACCGTTTTTGGATGCGCCGGAAGCGCGCCAGGGCCATCAACGGAAAATACAGCCGGTACAAGTGATATTTCAGGTAGAACACGCGGGGAAAGCCCGTACCGGTAAACCATTGTTCATCCCAGTCGCCATCCGGATTTTGCGTATCAATGAGCCAGCGGATGGCTTTGCGCACCGCCGGATCATCGACACCGGAAGCCGCCAGCAGTCCCATGGCTCCCCAGGCGGTTTGCGAAGCGGTACTGGCGCCCCGCCCTTTAAGTTCCGGATTTTCGTACGTTTGGCAGGATTCACCCCAACTGCCATCAGGCTTTTGACAGGAACGCAGCCAATCAGCAGCCTTGCGGATGAACCGCTGATCCATTTTTTCCCCGACCGCATGTAAGCCCGTAAGCACTTGCCAGGTACCATAGATGTAATTGACTCCCCAGCGCCCAAACCAGCAACCTTCTTTTTCCTGCGTGTCTTTCAGAAAATTTACCGCTTTGCGCACCGCCGGATGATCATGCGCAATACCGCAATGCCCCAGGCACTCCAACGTGCGCCCCGCAATATCCGGGCAGGATGGATCTTGAATGGCGTTATGATCCGCAAATGGTACATGTTCCAGAATGGGCCGGTTTCGGGTACGGTCAAATGCCGCCCAGCCGCCATCATCATTCTGCATGGCCAGCAGCCAATTAACGCCGCGCTGCACAGCTGGCTCCGCGCGTTTTCCACCCAGGCGCCGCAGCGCCATGGTAACCATCGCGGTATCATCAACATCCGGATAATGCGGGTTATTAAATTCGAAATACCAGCCGCTGGGTTCACAATCCGGACAATTTTTCATCCAATCGCTGCCGCGGTGACATTCTTTCGCCAGCAGCCAATGCGCGGTTTTTTTCGCCACCGGATGGTGCGAAGACATATCCGTTTCCGCCAGCGCGTGCAGTGCGATACCGGTATCCCACACCGGCGACCAGCATGGCTGAATGCGGATGCTGTCACCTTCCTCTATAAACAGATCCCGCAAATCTTTTTGCGCTTTGACCACCACCGGGTGATCGTCGGCATAGCCGAGAATCCGCAACACAATGAGGATGTACACCATGGGCGGAAAAATCGCCCCCAAGCCGTCACAACCCTCCATGTGCTCCAAGAGCCACTTTTCCGCCTCCCGAATGGCCAGAGGCCGCAGTGGTGTGATCGCCGTTTTTTCATAGCGCTTCAGGGATAAATCCAGCAGCAGGAACATTTCCCGCCAGCTCCGCGGCAACCCCTTTAACCGTCCCACGGTGCTGTTGGCCGCCTCCGAATCGTTAAATAATTCCGAAATGCCCTTTTCCATCGGCAACTTGCGCACCGGACGATAGGCGCTGACAATCGCCAGCGGCAAAATCATGGTGCGACTCCATGCCGATACCGCATATAAATTAAAATAAATCCACTTCGGCAGCAGAATAATTTCCGGGGGAATGCTGGGGCAGGCGTCGTAGCTGATCTGGCCCAGCGCCGCCAGATAAAACTTGGAGAAGCTGTTGCATTGCTCCGCGCCGCCAAGATGCCGGATCACCTGCCGGGCCACACGCATGTGCGGAGCTTCCGGATCATCGCCCATGAGTTTCAGGGCAAAATAACCCTTGACCGTGCCGTTTAAATCACTGTTACCCCCGGGGAACAAGCTCCATCCGCCATCGGCTTGTTGAATACCGCGAAGGTAGTTGGCGATTTTAGGCAGCGCCGGATCATTCTCCTGGCTCAAGATGAATTTTAGGATAATGTACTCCGATTCCAGAATACTATCACCCTGTAATTCTCCCACCCAATAACCCGCAGGTTGATGTTTACCTAACAGTGCCGCCGTCGCCTGATTTACCGCAGTGTCCACTTCAGCCGACGTTAATTCCATCTGATCAATCATAACTTCAAGTTCAGCAGGGGTAAGAGTTTCCACGGGAATTCGCCGCGGCTTGGGCGGTGCTGGAGTATCACTTAATACGCCCGTGCGTATGGTCAAGTTGGCCCGTGATTGCCGAAAGTTTTGCAACGTCATCCTCTACTTGGCGGACATTCTGCACTCCGCCCGAGACTTCCGGTTCCGCCAAACCCTCAAATATTAGCAGAAATTGAACCTCTCGGCAAGAGCCAAAACACGAGCCAAAACACGGAGCGTTTTGTTTTATGGCGGTTTTATGTTCCAATAGTGCATTGTGAAGTTTTGGCGGTAATGTACCGGCATGCCAAAATGATGCGTCAGGATAGTAGGGACGGAAAATGATCCGTGCCCGACGAGGAACCTTAATGACACTAAAATTGCCAAACCACGTTGTTCTTTCCATCCCCGTGATTCTGGCGGCGGCCATTTTGGCCGGCTGTACGCAAAGTAGTGTGTCGGGGCCTGCTAGGATTTCGACGACGGCGTTCATTCGGCCCAGTACACCGTGGCCTTCGGTGAAGTCAGGCCTATCCACCGGTAACACCAACATTCCGGATACGCCAAGCACAACTACTACCTTCCCAACCGTAAGGCCCGCTGATGCTCTTCCCGGCCAGTTACCCGTTATTCATGCTTCTGCGATTCCCAAGCCGGGTACCAGCTTGGCGGTGGCGGCCTTGCTGGGTACCGTCAACAGCAAACCGTTGTTTGTGCGCGATGTATTACAGCCGATTCAGACGGCTTTAGAAAATGCCGCGGCCATCAGCAAAACACGATTATTTTTCCAACAGCAGGCGGAGCAAAGCATTGCCCGGGAATTGCGGGTTAAAATTGACGATATTCTATTCCTGGCCAAGGCCAAACGTTATCTCAGCAAGGATGACATGAAGGAAGTGGCGGCGGTGGTGGAGCAAAAAAAAGCTAAGATCGTCGCGCAATACATGGGATCAGAGCAATTAGCGGATCGGGCTTTGCGGTTGCAGGGAAGCTCGCTGGACGAAAAACTCAAAACACTCCGCAATCAGACGATTATTCAGATGTATTTGAGCCGCACCGTATATCCCAAGCTGGTCGTTACGCGGCGACAATTGTGGCATTATTATCAGGCGCATCGCGCGCAATACACCCAACATGCCAAAGTAGATTTATATACCATCACTTACAAAGTCAGCAACCAGTGGCCGCGCGATCCCAATGATCCGACACATACCCAGCCGCTGGCGCATCCCACTGCCGCGCAGATCGCCGCCGCCGCGAGAAAAGCCTTGGCGTATTGCGATAAACTGGAAACGGAAATCCGGCACGGCGCTAATTTTGCGCTTCTGGCGGAGAATAATTCCTCCGATCCGGCGGCGGATAATGGTGGGCACTGGCCGGATACGCGGCGCGGTGAATTGTCCAACCCGCTGATTGAAAAAATCGCCTTTTCCCTTAAACCACATACCATGGCTCCTCCCGTGTTGATAAAAAATAAAGCCAATCCCCGCGCCGACGCGGTGGTGATCATCCGGGTGGGCGCCGTGACACCTCATCATATCATTGCGTTTGGGCAGGCGCAGGCGGGAATTCTGAAAAAATTACGCAATCTCCTCTACCAGCATTTTATGGCGAATTATCAGCGCCGCATGTACGATACCGCTTCGGTGGCCGCGATGAGTCAAATGGTTCGTACCGCCACGCGTGTGGCTACCGCACTTTATTACACGCATTGATACCGGATGTAGCTATCAATGTACGGGATGGCCCAGGGCAGGCAGTCCGATGAAATGGATAATCAGCCAGCCTAGTACTGCCGCCAGCGAAAGTAATTGAATCAGCGCCAGCAGGCGCCCCAATAGATTAGTTCCGAAAGTAACGGCAATACTCTCCGCCTTGAGCCGGGCATAGCCATTGAATGCGAAAATTCCCAATCCCCCTGCCACAGCAGCCAGAATCCCCAATGCCGGCACGTACAGGGGCATACTGCGGGGCAGCGGTGGAAGCGGGAATAACAGTGCGGCCGCACCGCCAAGAAACGAGATACCCGATACTCCGGCGGCTACAACCGCCAGCCCACACCAAGTTTTAGCGGAGCCCGGCACTGGTACATTCACCGGCGTGGCGTCTTCAGACATGGACAATGCTCCGGTACGAATCGATCAGGCGTAACCGCCGCCGCCTTTGGCTCCATATTTTTTTCGCCGCGCTGCCGCCGCTTTAGTGTCATATCCGCTCTGGCGGTGCGCCTCCAGCGGATCCGCCGGAAGATTACGAGCCTTGCGCCAATCCGCCAGCAACGGACGGACATCGGTTAAAAAAGCCCCGCGCAAAATATTTTCACTTTGTACCAGATCTTCCTTCCCCTGCGATACGGCCAGCGCCTTGCGATCCACCAGACAAGCCTTGGCATAAAGCTGCTGCGCTATATCCACCGTTTGGATCATGGCTTCAATCTTGGGTTTCAAGTTGTGGCTCTGATCAACCATATAGGCCAGCGGAGGCAATTGGCCCGTGCGGAAGCGATAATTTTCAATTTCATGGAAAATTCGGAATATCTGATATGGATCAATCGATCCCATTGTTAAATCGTCATCAGCGTATTTGCGGTCATTGAAATGGAAGCCGCCGAGCATATTTTCATCCAGCAGCCAAGCTACAATCTGTTCGATGTTGACAGCCTGATAATGATGCCCGGTGTCCACCAGCACCTTAGCCCGCGGACCGGCCGCTCGGGCAAAATGCGACGCCATACCCCAGTCCGCGATATCCGTGGCATAAAAAGCCGGCTCGAAAGGTTTGTATTCCACCAGCATCGTCATGTCCTGCGGCATGGCGGCATGAACCTGTTGCAGCGCTTCGGCCGCCCAATGTTTTCGGGCAATAATATCCGATTGACCGGGGTAATTGATACCGTCGGCAAACCAAAGTGACAAATAGGCGCTTCCCACCGTCCGCCCAATGGTTACGGAATCGAGGATATGGTCAAGGGCGGCCCGGCGAATGGATTCCGCGCGGTTCGTGATGCTGCCCCATTTGTACTCTTGATTCTGAAATACATTGGGATTGATGGCTCCGATGGCGACACCATGCTTCTTCGCCAGCGCGGCTACTGCAGGCGCATCCTGTTTTTTCTTGAAATCCCAAAGGGTATGCACCGCCACGGTGGGGCATACACCGGTCAGCCGATGCACCTGTCCGGCATCGGCGAGTTTTTCATCAATGGAGCCAGCGGCGGCATCCTGAAAAAACTTTCCAAAACGCGTACCGGTATCGGCGAATCCCCAAGATGGCAATTCAATCTTGAACGCATCCAATCGAGCAAACATATCATCATGATGAGCCATTGTATCGCGCAACCTTTCCTATTCATATCCGCCAAAGAAATACAATCATGGATGAGCCTTGGTTGGCACTGCGGCCGCAGTTGGTTCGGGAAACATGGTGGCGGAAGTCACTTTGATCACCCGCACCACCACTCCGGTTCTGCTGACAACTTCACCCTTGACGCCAATATACGAGCCTAGAAGTTTGGCGATGTTGATTGGCGCTGCCGCTTCCAGATAAGCCACCACGCGCCCGGTCTCCGGGTCCATTAGCGCATAGTCCTTCAATACCGTGCTGGTTTTTAGAATTCCGTAAGCGATATACGGAGCCTTGGCTTGCGCGCGGGCCAGTTCCCGCTGCGACTGCTCCCATTTCTGCTGATAAGGCGCCAACACCGCAGTCAGCGGTTTTTGCCGACGTGACGCCGCCACAATTTCTTGAATGGCAATCTGCTTTTTGAGCAGTTTGATCCGCGCCAGGCTGCCCTCACGCACCGACGGCGGTAAATGCGGGCGCTTCACCAAATTCTTAAAAGCGGCCAGCAACGGTGCCAAATCGCGCTGTAAAAGCGGTTTGTTAAACTGAACCTGCAACTGCCGATTCAACTTGCTGAAAGCACGGAACGAATTCGGACTGAATTGGACCGCCGGCGGCGGCAACGAACCGGGCATGGTCACGACCTTGGCCGCAGGCGCCGCCGCAGTCGGAGCGGGCACGGCGGTAGCGGGCGCTGGTACCGTAACGGAATTGACGGCTGGGGCAGGCGTTACTGGAGGAACCGGCGCGGATAAGCCGCTGGAAATTACATTGTTGGTTACTGCCGGTGTGGCGGTGGCCGCCGGGGCAACAGAATTCGTCGCCGCAACCGACCCGGCCGTGCGCAGTCCTGCCCCCTTGAAGCCCGCGGGCATTTTTAATTCCGGTGTGACATAGGTGCTGCCGGCAGGAGCCGGGGCTACGAATCTTGCCAGAATATAGAACCCCGTTCTTTTTGGAGCGCGGATAATATAATACGTGGGCGTTTGACCGGTGATTGAAACCGTAGCCCCCGTATTTAGCAAATTAACCACGGCATAACTGCTGGCCGGAGAAAGCGCACTAGCGGCCCGCACATTAACAAAACTTCCGGTAACCGTACCGGTGGTGCCGTTACTGTTAAGCTTCACAAATTGTCGGGCAATGTAGCAACGTGCACCTGCGGGAGCTGCGAAGCGATACCACCCGTTGCGTTCACCGGTGACTTTAACAAGATCACCGCGGGCCAGTTGACCGATGACGTAGTAGGCCAATCCCGGCCCACTGCGGACATTAACATGACTGGCCTTAACCTGTCCAACGAAAGCTGTAACACTGATTTGGGCTTTCTTTTGGACCGCCGCAGGTTTCTTTTTTATTTTGGGGGAAGGCGCGGGCGTTGGTGCCACGGGTACCGGCACTGTGGTTGCCGCCGGTGCGGTAGCCGGCGCGGTCGTTGTGACCGGAGCCGAGGGCGCCGGCAGGGCTATGCCGGGTGCGGTGGTTGGCGTCGCAGTGCAAATTGTGGCGCTGCAGGCTAAGATGCACACGGCGCTGATAACAACATGTCGTTTACTTGTAACCATACTTCGGAACATAAATGACCTCCTACAGTCCTTTGTGAGGCTCAATATCCAGAGTCCCTAACTCCTTTGAGGCTATCATCGACAAGCCTCAACGTCAAGAGAGAAAGCGTTGGAAGAAGGAATTTGGGTGACTGCATTCACCATGGCCAACGGTAAACCACAAAACACGCGCTGGCGCAAATATTAACATTGTGTTAGGTTTGTCCCGGACACTATTGGGCGCCACCCGCAGGACCGGAAGAAATTCTCGCGGAATACGGTATGTGAGCTCCATATCCAGTGTCTGATCAACGGCAACAGCGGCGTAACGCTCCACGGAATCATCTGGAGGATCAATACAAGAAGTTTCTACCATCGTGTTTTCGTCCGAGTATGGTATTGTGCGCTATTATCAGAATATGTTCAGGGGCGCAGCGCGGATTTATGACGCAACCACATCCCCCTGCTGGCCCAGCGGCATAAAAAACAGATAAGCAATCAGAGCGGCAAATAGCGCACAGGCAAAAAATATTTTCAGGAAATACGGAATCACCGGTGCGGTGATTTGGCTGAACCCGCCTTCAATGAGCCCCGCCAGTATCAGCATGTGGGCGCAACCAATTAATAAATACATCACATCATTGCGTTGCGCCTGCAGGCCGGCCCATACACCCCCATAGCGCCCACCCCGGGTCCACATTGCCCGCGCAATGATCAACCCCGCCGCCGCGGCCACGCAAATGGCCGGTAATTCCAATACCCCGTGCGGCCCCACCCATGAAATAAAATAGGTTCCCACATGATCTGCCTCGTAACGCTGCCCCAGTGCCCCCAGCATGGCACCGTTAAAAAACAGCATGACCAGGGTGCCGGCACCAAACGTCATCCCCAATGCAAACGTCAGTACGGCCACTTCAATATTATGGGTAAACAAAAACACCGAAAAGAGCAGATTTTTCTCGCCGCCATAATGGAACTGCCGCGAACTTTGCTCCGCAATACGCCTGGCCACACGCTGGGCCGGACTTTGGCGAAAAAATTCCGCCGGCACAAACGTCAGCGCCGCCGCCGGATGCGCCGCGGTAATAACATATCCGGCCACGGTGCCGGCGCACATGATCATCGCCGATAGCAGCAGGGCCGCCCATTGCTTGCGTGCGGTGGCCGGAAAATCGTACCGCAGAATATGCCACCAGGTGGCAAAAAATTTTCCGCGTTGCGGCACCGCCACATGCTGATACGCTCGGGCGACCAGCGTTTCAAGATAATCCAGCAGCGCCGAACTTCCGCCACGCGTTTGCACCAGATTCAAATCGTTGGAGGTCAGACGGTACAGGGAAAAAAACTCCTCCGCCTCGGCTGTGGAAAGCCCGGCCACCGTATCTTGGGCGGCTTTATCGGTCAAGGCGGTTAAGCGCTTCCACTGATTCTCCCGTCGCGCCATGAACTGGTTAATATCCATTGCTGAATTGTCCTTCCGGAAGGCAAAATTGGCAATGGAATGCGCATTTCGTTAGGGCCTGTGACCGTTTCTGCAACGCGGCGGCGATTCGATAATGAGAAGGTTAAGGTTTCAATATTTCACGGATCACGGATCAATTCGCTTACGGTATTTATCGGTATTGGGCAGTAGATTCAGTATTGATCAGCAGGGGCTGCTGCGCTGCAACGGACAACGATCGCGGTACTTTGGCTTTG
>JBMFGW010000082.1:0-17605 GCA_049977145.1 Phycisphaerae bacterium
GGACACCGGGTATCCACCAGCAGCCGAAGTCTTGAAGCACGCCAAAGCGTCCGAAAAGGCCCGGCTAAAATCGACCACCGATTTACCAAAATCGACAACACAAAGACCTTGCAACCTGCTATCATATTATCAGTTGGTCGCGATAAGGTTCGATGTTTTCGCCCGCTGCTTTTGGCATTCTCGAAAAGGAGACGCGACATGGCAGAGGAATTACTTCACGGTGGATGTGCGTTGCGTTAGTAGTGTGCCGCACGAATGGTGATAAGTGATAATGATGCAGCGCGTTGCCGCGCTGCTGTGAAAATTTAAATTTCCAACATGCTGGCCGCCGGCATGGGTTAGGGGAAGGAGGTTATAAGGTGGAAAGGTTTTTCTGGTGCGTTGGCCAAGGCGGGCCGACTTGAGTTTATCCAAGGAGCTTTCAACTTCAGATTTGCCAATCGTTGTGGTTGGCATGAAGTGGGAGAGCAAAGTAGTTGCTTATATAAGGAAACAGAGTATGAGCACAAAATTCAGTATGGTTACATCCGCCGCGGATTGCGGCGGTGCCGTAATCCGCCCGGTTTGGCGGATAATTCAGTTCGCTCCCGAGGGAGCAAAAAGGAGTTGTTTTATGGTTACCACATCTCGTCTCACATTGTTGGTGATTGCCGCCGCTTCACTAGGCCTCGTGGCTTATGGAACTGCCGGCAGGGCATCCACAGTCATTGTTTCCGATGGATTTTCTGGAACAAATGGTGCCAATATTAATGGCCGTACGCCGGATGGGGCCGATCTGCCAGGAAGTGCTTGGACCGTCGCTCAAAACGCCTCCGCTTATCCGATGACAATCGATACTAGCGTGGGCAATCCGGCACCGTCCGCAAACACCAATTTTAATGATGCCGCAGGGATCAGCATCGCTAGTGCTAACGGGTACATCGAGCCGGCGGTGCTGACAATCAGTGCTGATTTGAACATGGGTACCATTACGGGCGGCGGTTTGTCTTACAATGTCTATGGCGTGGGGCTGGGATTCTGGAACGCGCTTCCAGCGTCCGGTTCCAACGCTGTTACCGGCTTTACGGGAGTCACAATGGATCCTTACGGCGATCTTACGTTCATTAATAACGGAACCGCCAGCGCAACGGCAAAGGCTGCGGCTCCGAGCAGTGCCACGGTTGTCGGCGGTTACATCAGTGGATTCAACACGCTAACTTACTCAATCAATACCGGAACGGGGGCCATCACACAATTGACGTTCGACGGCACCGATCTCACGAGCGCATTTTCGGGACTGACAGCCTTTACGCCAAGCGTAGCGACATTGTCCGGATTTTTTGGGAACGACCCATACAGCGCCAGTGATAATGGGTATGTAGATAATTTTTCCGTCTCCACAACCAGTGCTGTGCCGGAACCGGCAGCGATTTGCCTGTTCGCCGTCGGTGGCATGGGCCTGCTGTTGGTTGGCCGCAAACGTGCGGCCCGCCGGAGTGCGTAACGCGACGCTGGCGGCGGGGTGCATCTCGGGCGGTCCGAGGTACCCCGCCGCTTTTGATACCGTACTAAAGTTACGGTGCAAATGCATTTTATTGTCCGGGCCTCGTGGCCAACATTTGGAGAATCCTTATGAATACCAATCGCTTATCCCAACCGGCTCGTAAACCCGCAGGTGGTTTTACTCTCATAGAACTGCTGGTGGTGATTTCTATAATCGCGGTGCTGATCGCGTTGCTGCTGCCCGCATTGGCGCGGGCGAAAATACTCGCGGCTCGGATGAATTGCGCATCGAATCTCAGGGAAATCGGCCAAGCTACATATGAATATGCACAAAGTAACCGCAATCAATATCCTACCCCCAACCCGTACAATTGGGCATTCGGTGCCTTGGCTTTCTATCCGGGCACGCAACCATCAAGTGAGCCTCCTTATCAGCCGGGGACCTCACTGTATCAGCCGTGGGGGCTGGCTTTGTTGTATTCGAGCGGTGTTCTCCAGAACCCGGCAATCGTCTATTGTAGTCAACCGGGTCAGTTTCCGTGGGAATCCGGTTTAAACACAGCTGCAGGCACCATGGGAATCGGTTACCAACTCAATGTGGCAAAAGGTAACTGGAAAGCCGTAAACTGGTGGAACATAGCAGCGGGCTATAGCTATTGCTACAAAATGCAGCAGGGGTATCAACCCACCGCTGGTGGACCGGGCCAAATACAATATTGCAACTATGAACCAGGCCATAATTACGTTCAGGAACCAACAAGCCGCGGTTCCGATATTCTGGCCACAGATCTGGACGTGACTGCCAGCGGAAGTTGGCAGGTCATCGTAGCCAATCATGTAGACACTCCTTCCCTGCATGGAATGCCGGATGGTGCCAATGAACTGTACAACGATGGCTCTGTGAGTTGGATAGGCCCACCGGATATGACTCATAATGGTTTTGGCTCGTCACCACCGGATCCGGCGGCGACAGGCTTGACTGTCGGTAATCAATCGAACGGCCTAGCCTACTGGAGATAGCGGATGCCACTGGAGTGTTGTTTCGAATGGTATTATACCGCACAAATTCAGGGTTAAGACGGCGTGAGGTTAGCCATCGCAGTAGTTGCCATCCCTCACCAACGAATGTCCGGATAGCTGGACATGAAAGGGCGCGTCCACAAAGGAAAATGTTCCTCGCCGGCTCTAACATTCTGCGCTGATTGAACCGCCGGGGTGGCATCCGCCCGTTCAGATTAACGCGGATGACTTGCATCGACACTTACCACAGTGCGTTATGCTGGATATTTTGCGCTATGGGAATTGATTAATCCCAAAGTCAAAACCCCGAGATGCTTGTCAGTGCGGGTAAAACACAAGAATGCTTTTTTGGTATGTTCCGTGCGTCGTTCAACTGATGCTATGGCCGCCTGTCTTAAGGGGTTACATGAAATGACCTCCAAAGAATTTTACAAATTTGTCGTCACGTCGCTCGTTGGCGTGGTTGGTGTTTCACAAATGGGTTATGCGTCGCCGATAACTCGTCAATACTCTCTGGTGCTCTGGAATTGGACGCAGCCATGCTCCAATCTCCAGACTTTTTCCGATTGGGTCAGCAACTTTAAATCCATCGGGGGCACGACGATAACCATCTCCGTGCCGTGGAATCAGCTTGAGCCTCAACAAGGACAATTTAATTTCAGCTACATATCGCAGCGCTTGGCGATCACGCAAAGTTACGGTATGAATCTGAAAGTGGAGATTAACAGTTACTATTCCGGTGCCCAGCCCAGTTGGCTGAATACCTACGATTTCTGGGGGTCGAATGGACAGCCGATCACTGGATCCCCCGCCTCTTATGCGGATACTAATTTTTCCACTGCGTATGATACGCTGTCAACCAATATCGCCGCGGAATTCAAAGGAGACGGAATCACGTATACCCCGTTCATCGGGCCAGATGCGGAACTGAAATACGGCGGTTGGTCCACATATGACCCGGCAAGTTTGCAGCTCTGGCAGCAGAGCGTTAACGCGTCAACACGCCCAAGCTGGCTGGCGAGTGTAGTCGGAAACGCACCGCTTCCACAGACGCCGCCAGTGCCCGGCCCGACAAACGGCACACCAGACCAAACGCCGGCCGACACCGCCTTTATCGCGTTTCGACAGCAGTTGCTGCGCACGACGGAGGCCGACTTCGTAAACGCCGTCCACGCGGGCGACCCCAATGCGCAGATAAGCGTGCCATTGGGGGAAGGCTACCGTTCAGAGAGCGCAGCGTTTGCCAATCAGGATTACTATGGCCTATCACTTGGTGCCAACGCAATTGCGCATAGCTGGGATTTTAATATGCACTCGGCGACGAATCCGAGCCTGCATCAATCTTGGCAGGCCGCCGCGTCGGTGGCTGCCTTCGAGGGGATTACCGGCCTGCCAACAACATTCGAATTTGATTCCCCCGCCACCATGCAAGCCGCCGGTTTCAGCACCGCGCAGATTGAACAGATTGGTACGGATGTACTGGCGGCTGGAGGAAACGGTTTTCAAGCGGCGAACTTCAGCTACTATTCCACGTTGCCGTCACAATATCCATATCTGGTGGCACTCGGGAAGGAATTGCAAACCGCACCGGCCCCCGCTCAGCCGCCCCCGAACCATACCATCTTGTTATTTCTTTCCAACTGGGCTAACTATGACTACCGCGAATCCACGCAGTGGGTCTATCAGGCTCAGTTCGGCGCGTGGCAAATGCTGAAGCAAAACGGATACGCTGTGCGCATCATCAACGAAAGCGACCTGTCGCAGAATTTATCCGGGTATCGGGGCCTCTATGTCGCATTCTCCCCCCCGCAGTTGTTGCCATCAACTGACGCGGCTGAGTTGTACAGGCTTGAGTCGTCGATTCCAACCATTATCGAATACGGCGCTATTCCAGGAGTGAAGTCTCGGGCGGGAGACACCTACGCGACGAGTACGTTCGGCACCGTCATGACGACTGACTCCGCTCTGCCGATCATGCCTTTGAGCCGGACGTTCGTCACTGGACCGGGGAATATCATGACGATTGGATACCCGCTGGGCTACATGTGGACGTTCCAGAACGATCCCGCCCAGGAGAGCGCCTTTCAATTGGCTGCCCAGGATACCTTTGGATCGCCCGCTGTGCCTGAGCCAGCGAGTCTTGCACTGTTCGGAGCGGGCGTGGCCGTCGTGCTGTCGTTCTGTTGGCGCAGGTTGCGGTGGAACAATCTTGGATGATGTGATGAAAATGGAATTGTCAATTCACAGGCCGACATTTCTCTCAAGGATGTGGTTTGAGGCAAGCATAATATCGAAGAGAACCAAGCATAGCTATTTTTTTGTTCAGAGGTGCCAACGGTGAGTATTGGTTTGAGTCGGCGTGAAGTGATCAAGGTGGCGGTGTTGGCGGTTGCGGGGTTGCCTGAAATAGGACACTCCGGATTTGCGATACATGCCAGCGCGGAAACCCAAGGCAGGATGAGGACTTTTCCTGCGGAACTTCTTGAGCCGTACAATCCCGACGCCCCGCCGGGTCCGTCTTTTACAGATGCGCAAATTGCCAAACAATGGACTGCGGGGAACGATATCTACAAAGCCCTTCTGGCGGCATTTCATGCGGGCGCGGCTTCATTTTCTATTCCACCGGGAGACTATCGCTTTTCTTCTCATTACGTCCCGGATACAAAAGCATTCCTGCTGCGCGGGCTGAAACGCCCGGCAAGTAAGCCGTTCACAATTCTGGCTCATGGCGTAACTTTCTGGTTCCCGATGGAAGCCAGATTGCCGAATTACCACCTGATGGTGCGAATCGAAAATTGCGCTAACATTAGCATTCAAGGGGTAACCGTCGATAGTGCCCAGCGCGGCTGCATGGAAGGGCGTATTGTCAGGCTCGATCATGCCAGGAACCAAATTGTGATCAGGCCGCTGCCGGGCACACGGCTGATCAAGCCGGCCAATCCGGCGATTTCCGACAACAACCGGATACGCTTTTTGCCTTTCAAGGCTAATGGTGACAATATGCCCGCCCTATACCAGATTAATCGCGGGTGGGGGCCCGAGAATGACCTGTTTACCAACCTCACGTACCAACCGGATGGAACTTATCGGTTACAACTGAAAACCCGCACGCTGTTGAACACCACTCGCGATCCGACTTGGATACGCACCTATGGACCGGGGGAAACGCTGCGGGTCGGAGATATGATCGCCGTGCTTTACAGTGTCGCGGCAGCTTTCCACATTCACGAGAGTAAACACATTACACTCCAGCATTGCCGAAGTTATGCCGCCAAAAGTTTTGTGAGCGAAAATGGCGGCTATGGGGCGCATCGTTATTTAAATTGCCGCTTTATCTCCCGACCGGGCACCAACAATCTTCTGGGGGGTGAGGGTGTTGCGATGAGCAATGGCTTGGAGCATGGCTCGCTGATGGATGGCGTGGTGACTGGCCGAACCACTGATGATCCATATAACAATCACTCACACTGGAAACTTTCCCAAAGTGTGACCCCAAACAGCATCACCTTCAGTGCGGCTATGCCCTTGGGGCTGGCCGCTGGCGACCGTGTGGACATATACCACCGGACTAAGCCCGGTTTGCTGGCGTCTGTGGCTATTGAATCGATCCATGGCCGCACGCTCACGTTCGCCAAGCCGTTGGGAATTTCAGGCATCAGGCCCACCGACCTGGCGGTGTTTTTCCCGCGTTTTTCCAACCGCGGCTGGGTGATACGCAACTGCTATTTTGTGAATTGTTATCAGCGTATCCTGGTGCAGTGCGGCCACGGCTTATTTGAGAATAACTATATTCATCGCATGGGGGACAGCCTGGTTCTTCAGACATGCTTTCCCGATGGCATTGAAGGCGGGAATCCATCGGACATCACCATACGGAACAATGTGTTTTATGATTCGTGCATTAGTCCGGTTATTTCACCAATCGTCTTAAGCGGATATATGCGGCCATTGCGCAATGTGCGAATCGAAGGCAATGTGATATTCCGCAGCGGGCATGAGGCCATACGGGTGGATGGTGCCGAAGAACTTGTCATTCGCAACAATCTACTGGTGGATCCGGGCATCGGCTACAACATTATTCCCGGACAGACAGTCGCCGGTGTCAGCAATTACGGTGCGGTTCCCGCCGGGCAGATTACAAGCGGCGTCGCGGCAGATCAAACCGGAGCGGTGCCAGTGGCGATGGCTCTGCGGCGAGTTAATGGCGCGATCATTGTCAACAACGCACTGGTGGGCAATAGCCCGCCGGTGGCCATACCCAACGGGATTGTGAGCCTCACGTCATGCCACAATATAACGATGCGATATAACATGCGGCGACAGGACGGCGGCGAAGCGGCACAACGTCTTTCGAGATGGATTCTTGGCTCGCATCTTTCCGCGGCGGACGTTCTGCGTCGCAGTGGACTATGACCATGGAGACAACGGTGTTCAATCGTCGTGCATTTATACGGAAGACTACCGAAGCGGCAACAATTGGCGTTATCGGAACTTCGGCCGCACAGGGCATGTCCGCAGTTTCAATGGCGGGGCGTGTTATGGCGTTATCCGATCTGGATATCCATCTGACCCGTCAGGGCTGGAGCCGCCCCGAGCGGAACCGTCGATTGAAAGGCAAGCTCCTGACCATAGGCCATCGATCGTTTAAATCGGGGCTGGGCACGGTGGCGGACAGTATCCTGAAAATAGACCTCAAGGGTGTGGCGAAGGAATTTTCGGCGTGGGTTGGCCCTGATGCGATCGGCGGGCCAAGTGCCTGCGTGCGCTTTTACGTGGTGGTGGATGGAAAAATCGCGGCCCAGACGCACGCCATCGCAGGTGGTGCCGCTCCGATGCATATTTCCGCCGATCTCCAAGGGGCCAAAGACATGCTCCTAGTGGTGGATGCCGCCGGGTATCACACTTGGAGCAACTACGCCGACTGGGCGAACGCTTTCATTACACTGCAACCCGATGCCACGGTGCTGCCGGAGGCGCAGCGATACGAACCAGATATGAGTTTACCGGATCTCGCGAGCGGTAATTCTGACCAACCTGAGATTCATGGCCCGCAGGCCGTTGGAACAACGCCAGGAAAACCATTTATCTTCAAGATTCCCGTGACCGGTGCGGGGAAAATAAGCCTCAGCGTCACCGGCCTTCCGGCAGGCCTGGAGTTGGATCAGCAGGGCGTATTGCGGGGAAGCGTGGCACAAGCCGGTTCTTACAAGGTGGAAATGGTTGCCCGCAACAAGGTTGGCCGAGCGCGTCGGCAATTGGAAATACGCGCCGGAGAACGAATGCTGGCTCAAACGCCGCCGATGGGCTGGAGTTCATGGAATGCGTTCGGGGTCGATGTCGATCAGGAAAAAATCTGGAAGGCGGCGGACGCGTTGGTACAATCCGGGTTGGCAGACAAGGGGTACAGTTTTATTAACATCGACGCAGGCTGGACGGGCCAGCGAAATGCCGTCGGGCGGATTTTGCCGGACAAAACCCGGTTTCCGGATATAAAGGCGCTTATTGACCATGTGCATGCGTTGGGTTTGAAATTCGGTCTATACGCCTCACCGGGGCCGGTAGACTGCGGCGGGTTTATCGGCAGCTACGGCCACGAGATACAGGATATTCACACTTATGCGCAATGGGGTGTGGATTACTTTAAATATGACTGGTGCAGCTACGGCCAGACCATCACCGCCGCACCGAAGACCATCGAATACATTGAGCCTTATGCCGTGATGGGACAGGCCATTGGAACCGTGGATCGGGATATTGTCTTTAGTCTATGCCAATACGGCATGGCCGATCCCTGGAAGTGGGCGGCCGGACCGCAGGTGCGGGGAAATCTGTGGCGGGTTTCGGATGACCTCATTGATTTCTGGGCTTCCGTGTGCGTCAATGGGTTTCATTGTGATCGGCGAATCGCCGCGTATGCCGGTCCGGGTCATTGGAATGATCCGGATATGCTGGTGGTGGGCACGGTGGATTTTACCAACGACAGTTTGGGCTTTCCGGGAAAACCACAGGCGTCGCGTTTGACCCCCATTGAGCAGCAGACACACATCACCTTGTGGTCACTGCTGGCGGCACCACTGATTATCGGTTGTGATCTCACAAAGCTGGATCCATTTACATTGGATTTGCTTTCCAACCCGGAAGTTATCGCCGTTGATCAGGATGTTCTTGGCAAGCAGGCCCAATGTATTAAACAGACCGGGCACATTCAAGTCTTGGCGCGGCCACTGGTGGACGGGACAGCGGCGGTTGGACTATTCAACTTGGGACCGGTAACGGAAAAAGCATCCGTGCGGTGGTCGGAACTTACCGTCATTTTGCCGCGGGATATCTTGCTCTCCGGCAAGCAGCCCATTCGTGATTTATGGAAGCGGCATGACCTTGGACACCGCGATCGCTTGGATATGGAATTACCCAGCCATGGATCACAATTTATTAAGGTTGGAATGCCTAAGCCGGGTTCCGGCTGGTCAGGCTGATGGGTATGATATTGATGATGTCAATCGGAGAAAAAAATGAAATCAATGCGTAACGCAGGGTTGATCGCGGCCATATTCATGGTTTTGAGCGTCGCACAGATGGCGCAAGGCGATCATTCTCCTCACCGCGAATTTTCCCTGACGCTTTGGAATTGGAACCCATCATGCGCGAAATTAAACGATTTTCGGCGATGGGCAAAAGATTTTAAGAGCATAGGGGGAACAGAAATATACATTTCCGCCGCATGGAATCGTTTGGAACCTAAGCCGGGCGATTATCACTTTGGTTTTATTGCCCGTCGCTTGGCGGTTGCCCGGAAGATTGGACTGCGATTGGGGGTGCGGATCAACAGCTATTGGGGTGGTGCAACACCAAAATGGTTGAAAGTCGATAAATGGGAATATGCGTCGGGCAAAGTTGCGCAGGGCGGCATACCATCGATTAATGATCCACGATTCTGGCGGTCCTTTTCGCCTTTCTGCACGCGCTTGGCCAAACACTTTCGTGGGCAAGATGTTGATTGGTGTGCATTTATTGGCTCACAGGCGGAAAATAAATATGGACAATGGTGTACTTTTGATCCGGCAAGTTTAAACCTCTGGCGGAAAAGCATTTCCGCCAAATCCCGACCACGCTGGTTGGCACGCATTGTCGGCAATGCACCGCTGCCGCAAACGCCGCCGATTCCCGGCGAAACCCACGGTACACCAGACCGCTCGCCAGCGAATCTGGCCTTCATCGCATTTCGGCAGCAAAATTGGCGTGTGGCCTTGCGGCGATTTAATGCAGCGATTCGTGCTGGTGATCCCAAGGCGCGTATTGTTGTACAGTTGGGGGAAAGCTATCGCCGCGGCTCAGCATCCATGTCCAACCTTGACTACTACGGAATGTCGCGCGGAGCGGACAAAATTTTGCAAAGTTATGACTTCTGGTGGCACGCCCATCAGGGAATATGGAAAATGCAGGCGGACTTGGCCGCGTTTCAGGGTATAACGCTCAAGCCGGTGGTCATTGAGTTTGACAGTCCTGGTGGTATGGCCAGTGTGGGTTACACGCCGAAGTTTCTTTCGGCGATGGGAAGGGCTGCGGTGGCGGAGGGCTGTGGTATTGAGGAGTGCAACGCGGGAGGAGACCGAACGCTCCCCTCCGGCTATTCGTACATGAAAGCTTGGGGGCGGGCATGCCAAGCGGCAGGGCCGACGAGCGCAAAACGTGCTCAAGCACATCAAACAATCCTGTTATATGTTTCTAAATGGGCCAACTATTGCTATCGTGAGCCGACTCGCTGGCTCAATAAGGCGCAATTCGGAGCTTGGCGTATGTTAACGCACGATGGATTCCATGTGCGGATGATCTGCGGGGATAACCTGAAGGAAAACCTAAGTGATTACCGCGGTCTTTATGTTGCCTTCTCGCCCCCGCAACTCATGCCTATTGCGGCCCGCCGTCGGTTGCGGCATTTAGAATCGGAGATACCGACCATCGTGGAAGTGGCGAATATCCCGCACAAGGTACAGGAAAGCCCCATCATCGGCGAAAACTTTACGGGTTCGGCAGGTTCCGCATTGGCTGCTGGCCGCATCCCGGTTGTCGATATTCCCGGAGGCCGTTGGAAATTTTACACGCAAGATAGCGCCGGTTATACACAAGCTCCCATGCGCATCGCCAACGGGCCGACCGTCGGCACCAATAGCTGCTCCACAAACTTTAACGATGCGGCGTACATCAGCTTGCGCGGCAGCCGTGGTTATCATCTGCCGGGTTTAGTGACGATCCGGGCACGGATACAGGTTGGCACCGCTGATCAGGTGGGTCTGGGATTTTATGCCAAAAAGCCGACAAATGTTACCGACGGATTTTCCGGGTTAATTGTCAGCCGTAGCAATGGGCAACTTCAATTATGCGTGAAGGGCAATCCCGTCGGGCCGCCGCAGCCCGCGCCATTCCTAGGTTGGAATCCGGAGACTTTCTACACAGTGTCTTTGACCATTGACACGCGCACCGGCGGAATTGCGGCGGTGCGGTATCATGGACATAACATCACCGGCGAGTTTAAAAAGCAAACTCATGAATTTGTGAAATCCGCCACTGCTTATGCGGGCTTCTACGGCTTGTCCGGGTCCAGTGTGAAGGCTACGGGCCGGGTGGCCAAGTTTTCGGTTATGGGGCATCCTGCGGCTTTCTCAAGCCACGCGGTTGGCATGGGAACATTTGTCCGCGGCGCTCCAAGTCTGCCGGTGGCACCGGAATTACCCCATCCTGTAAAAGCAGGGAATAAAGAAGTTGTTCTGGGTTATCCCTTGGCCTACATATGGAACAGTGGTGTGAATCAGCAGGCCCAGCAGCGCGTTCTGGAATGGGCGATCCAGCACACTTGGGCAATACGAAGGTAATTGTGGAGCGCACGGGCCGAGCGCTGCGGTCGCGTGCTGATAACTGCAATATCATTGAATAGAGGAGTTGATGCGATGAATGTATGGTTCAAATATCGGGTGGCAATAGCTGCTATTGGATGCTTAGGCGTGGCGATCAGCGCTGGCCAATGTGGTGCCGCGTCACGCGCAGTGAAGCTGCGGGAGGAACTCAACATACAGCCGCAGGCGATACACTGGAATGCGCAATGGATTTCCGCACCATTGCCATCCCATAACCCGCTACAGAGATTAAGCTGGATGTGGGGCAATACCGGCGGCGGGGGCGCAACACCGAGCCATGTCTGGGTCCGTCGGCAAATAAAGTTGCCCACGAATGTTATTATTCGCAGCGCAGTATTCCAACTCACAGCCGACGAGCAGTTCGTACTTTATGTTAATGGTGTGCACGCCGCACAAACGACACAATGGCGCGGAGCCAATTGGAACACCATTTATCATCCCAACATCACCCGGCTGCTGCACGGAGGGGTAAACACCTTAGCTATTGCGGCCACTAACGTGGGGGATAATATCAACCATGCCGGTCTGATCGGCAGGCTGACCGTTATCCTTGCATCCGGTGTCAAGGTTTACTTGCCGATAGATACAACGTGGCTGGCGACCAACCATCAACCGGCTGCGGGATGGGAGAACGTCGGGTTTAACACCAGCGGTTGGAAACACGCCCGCGCTATTGCCCGCTGGGGCCGCGGACCGTGGGGCCATCGTCCCAGTCCGCGCCAGGCGTTACCGCTTTTCAGGCACAGTTTTGCGATCAAGAATCGGATCAGACGCGCAACGGTATACGTATCCGGGCTGGGCCAGTACACTCTATTTATCAATGGCCGCAAAGTCGGCGATGATGTCATGCAGCCGGGCTGGACAGATTATACAAAGACGGTTTTATATAACGCTTACAACGTCGCCCCCATGCTGCGTCGCGGACACAATGCCATCGGTGTGATGCTGGGTACCGGTATGTACGATTGCCCGGAGGGAACACGCCGATATGAACATTCGCCCAATCCGTTCGGTCGGCCCAAGCTTATTCTGCAAATGCACATCACGTTCATAGATGGAACTTCGGAAAATATTGTCAGTAATGGCCAGTGGCGTACCAATCCGGGGCCGGTGACGTTTTCGTCGATTTACGGTGGCGAGGATTACAATGCCCTGGAGGCCATTCCCGGGTGGGATCAAATTGAGTTTAATGACAGCCAATGGCGACAGGCCATGGTGGTAAACGGACCCGGTGGAAAGCTGACGCCGCAAATCGCACCGCCGGTAAAGGTCATGCACATTTATAAGCCCGTTCGCATCACACATCCACAACCGGGTGTAAGTGTGTATGATCTGGGCCAGAATATGGCGGGGCGATTTATTATCCAAGCGCGAGGGCCGGCGGGTTCCAAGCTTGTTGTGTATCCATCTGAATTACTGCATCCCAATGGTACACAGTGGCAATCCTGTGCCGGGCCGATATGGTGCGTTTACACACTTGATGGCAAAGGGGTGGAGACATTTCACCCCTTTTTCTCCTATTTCGGATTCCGCTACGTGCAAATTGACGCACTTGCGGCGGATAAATCCGGCGTGGACAACAGACCGGTGGTACTTCGTGTGGTCGGGCAGGCCACGCACACATCCTCTCCAGCCATTGGCCACTTTTCATGCAGCAACAGCCTGCTGAATCACATTCATCACATCATCACCATGGCCATGGTCAATAACATGGTCAGCATTATCACCGATTGCCCCACGCGGGAAAAGACCGGGTGGCTGGAAGACACCTATCTGGTGGGGCCGGGCATCATGGACAACTATTTTGTGCCGAAGTTATATGAACAAACGGCGGCCAATATGCGTGATGCGCAGTGGCCCAATGGTATGGTTCCGGATTTTGCGCCGGAATATTTCAACTATCCTGGCGCATTCACCAATTCCCCGGAATGGGGCAGTGCGTGCGTAATGGACCCTTGGCTTACTTATCAATATTTCGGCGATAAACGGATATTATCGCAGAATTATCAGATGATGATCCGCTATGTGCATTATCTGAAAACACGGGCCAGAAATCATATTGTCGCGTTTGGTCTGGGGGACTGGTTCGATCTTGGGCCTGGTGCGCCGGGCTTCGAGCAATTGACCAGTATGGGTGTAACCGCTACCGCTACCTGGTATCGGGATTTGACCACGCTGGTAGAGATTTCCCGCATATTGGGCCATCCCCAAGCCGCGCGGCAATTTGCCGCCGAGTCCAGGGACGTCCGGGCGGCATTCAACCGCAGGTTCTATCACCCCTCCACCGGCCAATATGATCGCGGCAGCCAATGCGCCAATGCCATGGCTTTGGCCACGGGATTGGTGCAAACAGTCAACCGTAATAAGGTCTTGCACAATCTGATCGCCAATATTGTCAAGCACAAGTACCATACCACCGCCGGTGATATTGGATTCCATTACGTGGTACAGGCGCTGACAAATGCGGGCCAGTCGGAATTGCTTTATAAGATGGCCACGCAAACCACGCCGCCGAGCTACGGCTACCAGATTGCACACGGTGCCACGGCTTTAACCGAAGCATGGAACTGCAACGCCGGTGATTCACAAGACCACTTCATGCTGGGACACATTGAGCAATGGTTTTTCAACGGTTTGGGCGGCATACAAATTGATATGGCCCGCAAGCCTGGTCGGCAATTGGAAATCCGCCCGGCGATTGTGGGCAATCTCCGGTGGGTGCATGTCAGTTACGATTCGGTGCTGGGGAAAATCGTCAGCAATTGGCAACGGACAGGACCCCGGGTAATTTTGCGGTTCACCATTCCGCCAAATACAGAGGCCCGTGTTGTTGTGCCGACGACGGATCCGCAAACGCTTCAAATTAATCAGCACGTTTTGCCCGATGCCGGTGTTCGCATTGTAAGCACGTTGCACGACGAGGTAAGTTTTGAAGTTCCGTCAGGACATTATGTGTGTGTCTGTCAATATAATAGAAAGCGACAACAGCAATGAAATCAAAAACAATACGCCCAGTCACCGACGCACTTCTGCAACGCGCGTGGAAGAACAGAATTCCTGTTCCCGGATTCAATATTCCCTATCTGCCGATGCTTGAGCCGATTGTGCGGGCGTTGCGCGATAGTGACGCGTTCGGCTTGATCATGGTGGCGCGGCTGGAATGGATAAAGTTTGAGGCTCAAAGCCTGGAGGCGGTGGCGGAGGAATACCAGCGCGTGAAAGATGAACACTGCACGCGGCTGCACCTGGACCATGTACCGGTTATTGATGAAGACAACCTGCGGGTGGATTATCTACCTGTCATAAGACGCGCGATTGATGCCGGCTACCAATCGGTCATGATTGATGGTTCCCGCCTGTCGTTGGCGGATAATATCGCCGCCACCAGGCAGGTGGTGGAGTTGGCGCATGCCGCTGGTGTAGCGGTTGAGGGTGAGTTGGGGGCGGTGATGGGGCACGAGGACGGCCCCGTGCCATCCTACGATGAGATATTCGCCAGCGGTAAGGGATTCACCGATCCCGCCGAAGCTCAGCAATTTGTCCGGCAGACCGAAGTTGATTGGCTTTCGGTGGCAGTAGGATCCATCCACGGTGCGATATCAAAGACGTTAAAGGATAAGAAAAAAGTGGAGGCGAGGCTGAATATTCCGCACCTGCAGCGCATCAGTGAAGTGGTGAATATTCCCATGGTGCTCCACGGCGGAACTGGCATTGGACGACAGTATATCCTGAATGCGGTGCAGCACGGCTGTGTTAAAATCAACATCGGCACCGCGTTGCGCCAGCCCTTTGAACAGATGCGCGGCACTTCAGTGGTAAAGGCGCAACAAATGGTATACGACACAGCTTTGTCGCTGTTGCGGGATGAATTGAATATCATAGGTTCGGCACGGATTATTAACCCTTGAAAGGAAAAACAATGGAAACGATTCCCAAAACAACATTCGCGTTATTTTTCGGAAATCGCGGTTTTTTTCCCGCTTCTCTCATTGCCCAGGCGCGGAATGAAATCCAGTCGCGGTTGGAGCAAATGGGCCATAACGTGCTCATGCTGGAAGAGTCGGCTACCCGCCACGGTGCCGTTGAGACACGCGCGGAAGCCAGTCGTTACGCGGAATTTCTAAATCAACACCGTGGCAAGTTCGGGGGCGTGATACTAAGCCTGCCGAACTTTGGTGATGAAAGCGGTGCCGTTATGGCATTGCAGGATGCGGGCGTGCCGATTCTTATACATGCCTATCCCGACGAATTGGACAAGATGGGGCCGACGATGCGTCGGGATTCGTTTTGCGGCAAGCTCTCTATTATGGATGTGTTTTGCCAATACGGAATCAAGTTTACCGCGTTACAGCCGCACACAGTCGCCCCAGCTTCTCAAACGTTTGAAGCCAATATCGACTATTTTGACCGGCTCTGCCGGGTGGTCGGCGGGATGCGCCGGATGACCATCGGAGCCATTGGTGCCCGCACGACGGCGTTTAAGACGGTACGTATCGACGAACTGACGTTGCAGCGACACGGAATAACAATTGAAACGATGGATTTATCAGATGTTTTCCTTCGCATTGAAGCACTTGATGCCAATAATAAAGCGGTGCGCGAGAAGGCGGCCTTTCTTACCGGCTACACCGATTTTTCCGCCGTGCCCGGGGAGGCCATCACCAACATGGCCCGCTTGGGCGTGGTGTTGGATCAAATCACGGAAGAATTTCAGCTTGATGCCCTGGCCATTCGCTGCTGGATTGAACTGCAGAAAAAGCTGCATATATCGCCTTGCACGCTGTTAAGCGAACTGAATAATCGGGGTGTGGCCACCGCGTGTGAGGTGGATATAGGCTCGGCGGTTATGATGCGGGCCTTGCGGTTGGCATCGGGTCAGGTAACGACGTGTCTGGATTGGAACAACAATTACGGCGATGATCCCGACAAGTGTATTTTATTTCATTGTGGCCCGGTGCCGCAGAAAATGATGCGCGCCAAAGGCAAGGTGATTGATCATAGCATGTTGGCCAAGGTTGTGGGACCAGGCTGTTCCTGGGGCTGTAACGTGGGGCGCATCGCGCCCATGCCGATCAGTTTCGGCAACCTGCTGACGCAGGATGGCAGAATCAAATGCTATCTGGGCGAAGGTCGATTCACGGAAGATGAAATTGCGGAAGACTTTTTCGGCTGCGCCGGGGTCGCTGAAATCGCCAATCTGCAAAACCTGTTGCAAACAATTGGTATGACCGGTCATCGCCACCATGTCGCTGTGACACCCGGCCATGTGGCCGATCCGATCCGTGAAGCATTCAGCGCCTATCTGGGCTACGAGGTAACAAAAGCGTGAGCACCTTGGGTATTGATGTCGGTACAAGCGGTTGTAAGGCGGGAGCATTTTCAAGCGGTGGAAAGTGTATTCATCTGGCGTATCGGGAGTACCCAACTGCCTATCCGCGCCAAGGTTGGGCGGAACTGGACGCACCGTATGTGTGGACTCAAGTACAGGAGACGATCTCCGAAGTGGCGGCGGCCACAAAATCTGACCCGCTCCGAGCATTGTGCGTCAGTGCAATGGGGGAAGCCGCCACACCGGTAAACAAAAATCGCCAAATTCTGGGTTCGAGCATTCTTTCCTCGGACGTCCGTGGACGAGAGTATATTGACGTAATGTTGCGTCAAATGTCACAGGAAGAATTTTACGGAATCAATCCCAATGTGCTTACGCCGAGTTATACGCTGCCGAAGTTGCAGTGGCTTAAAGAGCATAGGCCTGAACTTTATCACGCGACCGATTATTTTTTGATGTGGGGCGGATTGGTGGAATTTTTACTGGGTGCTGATCCGTTCATCAGTTATTCCCACGCAAATCGAACTTTGCTGTTTGATATTCATAAGCAAGATTGGTCGGAAAAATTGCTCGCCATAAGCGGAATGGATCGCGCCAAGCTGCCACGTTGTCTGCCCTCCGGTACGGTTGCGGGTACTGTGTCTGGTGAGATGGCGTCACAGTTGGGCCTGTCAACGAATGTAAAAATTGTCGTCGGCGGCCACGATCAGTGCTGCAATGCTCTGGGGGCGGGTATCAACAAGCCTGGGTACGCGGTGGATGGAATCGGAACCTATGAGTGTATTACACCGGTGTATTATGGCCTACCCGATCCCGGCAAAATGCTCTCCCTGGGGCTGAACATAGAGCATTATGTCATTGC
>JBMFGW010000083.1:0-17412 GCA_049977145.1 Phycisphaerae bacterium
GCTATGGCACCCGGAACAATGTTGCCGCCCGCAGCAGTGCCGACAAATGGGTTCACCAATGATGCTAAATCTGCACCACGGGTCATGCCACCGACCAGAAACAGCGCCGCAAAAATCGTCAGACAGTTCCACGTCAGAAACCGATAGGCATAGGGTGAACGTTGTTGCAACATGAAAACTCCTCAATTATCGCCGCTAAAACCATTTCTTGACAACTACACACATGACCAGCTTCCATTAGCCAACGGCAATGTTGGAATGAATTTGGAATTTGGCTGGCGGTAATTCTCCCGAACGATCCACGGTAAATGCCGTGCCATTGGTGATGTTTCCCGTTATGACCGCCCCGGCACAATGCTTCGTGATGCTGGCGGTTACTCTTCTGCTCCATGCCAACCACAACGGTTGGCAAATCTGAAGTTGAGAGCTCCCTGAATAAACCCAAGTCGGCCCACCTTGGCCAACGCAGCCACCTTGCCGAGAAAACCTTTCCGCGCTAACCTCCTTTCCCTAAACCCATGCCGACGGCAGGCATGTTGGCAACCACCACACTGTGGCGGAAGCATTGCTGAAGTCCGAGGCCTGACCGGGCGTTTTCGCGCCGCCGATTTCCGCATCGGATGTGTTCAAAGTTACCGACGGCAAGTCATCAGCCACCAAAGCAACCAACAGCCACGGGCACCACAGCCTTTTCATTACCATACTCCGTATCGATCAATCGAAGATACCGATTCCTGATACCGGTATCTACTATACACCGAAACTCCAGCCAATGCAAGTCAATGTTAAAATTCCCAGTTACGTTTAAGCCGCCGTGGCGTTCCCATCAAAAACATTGACACATATTTTGCACCGCGTTTCACCCCCGCCTTACCGACCAACCCTTTTTTGACCGAGCTGATGCCCAACCCATTTCCTCCGCCGGTGGAACGCATTCTACTGAACCGGTAACGGTAACCAGTACACTTATAATATATCATGGGCGTCATTGCAAATAATAATTGTTAAAATTAGTTTCGTAACGTCCGATAACTTCGTCTGAAATTTATGGCGAAAATGAGCCGTTACGCAATGACGTTTCCATTCCGGATTGGCCTATTGCGCTCTGGCCAAACGCCAAAATCCCGGGGCTATTTGTAAACCCTGTTGGCACCATGCTTGCACGTCTCCTGCTTTTCGTAAAGCCGGGGGCGTATCTTGGGTGAAGTTTGCCGCGATTCGGGTTGAGTGCTGCCGAGGGGCGTGGCAATTTTTCCGGGCGGTGGCGAAATCGGCTCAAAACAAGCCATTTGCAGCATGGCCCGGGGATTTCGCGGAGGGCCTAAGCGGGTGAGGACACCCGCGCTCCCAGGGGTGCCCGGAAAAATTGCCACGCCCCTGCCGTGGGAGCGGGTATGCTTTGCTCAACAGAAATTGAGGTTTAGCGGCATGGTCACTGGAGCGCAGTTACGGCACCGAAACCCGGAACGGACGTTACGCAACAGATGGCTGTCCATAGATTCCCGTTTGGGTGTGCCCATGTTTATCGGGATTGCGAGTTTCTCCCAGATGACGGGGGGCAGGCAAGATGCCTGCGGTACAGTAGGCCATGCCATCAATTCGTCGCATTGGAAGGCGAGCGGAGTATACTTAACGGCACCTAACGCGGTTTTTTGATTTGCCGGGGGCTGTGGTTAAATGGTCTTCGGCGTGGGGCTGGCCCGATGGACCCACCCTCCTGCCAGGTAATGGGGAGCACTTGATGGGGCAAATCATCTGCCGCCATATTACCGGCACCGCCTTGGCTGTCAGCCATCAGATCCAGCAGTATTTCCATGGCCGCGATTCCCATTTCCCGGGCCGGCTGGCGGATGGTTGCAAGGGTTGGCGTCAGCAGACGGCACGACGGATCGCCATCAAAACCGACCACACTGACATCTTCCGGAATTCGTAATCCCAGGGCACGGATCGTCTCGTACCCGCGTATGGCGGCATGGTCGTTGTTATAAAAAATGGCTGTTGGCGTGTCCGGTAGATCAAGGAGTTCTCTGGTGAGCCGATCGATCTCGGCAGACCAATCCTCCATCAACGTTGTCCGCAGCTCACGATTAAGTGATCGATCGAAGAGTAGATTCGCATCGGCAAGTGCATCCTGCAGGCCCTGCGTCCGCTGCCGAGTCGTGTCGGCGGGAAAACTTATGTAACCAATCCGGCGGTGGCCGCGCTGGATCAGTTCCTGCCCCAACAGATAACCGCCCCGATAGTTGTCCGATAAAACGGTGGGAACCTCAATATCGCGGAGAGACTCATCCACCAGGACAAATGGATATTGGGCGGCCTTGAGTTCATACAGCACCTCCGCAAAACGCTTGTGGTGCAGGGACCAGATAATCGCGCCGCTCGCGGCGGTCGCGGGTAACTGGCGAAGAGCCTCCAGATCAGAGTCAAAACTGCCGTGGGCGTCATAAATCTGGGTCCGCACGCCGGCCTTTAAGGCCGCGGTTTTTACACCACCGGCGACCTCAATGCACAGATGCGCCGCCAGCGTAGGGACCACCACTTGTATCCAACGGGTTACGGAACCAGGCTGCCGAATGTACAGGCCCTTGCCCGACCTGCGCTCCACCCGGCCCTCGCGAACCAGAATATCGACGGCGTGGCGGACTGATCTGCGGCTGACTCCTTCACGCCGCGCCAGATCGTACTCGGAAGCGAGAAACTGGCCCGGCTGCATCTTCTGTTCATCCAACGACTGCCGGAGTTTTAGCAACAGCCGCTGGTAAACGTGCAATTCGGGTTTGGTACTGGTTTCGGAACTGGTATTGCTCATGCTGGTAGTGTACAGCAGGAATAGTACCCGGAAAAGCTGGATTCGTTTTTATGAAGTGCTGGGACAGCACGATTTATCGGGAAATATGATCAATTTTTCCCTCAAATGGCTATTGGTAACGCTGATCCGGCTTGAATTACAGGCGATGGGCACCTAATATTAGTTACGGGGAATGGGCCGATCAGCAGGCGGCGGAGGCATGCCGGAGGAATTTGAAACTGACGTTCGGACCGACGGCGGTGTGGTGTTTTGGAACGGTGATACGGTATTATGATGTGCAAACGGTGTAATAAAGCAGCGACGGTACACATCAAGGAAATCAACAATGGTACAATTGTCGCACTGGATTTGTGCGACCAGTGCGCGGCGGCTGCGGGTTACACCGCGCCGGAACACTTGTCGTTAAATGAAATCCTCAATGAGTTTGTGGCGGCACAGAGCCAAGTGTCCGAGGTTTGCAGCCTGCATTGCCCGGATTGCGGTATGACGTGGCAGGAATTTAAGGATACCGGTCTGTTGGGCTGCGAAAAGGACTACGATATTTTTGTGCGACATTTGGAAGCGGTTATCGGCAAAGCGCAGCGGGGGGCGAAACACCATACCGGAAAGCCCCGTCCGCCGCAGCACAGGGATGGCGGCAATATTTCAGATGGGGTGCAACTGCGGCGGACGGAAATTAACCGTCTGCAGAGAGAGTTGGCCCAGGCGGTGGCAGCGGAATCGTATGAACAAGCCGCAAAATTGCGGGATCAGATCAGCCTTTTAGAAAAGGCGGTCTGATTACTGGATTAATGCGCCGGATAGAACGGCATCAGGGTGATAAGCAACATGATTTTTGATGATTTAATAACGCAAAGCGGGGAGTGGCTGTCGGCGAAAGGACCACACAACGATATCGTCATGAGCTCGCGGGTGCGCCTGGCACGCAATCTCGCGGCGTTTCCTTTCATGAGCAAGGCCAGTCGCGCCCAGCGGACGCAATTACACCGTTTGTGTCGCGCGCGCTTGACCGCGTTGCCGGGGATCGCCAATCTGCTTTACATTGAGGTTGATAAAACCGATGAAAGTGACCGGCAGATGCTTGTGGAGCGGCATCTGATCAGTAAACAACTGGCGTCCGGCGAAGGCAGCCGGGGCGTGGCCATTACCGCCGATGAGGGCTTGAGCGTGATGGTTAATGAAGAAGATCATCTGCGGCTTCAGGTGATGCGTTCCGGGGTGCAGTTAAGGGAATGCTGGCGCGAGGCGGACCGGCTGGATGATCTGTTGCAGCAGCAGTTGGATTATGCGTTTCATGAACGCTGGGGTTATTTAACCGCCTGTCCGACCAATGTGGGTACAGGTATGCGGGTATCGGTAATGATGCATTTGCCGGCGTTGAAACTGACAGGCGAAATTGAGAAGGTCTTTCAGGCAGCCAAGGATATGCACTTGGCGATCCGCGGTCTGTTTGGGGAAGGCACCGAGGCGGTGGGGGACTTTTATCAAATCAGCAATCAAACGACGCTGGGGCGTTCCGAGGAGGAGATTCTTGCAGAATTTAATGATGCGGTCATCCCGCGGATTATTGAAGCGGAAATGACCGCGCGTGCGATCCTGGAGCACGAGCGCCCGCTGGCGGTAGATGACAAAATTGGGCGGGCCATTGGCGTGTTGCGCAACGCCCGGCTGCTGACCACCGAAGAGACGTTGTATTTTCTGTCCCATTTGCGGCTGGGTGTGGCAATGCGGCGGGTGACGGGATTGAGTATTGACGGCATCAACCGTTTATTTTTGACCGTGCAACCGGCGCATTTGCAAAGAGTGCTGGGCCGGCGTCTGGATGGCGAGGCGCGCAAGGCGGCGCGGGCGGATTTTGTTCGCCAGCAGTTACAACCTGAAGAAAAATAGCTTTGGACGGTGCAATTTCAGGCCAGTGGGCGTTTTTTTGCACGAATTTACCTCGCAATAGCCGATAGATAGTCCGGAAACGTTGGGGATGTTTTGTCGGCTTGACAGAATCGGCAAAACGCTCGAACATTGGCATAAGAAATGTGCTGGCGGCACCGCAGGATAGTGCCGACAATGTAAAAATTCGGCAATGGGACTTGTGGTTATTTGGATTTTGGCACATACTTTAGCTGTACGGTTGGTGCCTGAAGCGCGAATTGCGAATTCAACAATCAACCGGCGGTGTAATTAATGATCTGTTTTCTCTGACTCGGAGCGTTGGCGCATGATATGGAACATTGCGAATCGTAAGAGTTCTGAATCTTTGAGTATAGCCGCGGATGGCGTAGGGTGCCCCGAGGCGGTGCGGCGTAGCGCGCCCGGTAAAGAAATCAGAAAGAGGTTGGTGCGTGTGGGCCTGCTGGCCGGGTTGCTGGTGGGACTGGGGGGGTGCCAAACCACCAGTCCATGGGATTATCTGAATTTAAGCAATTCATTTTTGAATCCGGCCGAAGTTGGCCGATTCGATAAAGCCAATCCTTTTGGGCGCGTACAACCCGTCACTTGGCCGATTTTGGATTCTCTGGCGGTCAACGATCCGCCGCCGGGAGCATGGCCGGATTCGACGCCGCCGACCCCGGCGGATTTATTGCCGGTGCATAAACCGTACGTGCTGGGGGCAGGAGATGTGCTGACCATTTCGGTTTTCGAACTCGTGGTGCCGGGACAGGAATCCGTGCAAACCCGGCAGATCAATACCCAAGGGGACATTACCCTTGATTTTATCGGGGAGATTCACGCGGCGGGTATGACCACGCGGCAACTGCGCCGCGAGATCGTGCATAAACTGATTCAAAGCGGGCAGATGGCCGCACCCGGGCCGCACCAGCCCGGTCCGCAGGTGAATGTGGACCTCACAGAAGCCCGGCGGCGGGTGTTTTCGATTATTGGCGCCGCCAATCATCCCGGCACTTACAATATCATGTCGCCTGATTTCCGCCTGTTGGATGCTTTGGCGCTGGCCGGTGATGTCCCCGCCACACCGGGGATGAATTATCTTTATGTTATTCGACGCGTGCAAAAGGAGGCCGCGTTGCAATCCGCCGCAGCGGCTGCTGCTCCTGCGGCGTCCGGTTCGCAAACCAATATGCTTAATGCCATAGCCAACGAATTACAGCACGGCAAGACGCCGGTAAATTCTTCCAACGCGGCGGCGAAAAATCTGATGAATCAGGCCATGGAGCAAACTGGAGCCTCCGTCGGCGGGCGGTTTGTTTATGTGAATGGCCAGTGGGTGCGCCTGGGTGGTGAACCCGTGGCGACCGCCCCGGTTCATTATAATTTTGCCGCGGCAACAAAAACCGCAGCCTCTGGATATCCCGGTGAAGTTATTATCCGCATCAATCTCAAAAAGCTGCGCGATGGCGATCCGCGGTATAACATCGTCATCCACTCGGGCGATGTGATTAATGTTCCGCCGCTCAAACCATCCGTTTATTTCGTGATGGGCAATGTCGGACGGCCTGGCGTTTATTCCATGACCGGACAGAAATTGACCTTGGAACAGGCCATTGCGGCGGCAGGTAACTTCGGTCCGCTGGCGATTCCCCGGCGCTGCGAGCTGATCCGTCGTATCGGGCATAATCAGGAAATCACCATTCAAGTTAATATGCAGGCTATATTCAGCGGCCAGGAACCGGATATTTTCCTCAAACCGTATGATACATTGAATGTCGGCACCGATTTTTTTGCCACTCCGCTGGCAATTATTCGTAATGGGTTTTCCGCAAGTTATGGCTTCGGATTTACCTATGATCGTAACTACTACATCCAGCCGACCATTATTCAGTAGTCCGGGGGACGGCTTGGCGGTGATTTGATGGCGACGGTGGAACGCCCCAGTAATCCATATAAGAATGGTTATGTGGGATGGTATTTTGAAAAGCGCGGCCTCCTGGCGGCATCAAACTTATAGCGGTCACAACCGGAGCGTAAAATATGCCGGCTTCAGAAACCTCCAATACTCCTGCGGATCGCGGCCCAGCCGCCGTGCGGCAGCCATTGCGCTATAACTATATGACTTCACTAACGTCCCGGACCGGCAGTTCGGCTTTACCAGGATATATTCCGGCGGTAATAGTGGTCTTGGGTGCGGCTTTTTATTGGCTATACCACATTAATTTTGCGCAATTGGTGCATGTATGGAGTACCAACCCGAATTTCAGCCAGGGGTTTCTGATTCCGGTAATTAGTGCCATGTTTATTTATTTACGCTGGCATACACTGCGCAATTTGCCGGTAAAGCCGGTGGCCATGGGGCTGTTGTTACTGACCTTCGGAGTCTTCGGACAAGTGTTGTTTCGTATTACCGGGCAGGAGCAATTCTCCGATCTAAGTATGTTAGTGGTCTTATTTGGCCTGGGGTTGTGGTTGTTGGGGTGGGAACAGATGAAAATTCTCTGGCTGCCGATCTGTTACCTGTTATTCATGATCAACCCGCCGCAGGCGTTGTATGTCAAACTGACCACCCCGTTGCAGTATATCGCCGCATCGGGCGGTGCGCACATGTTGCTGCTGTTCGGCGTTCACGCTTATCGCGAAGCCACGCAAATTCACATTCAGGTCGGTGATCATTGGCCGTCGCTGAATGTGGCGCAGGCTTGCAGCGGTATCCGGATGCTCACGGCATTTTTTGCGTTGGCGGTGGCCTTGGCGTATTCCACCAATCGTCCCATGTGGCAAAAAGTGGTGCTGGCGCTTTGCGCCTTGCCGATCGCTATATTTGTCAATGCCCTGCGCGTTACCTTGACCGGGGTATTATTTGCCGATGCGGGTTCGGAATGGGCCCGCGGCAGTACGCATGCGAGTCTGGGTTTGCTGATGCTGATTCCCGCCGGGTTGTTGCAACTGGGGGCCGCCAAATTGATCGATCTTTTTACGGCTCATCTTTTTGTCGATGATGTTCCGGAACTCAACCCGGCCGGGCGGGAGGCCAAAGTATGAGCAACAATTTGTCACTGAAAACTCTTTTCCCAGCCATAGTGGCATTAGGCATTTTAACCGGCGGTTTGGTGGCACTTACGGTAGCCTCGAATGCTTTCAATGTGGTTTTGCGGAAGCGCCATACGCCGCTGCAGGCGCCATTACGGAGTCTGCCGAAGAAGCTCGGCGCGTGGGTCATGCCGAAGGGCGCGGTGGACCAACGACTGTCCGCGGAGGTTGTCCAGGTGCTGGGCACCCACCATTATCTTCTGCGTCCCTACGTCAACACCAACATGCCAGCCGGAACGCCGGGTTCACAGGTGGATGTGAATTTGAATTATTATCCCACTGATTTTGCCACACCGCACGTTCCCAATGTTTGCTGGGCCGGTGTGGGTATGAAACGCATTCATGATTCGCTTATCACGATCCGTCATGTTCCCCATGCCGATGGCACCTATTCCAGCCTTGAGATGCGGTTTCTTTCATTTTATGCTCCCAAAATGAGCGAAGCCGGCATTCCGCTGAGTATGGATCAGCATCGGGGACGCTATGTGAATGTCGCCTATGTGTTCCAGGTGGATGGGCGGTATGTTCCCAATCCGGAACAGGTCAGCGAATTATTTTGGCGCACCACCAGTAAATACGGCTATGATGCTAAAATTGAAGTTACCGCCGAGGGCCCCGGCGGGTTGACTACCCGGCCGCAGGCGCGCCGGGCGATAGCGTCGTTTATCCGGGCGGCGTTGCCGGCCATTGAGCGGCTTTTGCCGAATTGGAAAAAACTCAATGCGCCCAAATCGTACTCCCGGCACCCGGAAAATACCGGGGGGGCCGCGCCAGGCGAAAAAGTCGGGCGGCACTGAATTGTGAAACGGAAACGCGCTACAGAGATACGAAGGAATCAGCATGGCTAAACGGGTTAATACACGCTTTTTAATGATCTTGATTGCGGTTCTCATCGCCATTATCGGTGGAATCGCCGGAGTTTATTACATCCTGATCAAGATCAACAATAACCCCACCCGGCTGGTGGCGGAAGCCAAGGCGGCGCTTAAAAAGAATGATACGGAACTGGCGCGCTCATTGTATCAGCAGGCGGCGGTGGTATCGTTACGCGAGCATCTGCCGCAGGCGGCGGAAATCCTGTTAAAACTTGGGGACCTGAATTATCAGACGACTGCGCAAAATATCCAGCGCTACCGTGCCGCACTAAGCGACTGGCATGCCGCCATTGCACAGAATCCGAATCTGCTTTCGGCGCGGGTGAAACTTCTGGACGCCTTTTATCAAGATGCCATTCATTCCGGCAATGATGCTTCCATCTGGCAGCAAATAGAGACGCAGGCGAATCATGTTATCAAGCTCGATCCGAAAAATGCCACAGCCTATATGTATCGCGCCCAGGCCCGACTGCGGTCCGTTTCCGGTTTGGCGGCGCTAACCAATCGCCGCTTTACCGCCGCCAAGGCGGACTTGCGAACCGCCTGCCAACTGCAACCGGATAATATTCTTCCGTATTCCCTATTAGCGCAGGTATATCTGCAACAGGCGGCGGCGGAACATGCCCAAAATCTGATCAATCACGCCGCCATGACCAAATTATTTGATAAAGGCATTGCCGTCGTCCAGGGATTTGTTGCCAAACATCCGCGCAATATCGATGCGCTCATTTCTCTTGCCGCAATCTGCCGTGCGGTAAGCGGACATACGGCTGCTGCCGCCCAAGCGCTGGCGGCGGCGGAAAAACTGGCTCCCAACAATTCTAAGGTTCTCGAAGCACAGGCGCAACAATGGCTTGTCCAGGGGGTCGCCCCGACGCGGATTGCCGGGTTATTCAAAAAAATTGTGGCGCTCAAACCAGATGATATGAGCGCTTACGCGGCCGCCGGAGAATTTCTCCGCCGTGCCAACCAGCCCGCGGAGGCCATCAAATACCTAAAACAGGGCTTGGCGCATCCGGCTTCGGGTGGCGGATTAACGCCGGAGATCAATCGCAATATCAGCTTGCGCATCAATGAGATGCTTATGGGATCTTATCTGCAATTGGCGATGGAAGCTCCGGGCGGGTCGGACGTGCGAAAGAATTATTTAGCGCGGGCCGCCAATGCTTTGTCCTGGGTGGCTCAACGTATTCCGCAATCCGCCTGGGTCTATGTGGCGCGGGCCCGCTTGCGTTTCGCGCAGGGGCGGTTGGATGCGTCCCGGCGCTGGATAAAAAAAGCCAATGGAATCCTCTCGCCCACCCCCCAAGACCTATCCCTGTGGCTGACGGAAAAACAACTGCTGGCCCAGATTTATCAGATTCGCGGCCAATCCGGTTCCGCGTTGACGGTGTTAAATGAAATTCAAAAATATCTGCCTGGTCAGCCCAGTGTGGTTCTGGCCCGCGCCGAACTTATGGTGCAACAGCATCCGCGGAAAGCGCTCGCCGCAGCGCAGGCGGTCTTAAAAGAGGATTCTAAAAACGCGGCCGCCCTGAAAATTGAAGCCTTGTCGCTGGCCAACCTCAACCGGCGCCCGGAACTGGCTCGACTTTTGTCGCGTATTGATACCCGTCATAGCTTTTCCCTGGCGCAACTCAAGGCGCGTCTTGAACTGGCGGAGCATCATTATACAGCTGCGGAAAAAACCATGGCTCCATGGCTTAAAGAATCGCCGGGTGATCCACGTGTGGTGACCGTGGTCTACGCGGCAATGGCCGGGTTACAGCAACGTGCCGCGGCACAGGCCCTGATCACGGAGGCTCTGAAAGTTGCCCCTACGAACTTGCAATTTATTCTTATCCACGATCAGTTATCGCATCCCCAATCGGCCATGCCGACGGTTTCTCTGGGCCCGCTGACCAGCAACATCGCGCAAATCGCGGTGGCGGGGGTGTCGGCGCAACAGGCGCAACAGGCGGCGATTGCGAAGTTGCCCGATCCGATTGAACGCGCTTTATTGATGAGCCAATTTTATCTTTCAACTGGCGACGCCGCCAAGGCGGCCAGTGTTCTGGCGCCACTGGGCCGGGCGCATCCCAATAATACGCAAATTCTGCAAGCGCAATTCCGGGCCGCACTGGTCCGGAAACAATTCAAATTAGCCGGACAACTGGCCGCCCGCGCCGCCGACTTGAACGCCGATGGCTACCATGGTGCTTTTTTACAGGCCCAGTTGGAAATTGCGCAGGGGAATTCCGCCAGCGCCGCGAAAACTCTGGCTGGCGTTCTGAAAAAGCATCCCGATGACGCCAACATCAAGACCTTTTATGGAATCGCCTTACTGTCGTCGGGGGATTTGCGGGATGGCGTGAGCGAATTGACGGGAGCTTTGCAGGCGAAACCCGATGATTTGTCCGCGCTTACCGCGTTAATTCAGTATTATTTAAGCACCAATAATTCCGCGGATATCCAGCGCGCGCGCCAGTTGGTCAATCAAGGGCTGGCTTATTACCCGCTTAATACGCAACTGCAAAATTGGCATTATCAGTTTGCCGATTTGTATGGTCCACCGGGACCGGAAATCGCCCGCCGCCTCAAGATTTACCAGCGCGATCCGTCGGATATGAACAATGTTTCCCGCCTGGCTCTGCTCTATATGCGCAGCAAAAAACCCGCACGCGCCATCGCCTTATTAAAAACGGCCCGCAAGACCCGACCGGATAATCTGCAACTGGCCCGGGAACTCGGTGAAATATATGTGCTGGAAAAAAATACTAATGCCGCCCAGCGGGTTTTTGAATCACTGGCGGAAAATTCAAAGAAATCCGTCGCATTTGCGGGCCGGCTGCTGTTGGGCGATTTCTATCAGAGTACCGGAAATCTCAGTCAGGCCGCACAGGTTTATCAGGCCGCGCTCAAGGATCAGCCCAAAGACCGGCATACCGTACAGCGCCGCTTGGGTGATATGTATTTCAGCGCCGGGAAATTCAACATGGCGCTGCGGCAATATTCGGCACTTTATGCCGCGGTGCCGGAGAACCGCACCATTACCCTCCGCTATGCGGAAACACTGATTCGCGCCGGTTTGCCGGACAAGGGAATTGCCATTTTGCAGAAACAACTTTTAGCCAAGAATCCCTCCGATGAAGAAGCGTTGGTACTGGAAGGATTTGGCTATTTGCAGGCTGGCCATAAGCATAAAGCCCAAACGGCTTTAGCCCGTGCGTTGACCCTCAATCCGCATGATCCGCACGCATTGTATGATATGGCGACGCTGTTGCTTTCTCCGCCGACACCACACTATGCCCAGGCGGTTCAGGACCTCCAATTGCTGACCGCGTCGAATCCATCCAATCTTGCCGCCGCACAACTGCTGGCCCAGGCTTACGCGGGGGAGGGGGAATTGGCGGAATCAGTCTATGAATACAACACCATTTTGAAAAATGCGCCGCAGGATCAACTCCCCCGTGTGCAACTGGCGAATCTGCTATTTGATCTTTCAGCGCGTTACCTCGCCTTGCCTTCCGCGGATACCAGCGATGCCGCGGCATCCCTGCGCACGCTTGCCCCGCTGCGGCGCTTGCAGAAACTCATTACCAGTTCTCTTCAGGCGTTTCCATCCAGTCCGCAATGGGTCATGATGCAGGCGCGTTACGAACTGCTGACCGGGCATAAACGTAGCGCCGTGACCGCCGCCAGGAAGGCCTTTCAAATGGCCAATCGCGGCACCGCCGCGGCGATTGTTTATGCGCAGGTGCTGGAAGCCGCCGGTGATTTTCCCCAAGCCATTGTTGTTGCCTCGCGAGCGTTGGCGGTGTCGCCCAATGTGGTCGAACTGTATCTTGAACGCGCCGCTGCCCAGACAAAACTGGAAAAATTTGATGCCGCGGCAAAAGATTTTACCCAATCCTTGAAACTCACCGCGGGCAATGCCGCTCAGTTTTTCAATGTGCTTTCGGCATTCCAATCCGGTTTCCAGCCAGCCGGTAAGTTGGCGGTGATTATAAAATCGCTTGCTGAACTCGGCACGGATCGCCACATTGATCCCGCGCTTCTCTCCGCTGCCCGGGCTATGGTTCAGTTTGCCAATAAACAATATCAGAATGCGTTAATTTCCGCGCAAACCGCTCTGGCGGATAAACCTTCCGCCATTATTCGCCATGCGGGTCTGGAAATTGCGGCTTTTTCAACCTACCAGCTTAAGCAGTATGAGGCCTGTCGCCGTTATTACCTGGCAATTCTGAAGACTAATGCTAATGATCCATCCATCTTAAATAATCTGGCCTATCTGCTGGCGGTTAAACTTCATCAGCCGGCGGCCGCTACCGCTTATGCCGAGCGTTGTAATGCACTGCTTGTCCAGCAGGCCGGCGGTACCGGTCAGTATGCGCACAACGGGGATATACTTGATACGCTGGGATGGATTCGCTTCCTCAATGGAAACTTAAGCGGTGCGGTTGCTGCACTGGAACATAGTTTGCGGTATAATCCACCACCCGCTGCGTATTATCATCTGGCGATGGTGCTGGTGGCACAGAAAAATAAGGTTCGTGCGGTGGAAATTCTTAAAAAAGGTATTAAACTTGCGGAAACAACGCACGATCCGATATTGCCGCGCGCGCGGAAGTTGCTGGCCAAGCTCCAAGGCTAATGCTCCCGGGTGACCGTTGCGCGCTTTATGGGGCGTGTTTTTTGCCGGGTGATGTTTTTTTGCGCTTGCCAGCGGCGTAAAACCGGGTATAAAGATATATGAAGAGCTTCGACTCTGAATGTGTTGTCTGTGAGTTTTGTCTTAAACCTTTTAGAGGGCTACCATGACGCAATCAAACGCGCTTGCCTTGGCCGGATCAATCCCGGATCAAAATAGTGTATCAGCCGGACCGAAGCTTGGCTTCATACTGCGGCGGTACAAATGGTTGATTCTCATTGGGACGCTGTTGGGAGTTATTGTCGGCGGCGCCTTGTTTCTGACATTCCGGCAGTTTGATCCCCGTTGGACCGCCTACAGTATCTTTGAGGTGCGCCCTAATTTGCCCAATCCGTTAAATTCCCGGCAGAATAATCCTTATGCCTCGGATACAGGGGTCAGCCGGTTTATTAACAGTCAGGTCGTTCTGGTAACCAGCCCCGATGTTCTACAGACGGCCCTGCAAACCAGCGCGTTTCAGCAAAGCGCCAAAAATCCCGGGGAAAAAAGTTCCTGGCTTCTCGCCCATGCGTCCGATCCCATGGATGACTTGCAAAAGGATTTGAATGTTGCGCCGATCCCCCACACCAACCTTTTTAAGGTCAGTCTATCCTGGCATAATCCGGTGGAGACCGCGAATCTGGTTAACGCGGTCAGTACGGTTTATTTGGATTATGTCCGTAATCAGGAAAGAACTCAGCTATCGCGCGAGGCGCGCAGCGTGGCTTCCGCGGAAGCCAACATGCAGGCCACAGTTGAAGCCTTGCAGGCCCGCGTGGAAACTTTCCGGGTGGCCCATGATGTTCCCGGTTTAATTGAACAGCACACGGTTCTGGCCAATACGCTCGCCACGCTCAATACTTTTGAGATTCAGGCGGAAATCCGCTCCAAGGAAGCGCAGTCCGCGTATGAAGAAATCAAAAAGCAGGTTGCCAACAATACTCTTAAACTTTCTCCTGATATGCAGCAGTTGGTCGACAATGATCCCAATTTGCGTGAATTACAGTTGAATCTGCTGAATCTCAAACAGTCCATTCAAGTTTCCCAGAAAACCCTGGGCCGCGGCTACCGCGGTACGGTGGCTTTGGAAATCCGCGAGGCCAGCCTGGAACGGCAAATTAGCCAGCTTAAAGAGAAGCTTACCGTGCGCGCACGCCTGCAAATGCAGGAGGCCGCCAAGACGCGCCTGCAATCCGCGCAAGCCATGCTCGCTTCCACCCAGCGCCGCGTTCAACAGGAACAGCGACTTGTGCATGATCTTGATGCTGCGGTTCAGGAATATGACAGCCTGTTGGCGAATCTCAAAACCAACCAATCGTTGTTGAATCATCTTATTGATCGCGCCACGATGATGAATCTGCAACGCACCATTGATGAGTCCAAGGTGCAGTTGCGCAACTCCGCCATTCCAGCGAAAAAAATGTCCTTCCCAAAACTTAGCCATTTTCTTATCGGCGGTTTGGTTTTTGGTCTGCTGCTGGCTTTTGGATTGGCATATCTGGTGGAAGTGACCAATACGCGGGTCAATACGCCACGTGATGTCACCGGTGTGATGCGCCTGCCTCTGCTGGGTTTCATTCCCGATCATGCCGATGACCCGCTGCTAAGCGGCAGTCCCATGATGAGCGTGCGCAATTCGCCGGCTTCCATGACCGCGGAATCTTTCCGCCAGGTTCGTGGACGCCTTGCCGCCTCCGCCTCGGATCGGCCTATTCAAACGCTGTTGGTGGCCAGCTTCTCCCCGGGTGGCGGAGCCAGTACCGTGGCCAGTAATTTGGCCAACAGCATTGCCATCAGTGAAATGAAGGTGCTGCTGGTCGATGCCAATTTTTATCGCCCCACGCTGCAGAGCGTTTATCCTTTTGTGCCGGAAGTTGGCTTGGCGGATGTCCTGGCCGGCCGCGCCCGACTGGATCAAGCTATTGCCCAATGCCCGGACGTTCCATCTCTGCACATTCTCAGTTGTGGATCGCGTTCTAAACTCCCCACGGAGCTTACCGATCATCGCGCTTTCCCGGATGTTCTGGCCCAGATGAAAACCCAGTTTGATATGATTATTTTTGATGGTGCGCCGCTCACCTTTGTCGCGGATTCCATCAACCTTGCTTCCCGTGTGGATGGCGTCGTCGCGGTGCTCCGGGCCGGGATGATTACCCGCGGCACGGTGGGCCGTATCCGCGAGCAGCTCCGGCAGGTACATGCGAACTTTATCGGAATTGTGCTCAATGCCGCCCAAACCTATAGCGCGGGCTACTTCCGGCAACATTATCGCACCTTCTTTGAATATGCGGGCGGCGGCAAGCCGCCGGAAAAATCACTACCGGGGGCCTGACTATCCCGGTTTGCGTAACTCCAAGAGCTGTCATTTAACCGCTATGCGAGCGGCTGTAGTCAACATGTTAAAGGAAATATGGCATGGCCATCAGCGTTACCACAATTAAGGCCACCGACAAGGCGACAACTGAAAGCGGCGGAAGAACCTATCGCGGTCCGTTTGCCATCATGACCATCCTCTTTTTTATGTGGGGATTCATGACCGTATGGAATGATATTCTCATTCCGCGCTTCAAGCAGGCTTTTACTCTTGATTATTTTCAGGTGATGCTCATTCAGTTTGCATTTTTTGGAGCCTATACGATCGGCTCGGTGGTCTATTATCTGATTTCCATGTATTGGGGCGATCCGATTAACCGCATCGGCTACAAAAATGGTGTGATCATCGGTCTGCTGATTTCCGCAGCGGGAAGCATCCTGTTTTATCCGGCGGCGATACTGCTCTATTATCCGTTTTTTCTGGTGGCTTTGTTTATCGTCGGGCTGGGCTTTGCCATGTTGCAGATTGCCGCCAATCCTTATATCACCATCCTGGGGCCGGAGCGCACGGCCTCCAGCCGGTTGAATCTCTCACAGGCGTTCAATTCATTCGGTACCACGATCGGTCCGGTTGTCGCCGGCTACCTGATTTTTCATGTGTTTAACGGGCCGGGGAGTCATGGCGCACAGTCTGTGAAAATACCGTATTTGTGTCTGGGCGGCGTGTTCCTGGCTTTGGCTGTGTTTTTTTTCTTTGCCCATCTTCCGAATTTCACGAATACTGAGCATATCAGCCGCGGTGCCGGTGTTTTTAAGCACCCGCACACCGTGCTGGGCGCTATGGCTATTTTCATGTATGTCGGCGGCGAGGTCTGCGTGGGCAGTTCCATTATCAATTATTTACACCAGCCCAATCTCGGCGGACTGGCCAATGAAGCTGCTTCTAAATTTCTTTCGTTCTATTGGGGTGGATTGATGATTGGCCGCTTCATGGGGTCGTTTGCGCTTAGCGATGTTCGAAAGTGGTTACGGGGCGCCATCGTGGTGCTGATTCCAATATTGGCCTTTGCGACGATCTGGTACCTCGCGGGCCGCGCCGACGCTCTCCACTATGGCATTTTGCTGGCCATTATGCTCGTGGCGTTCTTCCTTGGCGCCGTAAGCCCGCAGCGAATGCTGGCCCTGTTCAGCTTTATTATTATGGCGTTGCTCCTGACGGGTATGCTGTCGGCGGGATCGGTGGCCATGTGGGCCATTCTCGGCATCGGTTTATTTGATTCCGTGATGTGGTCCAATATCTTCTCGCTGGCCATTGAAGGGTTGGGGGCCTTGAAAAGTCAGGCCTCCAGTCTGCTGATAATGGCGATTCTTGGCGGGGCCTTGCTGCCGCCTTTGCAGGGTTTCATCGCCGACCACATTGGTATCCAGCATTCATTTATTGTTCCGATGATGTCCTATATTTACATTGCCTTCTATGGTTTATATGGCTACCGTGCCGGCAGACCTCGTGCGACCATACCGGCGCCGGCACCTGCGGGGGTGTGACACCGGAAACCGTTACGCGCCGCTGAAACACGGGTGACAATATTTCTGCACTATTATCATCGGGCGGGAAACACTACATGGCTGCTTGGCCGGCGCCGGCCCAAGCCGTTGGTACCAGGCCCGACGAAAGCCCGTAACCGTTCACGGCCTTTCGGCCTTCCGAACTCGGTATGCGTGCACGGCGGTACCACTCCCTTACGGTCGCGGCTCGGTCTGCCGCG
>JBMFGW010000084.1:0-17250 GCA_049977145.1 Phycisphaerae bacterium
CCATGGCCCATGCAACGCTTCACCACGTGATTCACCCGTACCGATCAACACGGTACCGCCGACACCACGCACTTGAATGCGGCCTGCCACCTCTTCGCCAAAGCTGATCAACAATTCCGGCGAATGCTTGGAATCCGAGGGTGCTACGACCAGACGAATGTGGTGCGCGGGTGCCAGCAAGGAACGCCCCTTATATTCCGGACGCACCGCCGCAATATCTCCAGGCGTCAACGCTGCCGCCACGGCGGAAAGACCTTGGAACGCCGCACGCCCATGCAGCACTTCCACATGCCGTGGCTGAAAGTAGAGATGTGCCAGATAACCGCAGGAAGGCCAGGGTGTTATCTGCCCCCTTGGTGTTTCGCCGTAAGGCGCCTGGACGACGGCACGCGCCCAGGTGGAGTCATCAAATTGCGGCCGGGTCCAGGCCGCCCCTGTCAGTGCGCCAACCGCCATGTGCCACTGGCCGTCGGTCAGGCACAGGGTTTTAGAACCCGCTCGCATCCAAAGGATTACGCCGGCCGATCCGGTGGCATTCGCGGCGCGAATGGCCACCGTGTTGTCCCCCGGATGCAGCCATCTGGTCACGGAGACTTCGCAAGCGCGACGCCATACGTCGCCACGGACAAGATGCCATAAGTGGTTTCTACGATGAAAGGTTAAAGCGATTTGTGTGCCGTTAAGAAATATCTGTAAATGGTTCGCCGCCGCCGCGTAGAGTGTCGCCGAGGGTGGTACCGTGGTCAATGTGAATGAATGGCGCAAATAGACTACCTGATTATTGTGGGTTTGTGCAGCCCAAATCCAAGACGCAATCTCCGTTGGGCGCAACGTCGCCACAGGCCGTGGCAGCCCGTATGTTGGATCTAAGGTGGGCGGGCGGTGTGACCAAGATCGGGACGCAGCCCCCATTGCCATAGGCGCCGCCTGCCCCAAAATCCACACGGAGAAACCACAGATGATGGCGACCGCGCCAAGGATGAATCGGCCATTTCGTATTATGCCATATCGTTTAACTATACCGCGAAACGTTGGAATACGACCACACATAGGCAATAATCCTCGTAAGAACACAACCAACCGGCTATAGTATCCAGCAGGAAAATCATCCGCAACAATGTACTGGCTGGCAATAACCTCCTGGGCCTGTGACAGTTTCTGTTCAAATGGGTACGGAGTATATGTTAGATTGTGAGGAGACGAGGACACTGCGACTTATTGACTGCAGGGTAAATGCGGTGGTTTGCCACCATCCGCGGATCCACCACCGGATTGCACATCCGGTGCTCTTCGAGCGTGCAACACAAATTGCACGAATACCGCTGCGCGTGGCAGGTACGCAAAAAACATCGTGCGTGAACGGTTACGATGAACGGTTACGATTAATTGACGCTGCCGCATAGGCCGACTACTCTATTTAGGTTTGGATGTGTCGGGGAATTGGTCTGTGCGCTGTCCATTTTGTCATACTGTGGATCAGGATCGGGTGCTGGATTCGCGCCCGGTAGAGGGTGGAGAATCGATTCGCCGGAGGCGTGAATGTGAACATTGCCAACGCCGCTTTACCACTTATGAACGCATTGAGGAAGTCGTGCGCTTGACGGTGGTTAAGAAAGACGGATCACGGGTGCCATTTGACCGCGACCTGGTTTTAACCGGCATTCAAAAGGCGTGTTATAAGCGCCCGATATCCGCGGAGGTAATCGCCAAAATTGTCGACGCGGTGGAGGAACAGGTGGTACAGAAGTATCAGCGTGAAGTGCCAAGTTCCTTTATCGGAGAACAAGTGATGCAATTTCTCCGGCAGACGGACCCGATTGCGTATGTCCGTTTTGCCTCGGTTTACCGGCAATTTAGGGATTTGGGTGAATTGGTGGATGAAGCGCGGGATATGATGGAACAGGAGCACTCCAACGATCCGGATCAGACCGATTTATTTTCTGCTTAACAACACTTGAGTATTCTCTATGGACTGACTTTCCCGCCGCCCTGTCGTCGCCGGTGAATCAGAAACGTCACCAGTGCAATAAGAATAACGATGGCGGCGGCGAGGTAAATGTAATGTTTGACGGTGGTAACTTCCCGGAACAACCAATTGATGCGTGCGGCCTGCCAGTAGCCGAGAAATATCAGCGTCGGCACACTGATTAAACCGGCCAGCCCGTCCACCAGCAGAAATTGCCAATAGGCCATGCGCGAAATGCCGCACAGGGCGAAGATCAGCGCCCGCACGGCCGGAATAAACCGTCCAATAAACAGCGTGAGATTGCCATGTTTGCGAAAATATTTTTCGACGCGTGCCCGCCGTTTCGAGTGCATCACCGTACGAATGTGCCGCGCCAGGAAATTATCCGCATCAATGCCGCGTTTCCCGACAAAATAAAGGACACTGTCACCCACCAGTATTCCCGTCATTCCGAAAAGAATCATAATTCCCACATCGGGTACCCGATCCGGCGTGGCGATGGCGCGTGTGGTGGCAAACTGAGTTGGCGGCGCAATATCGGACAGGGGACTTTGACGCGGATTGCAAAGGTACCCGGAAAAAATCAGCGGAACATCTTCGGGAATCGGCATGCCGCAACCGGCGGCGATCAAAATCAAGGCCAGCGCCACATAAGTAAAACGAGTCAACAAAACCTGAATCAGTGGAATCATGGTTTACCGCGCGGCTCCTATGGGAGGGATAATACCAGTATTCCACTGCACCGCCAAACGGCCATAGAAGGTTATTTGAACTTTAGCCCGTGAAAATGCGCAATCCGGCACCATCCAGAAACACTGCCACATCTCACAAAGCGGGCGATGGGATTCGAACCCACAACAGCCAGCTTGGAAGTTTTCAAGAATTTAGGGCCAAATACCTCGAAAACCCTTGATAAATAGCTATAATATCGACTTTGCCCGTAAATACAAGCGCGCGCAAACGGAAACGTCAATTAACCAGTAAAATCAGTAGTTTGGTGAATTCTGATAATTCCACAAACCGTAGTTTACGGTATCTGAAACAGGGTAAAAACCTGCGACGCATTTTATCGCCTACTGTTTCTGCCGGGCCGGGTATGATCCGGCCTTAATCACACCCCTGCCGCGTCCATTGACTTTTGAATCGCATCATACATCGCGTCCGGGTTGGGTATGTGAACAAGAATCTGATGGTCAGAATTGCCCGTATCAATATCCAGCGAGCCATATCCAAAGATTCTCCCGAATATCCCACGTGTGCGGCTTATGTTGTTTATCTTGGTTATCCGGCATTCAAAATGCGTGCGGCGGAAAAGCCCGTAACTCATGGATAGCTTACGGGTGGTTAAGCAATAGCTGCTGGTCTGCCAGCGTATCCAAATAAGAATGAGAATTGCAAGCGGTATGATCCACAGATATGTGGCCCAAAATATGATTGCTGCGATTACTGTGATTACCGCCCAGATAATAACCGGCCAGCCCGATACGCGCCCTTGTAAGAGCACCGTCTCCTGCCCTTGTTCACGTTGCCCCGCCTCCGGGACTGGGGTACGGACGGCCTTATTTGTTCGGTTTAATTTTTCGTAGCACGGGCCACATACCACGCTGCCTTTCCAAATCATCGGCGTCTCCAACTTGCCGATGGTGGCACCGCAGTTTCCGCATGTTTCTGTTTGTTGATTTCCCATGGCATTATTTCCTTCCAGCTAAAAGAACCATTGAAGTTACACGTATGCTACCGCGCAGAGATGTTATGGCAAGCATACAAACGCCTTGGTCTATCGCCGCCAACAGTATTAACCACATTGGAAAACATTACAGCGTATCGCCAGCGGTGGCAACCGTAGAGCCACCATAAAGGTGGCTGTTTGGACGTATGAATACTCGACCAACGGCCCGGCAGCCCGGCAAATCAAGACTAATGAGGTCGGTATATGGCGAAAACCGGATATAATGGGCCAACCGGGCCGGAGCCTGGAGAAAATGCGACTTACCACGTGATGCGATTATCATGCCTATCGTGAAACTTCCCGGTCACGATCAATACCCAATCCAGAATCATCCATGGCACGGTGATAAGCAGCCCCCAGCCCGTGATCGTCAGCAGCAGCATGACAACGCCCTTGACGATGTGGCCCGTGTAAAACTGATGCGCGCCGAACAGCCCCAGCAGGGTGCAAAGCAGTAACGCCAGAATGATACTCTTACCCGATCTGCCTGCCGCCGGCACGGTCTCGCCGCTGGCAAAGTGCTCGCTTGAATGAACGCCTGATGACCAGCCGTGATGCGACGTATAGAAAACGCCGGTGCCGGGTATGCCAACTGTCCGGCGTATCCCGGTGCGGCCCACGGTAACATGAGCACCGCGGACACCAGCGGAAAGTGAAGCGCCGTGCTTCGATAGATTAATGGTCAAGCCCGGCGCGATTCTTATCCGGCGGAATAAACGAACGTGTCCCATTGAAAACTCCATTGCTTAGTCTATTGGAAAACCATCACGACCGCGGCGCGGATTATATCAAGTCTTCCGGCGCGTAATACATCGACGGGAGAATTACGATATTCAAATAATTGGCCACGCGGTCGGCCTTGTCCAGCCGCAATGTTTGCCGGCCGCGCATGAATCGTTGAAGGGATGATCTGGACACGCCAGCGCCCTTTGCAACCCTGTACAGGCTCTCGTTGCGGTTTTTCATCGCACTTTTGATCTCGTTTTCCATGCTCATGGCGCTAATTAGCTCCTATCAAACGTCAGCAAAGTGCTTATTTTATTGTGTTTTTGTCGAATTCCAGCCATGTTTTAGCTCAAAACCTGCGCACAAACGCGCGCGATGGCTGACGGTCAAGAGGAACAAAAAGTCTTAGGATTTTTGACCCTTATCCCCCCCCCCAGCGCGGCCAATTCGGATCGCGCCAGGGACGACAGGACAGCCGTTACTTTCCTTGCAAATCAGCAACATGCTTTTCACAAGAAACAAACGGGCTCGCCGCTTTCGGCGGTGCCTTTACCGGCACAATTTTGCCGCCGACATGGTGCCCCGCCGGATGCGGGGCGTGAGAAACGGTACGGGGAGAAGACTTTGCCACATGGCACCTACTTTCTGCGGCAATGCCGCGTGTGAATTGCCAGGCGTTAAAGGCCGCCCGGCGTCGCCTTGTTGACTTTTCTCAAAACCCATAGCCCAATCCGATCAGCCAGCGCGGGCTGCGTTTTCGCAGCGCTGCGTATATTCGGCGATCCATTTTTGAAGCCCAGGCAATGCCGCCAGCCGTGCGGTCGCGTCCGCTTGGTTTTTTAGCGCGGCGGCAAGCATAGGCCCGGCTTGGTGTCGCTTCGTAAGGTCCACAATGTCGGCATCGGACCCGGCAAGGATTCTTCGCGTGTAGGGTTCAAGGTCGATTTCGCGCTTCGCATTGCAATACTTTTCCGCGTCAGCCAAGTCGGAAACTTGCTGCGAATCCTCAATTACCAGAGAGGAGCATGCGCGGGAAAACGCCACTTGATCCGCAGGCGAAAGTGTGGGGTCATTCACCGCGGCACGGCGCAGATATCCGAAGTAAGCCGCGTAGTCAGCCCGCCGCCGCGCCTCGTGTGCTTCGGCCAGCAGTGCCAGAAATTTAGGTTGTGTTTTGGGAGTCATGGAAACTCTTTTCTGCCGATAATTCGGCGTGTGAAACTGCGCCCTGTTACCGCCGGGCGCGTCGCGGTTCAAATTGGTTCATCAAGGATGTATACTCTCGCCCCATCGGCTTTAAGTTTTTCGATAATTCGGCTTGCGTAGGGCCTTAAATGGTTATCCGGGTAGTCGCGGACTTCAAAACCGCTCGGCTCGCAGGCCCGAATTTCGCGCAAAGCCCTTTCAATTGGCCAGTGATCCGTCGCTGTTTGGAATACAGCCCCCAACAGGACTAAATCCCGCTCGCGGCGGGTCAGTTGCTGGTCGCCGATGGTTTCAAAGGCGAGTTTTTTCACTCGGGTTATGTTCATTACGCTCATAAAATTCCTTTCAAAAAAAGGGGTCAATAAAATTCAACTTGTAAATTCGCGGCTTGGGTTTGTAACGTTTCTGATTCTTGCTGAAGTGCCCCCGCCCGGAGAATCTGCCGCGCAAGTTTTCGCCGCCTTGTCTCAACCGGTTTGATCTTGGCGCGCCACGCACGCGCGGCCGCTTTTTCCCCGCTCGTAAGTTCCTGCCACTTTTGGCCCAGGCGGTCAAATTCCACCGATGGCTCGCCGATGGTTCGCAATTCAGCTTGGACTTGCGCGAATCTCCGCGCCGCGTCCGTCAAATGCCCAACGTCGGCGGGTCTCAGGCCGGTTCTCAATGCCAAAAAATCAATGGCCGCCTGCTCCTCGGGTGTCGCTTCAAATTTTTCATCAGACCGCGCTGAAATTTCGACCAGCTTCAGCCAAAGCCGGTGAATGTGCTCTTTCCGGCTATCTGGCGGGGTGGTGGACGAGATTGTCATAAAATACTCCTTTTGTGTGAATCTGGAACATTTTCGGCTTCATTACAGCCGGTTTGCGGGCCTGCCGGGGCTTCGGACGATTGACAGGCCGTTGAATTACCCGGCGTTGCAATGGGCGGCGGCCCTGCAAGAACCTTAGCCCTTAGCTGATAACATCTTCCGGCATTTTTAAGAACCTTACGGATTCTGCAAACGACAGGCGGCAAGCCGTCGCGGTTATGGCCAGAAAGTTCGATACGCCAGACTTCCGGCAGTACCTTTGGCCGTGCCGGCAGCGCCGGCGTTTTGGATCCGCCGCGTAACCTTTTTGCCGGCGCTGGCAATATGGTGGGTTTGTCGAATAGGGGTCGGTTGTCAATCATTGTCGTCCCCCAATGCGTTACCCATGGTCGTCTTCATGGTTTTCCGCAACGCTTCCAGCTTCGCCGAATCCTCTTTTTCGGCGTCAACTTCATGGTTAAAGGCGTCAATGTCGATAACCGCATCCAACGCATCCCGCAGCAGCCCTTGCAGCGCGGCAGGCTCAAGCGATTCCAACTCGTAAGCATATTCGCCATGCGCCTTTACAAACTTGGCATGGTTTACGCTTGTCGTTTTCGCCTTCATATTTGGCGGCAGATCAAACTGCTCAACATGCTCCGTAGTCAGGCCAACTTTGACGGCATGAATTCGGCTTTCGTCAATATCAAAATCATCCCGCAGACTCCGTGCCAGGCTGGCGGCAATTTGTTCGCCATCCGGGTCAAGGTCGGAAAGAATCAGCAGTACCAGCTTATCCTTGCGGCTTTTCAGGAAGCGTTGCACCATGGCGTGCCTTGGTTCCAACGAGCAATAACCCCTGCCAGAAGTGATCGGCGCGGTGAATTCCATCGCCACGGTTTTCAGGATGTTAAGAACCGTATTCTTTTCGCATAAAACTTCAATGTGGTTCGGTTGGCTTCGCAGCAGGTCGCGCCAGTAGTTTTTAAGGAATCCATTTAATTCTTGGCGAATAAATCCCTGTACGTCGCGGTGAACGGGCCAGACGCTTACCGGCCTTGTCGGGTCGGCGATTGATTTCCAGGGTATGTCGCCGGCTAATCGCGCCCGGGTCAATAGGTCGGTCAATGCTTTGTAACTTTTTGCGTCGTTGCGATATCTGGACTTCGGCTTGCTGGCATGGATCAGTGGCGCATTGTTAAGCAACCTATAATGCACTTGCCGATCCGACAGCGGCCAGTATTCGCGGTTCTCGTTGATAACGATTCGAATAGCCTCCAGCATTGGACGCCGTGCCTTGGATATGTCAGAACGGCCCCGATATTCCTGTATCTCCATCGGCTCAAGGGATACTTGCGATTGTTCGGCGCGGTATGCGGTCAGGCTCGTATAGGCATCAACCGGATTTACCTTTATAAGTTCCTCGCGGACACTTTCGTCAAAACTTTTGACGCGCTGGTTATTGTTGGCCACCAACAGCTCCATAAACCGATCTGGATTATCGCTATGGGACACGCCCTCCAGAATGCGGCACGGGATTTCTCGCAGGCCACACGCTTTGGCGGCGGCATAGCGTCTATGGCCGCTGATGATGTAATGGTCACGGGATATGAGCAGTGGATTCAGAATTCCGTGCTCCCGAACATCCTCAACAAATTCTTTGAACGCCGGATCATCAGAATTTACCGGAGCATAAACCTTGTCATTTTCCGGTGCCGGCTGAATGGTGTTAATCCAAAACAGGACATGACCTGATTCTGATTTCACAATCGCAGTTTTTTCGGCATATCGTGCCAAAACGTATTCAATAAGCGTTGCGTCCCCATCCTCAATTTTGAAATAGTCGGCAATGTACATATCGCAATATCCACGCGGTATAAGAGCCAACATTTTCGCCTCATCCTCAGTCGCCTCGGACGTTATGCCTTCATAAGTCGGCTCGGCGCAAGCCATGGTGGGGGCAACTTCGTGGACTTGCTCAAGAAACAGGCCATGGTCTGGTTTTGCTTCCAGTTCGGAAATCATAATACACTCCATACAATGCTGGCCACCATCTGGCCCAGGCGAGTAAGAATCTTCCGCCAACAGCTTGGCGTTATGCCCAATTCCTTGCGGCGCTTTTCAATCAGCCGCTGAAGTTTTAATCCGTCGGGATCAAAGTTCATTGCACGGCCTCCAATAAGCGGGATCCAAAACATGAGCCGAGTACGCTTCGGCTTGCCCATCCAAAGACTCATACCGGCGTACCGGGTTTTGTTCCATTTTGAGCATGGCCAGAACGGCAGGTTTATGCTCCCGTAACCAGTCCCTTTGTTCGGGCGTAATGGCGGACAAATTTCCCCGAATTTTTATCCCGCTTTCGGCAGCGGAAATATCCACGCCAAGAGCCTTCAATTCGGACCTAAAATTGGTGATCGTAAACATCAGATAATCTCCTCATTGCCGGAAACTGTTGCCGGCGGTGTAATGACTGGTTCAGGCGCCTTGGCTGGCGGTGAAAATAAGCTCCCGGCAGGTAGGGTTACTGGCGGGACTGTAGGCGGTATTTCGCTGGAGGATACCACACGTAAGGAACTTGATATGTTGTTGTTGTTTTGGGTGTTTTCCCCTTGTCCAGTGCGAGGATACCAAGATACCAAGTTTTTTCTGTGTACCAAGTTATCAGGAGAACTTGGTATGTTGGTTTTTTCGCCATCCGGAGGCGACAAATACCAGCGCCATTTCCCTGTTGACGTATCCCGCTCCCGAATGACTTTCAAGTCATCAGCGGCGCGTTGGACAGTCATCCATCCGAAGCCAGCAGATTTGGATTCTTCTTTAATTTCCGACACGGTTTTTGAGCCAAGTTTAAGGAGCTCCGAAAGCCATTTTTCGGCAGCACTTTTTGTCTCTGGTTTTGGCCCCGGTTTTTGGGTGCCGTTGACCACCGCCTGATGGTCATCCGCAGACATCTGAACGGGTTCGCTTTCCCATCGAATACTTGCCGGTTCCCCACCGATACAAAACGCCAAGCCGTCCGGTTGGCGGCATAGGTTCATCTTGCCGGGTAAGAGTAGGCGGCGCTCTGTATTATTTTCATCGCGCGATAAGTGCCATACAGCGCGGGATAGTCCAACAAAGCCGATAGAACCGAGCGCCATATCGTCGGCGCTTGCGGCAGCAGACTTCCGCCGGTGCGCCACAATCAAGACCGCACAACTATATTTTTCCGCCAGTGCCGCCAGCGGAGCCAATACGCTCCGTATCTCGTTGTCGCGGTGGCCGTCCACCTTGCCTCCCAAGAATGAGCCTATTGGATCAATGACGATCAGCTTGATGCCCGGATGATCTATCAGTGCCCGCTCAAGTTGGGGAATATCCGCAAGGGTAAAGCCGCGTTCTTTTTTGGCGCCGGTGGAATCACAATAGGCCACTGTCTTCAGGATGTATATTCTTGTGCAATCAGCGCCATGCGCATCCAGCCGCGGTCGTATTGTATCGCCGGGATCATCTTCGCCGGATACCAATATCACGCTCCCTTGCGGACAATACATACCGTCGGGCCAGTGGCCGCCGACAGATATGATCGCCGCCATATACGCAGTCAGGAATGACTTCCCTTCTCCCGGCCTGCCGACCAGCATGGATATACGTCCCAACGGAATACGCCCCGGCCAAAGCCAGTCCACTTGGCGGGCCTCCACTTCCGCCACACACTGCATGACAGCGCCAAGGCCACCAGCTTGTCCGATCTGCGCCAGCACCATCAGTCGTGATTGTGCTGTGGCGATAACCGTGTCAAGGATTGCATCGCCAGAGGCACCATTGGCTATGTCTTGGGACAGTCGAATCAATTCCCGGCAAGCGTATTTGTATTTTACGATTCCCGCGTAACCATCCGCACCAGCGGCGGACGGTACGTCTTTAACGCAATCAGTAAAATAGTCCCGGTCAGCTTTGGATACGCCCCGTGCCTTGAGCCATTCCGTCCACCCCACCGCGTCGATACCGCCGGTGTCACTGGTAGCGCCATCTGTATGATTGATGAACGCCGTAAGCTCTCGCCATAGCATTTGATGCAACGGCAACGCAAACATATCACTGGTGGCCAGATTGATGGCCGTAACGTCATATCCCACCGAGCCGATAAGTGCCGCTTCCGCCGGGTCACAGTCCGGCAGTGGCACGTCTATGACGGGCGCATCTGGCGGCGCGTCATCACGTGGTGCTGGGGGCGGCGACTCTACGTTATGCGGTCGGGGGCGGGCGGTGGTTTGTGGTATACTCATGGTCAATCCTTCAAACTTTGGCCGGGTGCTTTTTGTCGGGTGCCCGGCCTTTTTTTGCGTCAATATCCAGCTTCGGTCAGTTCATTTTTTGCGCGGTCGATCTCCCGCCGCCGGCGCGATGGTGTGAATGTGCTTGTCTTGTCGGCGGACGGTGCCCCACCTTCAAAGAATTCCATGAGCCAAGTCTCGCTGGTGCATAAGCATCCACCTACGCGGACGGTGCGGAGCTTGCGCCCGCCTACACCGCGCTGCGCCCAGCGAATAACCGTAGCGGTGGCCAGCTTTGCCCCGGCACGCCGGGTAGGGAGCCATGACAGTGTTGGAATTTCACGCAGCGGCATGAGTTTGCTTTGCGGTTCGGTATACATATCTGTGTCTCCATTTATCATGGATACCAGTATGTATCAGCGCGCGCAAAAAATAGTGGGAGGAAGGTGGTAGGATAGTTGGATTTTTGTTGGATTTATTTTCCCGGCGGAATAAGGCCGTAGCCTGCACCCTTAATTCTACCAGGCGCGCGATAGAATTTTCGTAACATCGGGCAGTGTTTTATTAACGATTCAACCTGTTTGTATGGCTGATCCTTGCATGAAACATTTTGCCAGTCACCAAGGTGAATACGTCGCGGGCTTACTTTTGCCAGCGGCACCAAGCACGCGGCCTGTGGCTTCGTAAGCGCAATTCTTTCCTCTTTGCCGTCATATCGAAGTGTCAGGGTTCTCGTGTCCTCCTCCACTTCCACCGCCTTGGTCAGTTCAACGATTGCCGAATTGCTGCGTTCAATTTCCGCGCGGCAGGCGGGCCAAAGGGATTCAAGTAATGGAAAATTTGGCCGAGCATTCATAATCTCAATCACCTCGGCGACTTTTGGCAGTGCCATAAAATTGCGGCCAAGCATTATTGCCTTGGCCCGTGCCGCCGCCGCTGCTTCATCGGCCTTTACTCCCTTGGAAGCAATCCTCATCTCACTTTCGCTTGTTACCAGCCCCGGCATGCGCAACGTCCGCCCTTGAACGCGATATGCTTCGTATGCCAACGATTCCTTGAGCGCCAGAATGTAATCCTCGGCAGCTTGAATAAAATCTCCCGGTCGGTGGCCCATACTGCCGGTTTGTTTTACGGTGGAAATTGTTGCGGTTTTCATTTTCAGTTCCTTGTTAAATCGGGCTGGCATGACCACGGCGACACAAGGAATATCGCTCATGGTCACGCCATTCACCGGGTAATTATGCCGGTGCCCAAGTCTATGATAACTCATCCGATCTTTTTCATCGCCTCAATTGCGGCGGCCCTTGCCGGTTCGGCATAAATTTCCGTCGCGTCTAAACTGGAATGCCCCAGCGCGGTGCGGGCAACGTCTACGCCTGCTACCTCTCTTAACTTGGTTGCGGCGGTGTGCCTTAGCTGATGCGGGTGCCAGTGTTTTATCCGATGGCTATCCGGTAGGTTTTCAACCGTGACGCCCAGGGCCTTCGCCGCCGCTTCGTTGGCCGCCTTGACGCCATACCGAACGGATTGGGCGTATCCGCCGCTGTCATAACAATCGCCCGGCTTCTTCTTTGGTTTTTTCTTGACGTTACTGCCGGGTTTGTTTCCGCAACTCAACGGGGTTTTCCGCTTGGCGCTCAATTCAGCCCGGCGCTCTTCGTCTGCCAGCTTGGCGGAGAAAACAAACGCATCGGGATCCGCTTTCAGGAATGGCCGGAGTATCTCTTGTGCCTTGGGGCCAAAGTAAATGATCCGCTGGTGCCCGTGGATGGAAGTTTTATGCTTCGCCGGTCGATACTCCCATACCGTGCGGCTCATATCAATCTGGCCAATCTTCATCTGGCATATCTCGCCACCGCGGGAGCCGGAAAGTAGTTGTACCTGCACCATGGCGCGGACGTGCCTATTAAGAAATGGCAACGTTGCATCAATATCATGCCGGCTTACCGGCCTAACCGGTTCGGTCTCCCGTGCCCCAGACCGGCCATACCGTAGACCGTCAATTGTCTGCATCGCCTGCCATGCGGTGATGGGAATTAGTTGCCTTGACGCGGCCCACTTGAAACATCGCCGGAGCCGCCCAACCGCCGAATTGATATACGTGCGACTCCATCCCATTGTGATCATTTTCTTCCGCAGCGCCTCCAACCGGATAGGGGTAAACTGATCTGCCGGGGTATCGCCGTAAAACTTGACCAACGGCTTGAGTGCACAACGGATATTGTCAGCTTCTTCAGCAATGCCGCCGTCAGCGTTCAAGTAATGATCTTTGCAATGCAGTCGATAGCCATTAACAACCTCGGCGATGGTGGCGGAATCGCCTACACTGGCGGATACCCGGCCACCTACCAGATACTCGCTGATGATGCGGTCATATTCCCGGCGTGATTCGGCGGAATTGTATCGGCCAGGCAGATAAATGTACCGCCCTCCGATGTTGACAACACCCTTGCCGGTTGCCCTGTGTCTGCAATAACTTGGTACGCGGTTTTGGCTCCAACTCATGATTATTCTCCTGAAAACGCCTTTCACAAACCGTAGTTTACGGTTTTTGAACGGTTTTCGAGGCTGCGGTTCGGAACATCCGAACATCAAGGAAACGCTTATCTGGCCTATGTTTTCTCACAAAGCGGGCGATGGGATTCGAACCCACAACAGCCAGCTTGGAAGGCTGGCACTCTACCATTGAGTTACGCCCGCGGTATGCCCCGACAGCAACCATGGACGCATATTTTACCATGGAAAAAAACAAAAGCCATAAGCCATGTTGCCGGTTGGACGGAAGTGTGTGCCGTTTTTTTCGGGATCGCGAGTTTCTCCCAAGCCGCGTGGCCTTGGCTAAAAATATCCGCCCCTCCGGCGCGGCGTATACCAAAGGCCAGGCATTTGTACGAATTGCCATCCCGGCTATACTACTGCCGGTAATGTGAATGCCCCATAAGGAGATTCCGGTGGCCGAAGATTATGTATTATTGGCGGAAGCCCGCAAACTTGGTGAATTGATCGGCAACCAGGCTGCCATCAAGAATTACCGAGAATTAACACGCCAGCTTGAATTGGACATTGGCGCCAAAAGCCTGCTCGAAGAGTTTGAACAGCTAATGGAACAACTGTCCGTGAAGGAAGCGTCCATGCAGCCCATTGAGATAGCCGAAAAGCAGAAAGCGCAATCTTTGCAGCAAAGCGTGGCGATGCACCCTTTGCTGAAAAAGTTGATCGGTTCACAGATGGAATACATGGAATTAATGCGCAAAGTGCAGGAAGCCATTACCGCCGGGATTAATCAGCCGGAAGCTACTGCGGCGGCACAAATTCACCCGCCGGCTTCCAAGCTCATTATTTAAGATGCAATTCAGGCCCGGCGACCATCAGGGGCGCCGGAGGCGGAACCTGCGTTAAGTCTCCCGGCAGCATCATGCGCTGATGCATCAGAAATGCTTTGGCCGGGGCGAGTTTTTGCAATAACTGAGCCTGTACACGCATCTGCTTAAGAGCAGTACGCGTGGCGATTTCCTTATTGAGCAGGTTGGTCCGCTGCGTTTGTGCGGCGATAAGCAGGGCCATATAAGAACTTAGCAGCGACTGATTATTTAAATCCACCAAGCCGGTCTGCAAATAGTTATAGTTCTGGGCCACCTCCAAATAGCCAATTTCGGCATTAAGGGAATTGATCTGCGCAATAGTCTGCTGAAGCTGTTGTCGCACGCCCTGAAGATACAACCGGGCGGAATCATATTGCGCTTGCAGTGCATCTTTTTGTTTCTGATAGGCGCTTAATTCCCTGGTCAATTTTTTATGCAGGGGCAGCGAAACCCAGGTGGCACCGAAGCGATATAAACCTTGTTTGGCCATCAGGGCCTGCATTTTACTGTCCGCCTGGCTAAACACTTGGCGCAAGTTCTGGTATAGATAGGCCGCATGATCGCCGGAATAATGATGTAAAGCAATAAAAATATTATCCAGAAGCAGACGATTGGAGCTGTTTATATTCAGCGCCTTTCCGAAATAAACCAAAGCCCGTGGCTGCTGCCGCTGGTGGTAAAGCGTGATGGCCAGATCGTTGATGGCAATGACATTGGTGGGATGGCGGGCCAGCACCGCGGCAAAATATTTAGCCGCGTCGGGATTATTTTCCGTCCGATAGTTCAAAACACCCATAATAATCATGGCGCTGCTATTGGCCGGATTGCTTTTCAGGGCCAGCTGCGCGGCACTGCGTGCCGCATCGAATTTACCGGCGCGGTAGTCCGCCAACGCCGCGCGGGCCAGGACATCGGCATGCGCGGCGAAGGTTGTCGCTTGCGTGGCGGCCATCCATTGTCCGGAAAAAAACACGAACGCCAGTAATTTATACTGCTTATAGCGCCGCAGCGCCCTTTGTGATTCCGCCAGCACCGGTGAATGTGGATATTTCGCCTGATATGCGGAAATCGCATGGATAATGGCATCAAGGTTGGTCTGCCGGTGGATATCATATTGCACAACGCGCCACGCATTTTTAGCGGCGGTGGCCGGTGTGGCCGCCGCACCAAGTTCGATACTCGCCAGAGTATTTACCGGAACCTGAAAGGCGGCTCCGTGCCGCGGCGTAATAACATAGTATTTTCCCACCCGGTTCAGATGGCCATGAATCACCCGGCCGTCGGTCAGCGTGATGGTGTCGGCGCGCAAAGAAACACCCGCCAAGGCGATGAGAATACCAACCAGCAATAGCCGCCGCATTTTCATCCATCTACTCCGCAAGGTGGCGCAAGAATGTAGAGCCATTCGTGCCGGCCCGGAACCACCCAACTATTATATGCGGCGTAGGACGATTATCTATGATTCCCCCGGATAAACGGCTTCATACTCCGCCCGTAACCGTGCGTCCAGTCGTGCCAGAGCCTGATATTCCTGGGCTGACTTGTCCGGATATGCCTCCGGATCATCCAGAGCCATGGAGGTAACGTCCATTAAGCACTCTATATCCCAGCGGTATAACGTGATCGGACGGGTCCCGGCATATTTCTCAATCTTCCGATCCAGCCCGAACGCTTCCGCCATCAACCCAGTGAACTTCTTAAGTTCCCGCAATTCATCCCCTGTGATGCGTATATGATGGCGATGGTCTTTAGGTCCAGGTTTCAAGAAGTCCTCCAGTTCACCTTTATACCGATATTCTGGCGAAAGCAACCGCTACAATTTAATGGAGATTAGCTCGCAATGTCGCTAAGGTCAATATCATATAAGGCGTATCATCAAAACGCAGAACCGGCATCACATCATTAAAACACATTAGCCGCCGCGACATTCTTGCGGTATCCTTTCAGCCGTCGGTGAAATTGGGAATTGTGGAAGTCGTAGCGGTTAAGGACGCACTGGAATTTTGCGATGGCTGGGAACCGAAGCGACAAGGCATGTGAAAGGCGTGGGAATGAGAATTGACGAGCTTAAAGCCAACCTCGTGGTTCGCGGGGGGATTTTTCCCGAACCGGTGAAGATATTGGTCGTGCAGCCCATGGGGGATGCGGTCAAAGTCATCGGACAGGGAATGCAAAGTGGCCAAGTCCACGAGCCGGTGCTCAATGCCCAACAGGTCGCGGTATTACGGGCCAATCCGGAAACCGAACCATTTGATGGCAAGCCCCTGCATTTTCGCCTCGGCATTGAGGCCATGCGTCTGGCCCTGGCCTACGAATACGATCCCTACTTTGCATTGTCCATTGCGCGGGTGGACCCGCTGCCGCACCAGTTGGAAGCGGTTTACGATTATTTTTTGAAATTACCGCGCATTCGATTCCTGCTGGCGGATGATCCGGGCGCGGGCAAGACCATCATGGCGGGCCTGCTGCTGAAAGAGTTAAAAATCCGGGGGCTGGTGAAAAGGACACTGATAATTGCCCCGGCAAGCCTGACCTTTCAGTGGCAACGCGAAATGAAGGACAAATTCCGCGAAGATTTTGAAATTGTCCGCAGCGATGTGCTGCGCGCCAACTACGGTTCCAACCCGTGGCAGGATAAAAATCAGGTCATTACATCCGTGGCATGGGTGTCCCGCATTGAAGATGCGAAAGACAGTTTGTTGCGCAGCCGCTGGGACCTGGTGATTGTGGATGAAGCCCATAAGATGGCGGCGTACGGCGATGATAAGAAAACTCTTGCCTACCAACTTGGCGAAGCCCTTTCAGGTTTGACCGATCATTATCTGCTCATGACCGCGACCCCGCACAAGGGTGATCCGGATCAGTTCTGTCTGTTTCTGGAACTGCTGGATCCGGATGTGTACGGCAACGTCAAAAGCCTTGAAGAGGCGATGAAACGCAACAACGCCCCATTTTATCTGCGTCGCACCAAAGAAGCGCTGGTAAATTTCCCCGATCCCGATACCGGCCAGAGCAAACGCCTGTTCACCAAGCGAACCGTACAAACCATGAGTTTCAAAATTGACCGTGACGAATTTGAGCTTTATGACGCCCTGACACGCTATGTTGAGGATCAGTCCATCAAGGCGCAGGCAGCCAATTCTTCCACCGGGCGGGCCGTGGGGTTTACCATGGCGATGCTGCAACGGCGGTTTGCCTCCAGCGTATTTGCGGTGCGG
>JBMFGW010000085.1:0-17147 GCA_049977145.1 Phycisphaerae bacterium
CGCACCGTCTATCCGCATCCATTATATTATCGGACAGATTATGCGTTAATCATCACATTTATTTTGTCACAAGCCCTTACGCTGTGATATCCGCGAGAAATTTATCGCCTTTATTCAGAAAAATTATCCACAAAGCCTGCCGCGCTTCCGCACCGAAATCAGCGGCCTGAACACCCGGACACTGTTGGGACCATGATCTGGAGCCTGGTCCGACGAAAAACAGAGTTTTGACAGATTATTCAGCTCCCAGCCGGACTGCTGGCTGGACATTTCATCATTTGCCAATAGGATACGTTTATGAGTATTGTTTTTGTGTCCAATCGCCTCCCGGTCGTGATTGAGCCAAGCGAAAGCGGATGGTCCGTGCATCACGGTTCCGGAGGATTGGTGACCGCCTTGGATCCGCTGCTGCGGCGCTCGGGGGGAACTTGGCTCGGTTGGTCCGGCGCCCCTGGTCTGGAGCCGGAAAAGATAGAAAACTTGCTGGCTGATTTCAGCCGGAGCCAGGGGTATCGAATCGCCGCCGTGCCGCTGGCGGAACAGGAGTACGTACAATTCTACGAAGGATTTTGCAATCAGATTATCTGGCCGTTGTTTCATGATCTGCAATCTCTCTGTAATTTTCAGCCAGAGTTCTGGCAATACGCGCTGCAAGTGGAGCAAAAATTCGCTCTGGTCGTGGAAAGTCATACGCAACCGGATGATCTGATCTGGGTGCATGATTACCAGCTTATGGGATTGGGAAAGGTCCTGGCGGATCGCGGCTTGCGAAACAAGCTGGCCTTTTTCCTACATATTCCATTTCCCCCACCGGACATTTTTTGTAAACTGCCATGGCGGCAACAGGTTCTTAAGGCCCTGTTGCGTTACGACGTAATTGGTCTGCAAACAACGCGTGATCTGGACAATTTTTTACAGTGTGTACAGCGTTTGCTGCCGGACGTGGAGCGGCGGCACACGTCCCGGCAGGCGCGCATGAATCTGGATGGGCATAGCGTCCTGATCGGTGTATTTCCCATCGGAATTGACTATGAGAAATTCGCCGACGGTGCGGCCCGGCCCGAGGTGGTGCGCCAGGCGGAGGAATTGCGGAACAGCTTCCCGGGGCGGCAGATCATCCTTGGTGTGGATCGGCTGGACTACACGAAGGGGGTGTTGTATCGGCTGCGAGCGATGGCGCGCGCGTTGGAACGGTATCCTGATTTGCGCCAACGAATAACTTTCTTCCAGGTCGTTGTGCCAAGTCGCGAAAATGTGCCGCAATATCAGACCTTAAAAACGGATATTGAGCAGAGCGTCGCGCAGATCAATGGTAAATTCACAGAGCCGGGGTGGATTCCCATTCACCACGTATTTCGGCACGTCGGGCGCAATGAACTTCTGGCTTGGTATCGTGTGGCTGATGTGGCCATGGTTACCTCTTTGAAAGACGGGATGAATCTGGTCGCCAAGGAATACTGTGCGTGCCAGATTGACGGCAATGGAGTTCTGGTGCTCAGTGAATTCGCCGGGGCTGCGGAACAACTTGGTCGTTGGGCGGTGCTGATCAATCCTTATGATACCGACGGCGTGGCGGAGGCCATTAAACAGGCCGTGATGATGACTCCCGCCGCCAGGCGTCCCGCGATGGAGAAACTACGATTGAATATCCGTGAACAAAATGTGTATTGGTGGCTGTCGCAGTTTTTAAAAGTGTGCGGCGTGCGGCAGGAGCAGGTGGGCATTCCCCTTGTGCCCGGCGATGTGATTTGACTGCGGGAGTGCGGAATACAGGTGACAAATATGGATGATTTGCAAAGCCGTATTGACGTGATATTCCGGGCGGCGGTGCTGTTGATCGCAACGGACTATGACGGAACGCTGGCACCGCTGGTAAGCGACCCGGATGCGGCGCAGCCGCATCGTGAATCCATTGTTGCGCTGACCGAACTTGCTCAAATGCCGCAGACACACGTCGCCGTGATTTCCGGACGGGCGTTGGCCGATCTGGGAAAACATCTCAAAGATTTGCATCGTGTCCACCTTGTTGGAAGCCACGGCAGTGAATTTGAAGCGGGATTTACCACGCCGATTGCCCCGGAAAGTCTGGAATTACTCAAAAGAGTGGAAGAGGAATCCCATCGGATCGCCTCCCAAACACCTGGATCGGCGGTGGAACGAAAACCGGCCGGGGTAGCCTTTCATTACCGCAATGCGCAAGAGGAGCAGGCCAAGCTAGCGGTGGAGAATCTGCTCAAATCGATGGGTGGCAATCCCAATATATTTGTGCGACACGGCAAAAAAGTGGTGGAATTATCAGTCGTAAAAACGGATAAGGGGCAGGCTCTCCAGTCGCTGCGGCAGCGCGTGGGGGCAACCGCCACGGTATTCATCGGGGACGATGTTACGGATGAAGACGCATTCGCAATTTTGACCGGCCCTGATATCGGCATAAAGGCCGGTCCGGGATCCACATCCGCGAAGTATCGCGTGCCCGCGACCACGGACGTTGCGCATCTGCTGGCTCAAATTGCCGAAAAGCGATCCGCCTGGCTGGCCGGCTCCAAAGCGGTTCCCATTGAACAGCACTCTCTGCTTTCAGATCAGCGAACCTGTGCTCTAGTAAGCCCGCTGGGAAGAATTACATGGATGTGCGTGCCGCGCATTGATTCAGCGGCTTTGTTTGCGGAGCTTCTTGGCGGCACCAGCGCGGGATACTTTGAAATCGTCCCGGCAACCGCCCATCCGCCCGCAGTGCAAAGCTATGTTTCATCAAGCTTCATTCTGCGAACGCAATGGGAAACCCTGTGTGTAACCGACTATCTGGATTGCTCGGCGGGACGGCCTTTTCAGCGCGCTGGTCGGACGGATCTGGTACGGGTGGTGGAGGGGCATGGACGGATCAGAATTACTTTCGCGCCGCGCATTGATTTTGGGAATCTGGAAACACGCCTTCGTGTGACGCAACAGGGTGTGACCATTGAAGGCAGCGTTGAGCCTTGTGGGCTTGTATCTCCGGAAATCCGTTGGACCATATCCAAAGAAGGCAATCACGAAACCGCGACCGCGGAGTTGGATGTCGATGGTGGGCCGGTGGTTCTGGAGTTGCGTTATGGCACGTCAAGTCTGGTTCCGGCAATGACGCCCGAGCCGCAGCGACGGGAGCAAACCGAGCGATTCTGGGCCGTATGGGCTTCCACGCTCAAGCTGCCGCCGACATACCGCGATCCGGTGCTGCGTAGCGCGCTGGTGTTGCGTGCATTAAGTTATGGCCCCACCGGAGCCATCGCGGCGGCGGCAACCACCAGTCTGCCCGAGTATCCTGGTGGTGTTAGAAACTGGGATTACCGCTTTTGCTGGCCGCGTGACGCGGCTATGGCCGCCACGGCACTGGTGCGTCTGGGGGCGTCCGGACCCGCGATGAAGTTCTTGGACTGGGTTCTGGCGATATTGGAACGCAGTGAAGCGAATTCCCTAATCCGTCCGGTTTATACGGTGACTGGCGGACACTTGGGATCGGAAGGCGTCATTGCGGAATTGGCGGGCTACCTGGGAAGCCGCCCGGTGCGCGTCGGAAATGCCGCGGCCCAACAGGTACAGTTAGACGTTCTGGGACCGGTCGCAGAGCTAATCGCCCTATTGGCGAAACAGGGTGCAGCCCTAACTACTGAGCACTGGCGGCTCATGGAGACCATGGTCACGGCCGTCACGCAACGATGGCGCGATGAGGACCATGGTATTTGGGAAATCCGCGGCCCGCGCCGGCACCATATTCATTCCAAAACCATGTGCTGGCAGACCGTCCATTGCGGGCTGCAAATCGCGGACTTTCTCGGTTATCGGCGTGAAGACTGGGAGGCATTGGAAAAAGCCATCGCCAGCGATATTCTCACGCATGGCTGGAATGAACAGCAGCACGCGTTTTGCGCCAGCTATGGAAGTTCGGAAGTCGATGCCGCCGCATTATGGGTGGGACTTAGTGGATTGCTTGCACCCGATGATCCCCGGTTTATCGCGACAGTTCAAGTCGTTGAACGCGAACTGCGTCAGGGAAATACCGTATACCGCTATCGCTACGAGGATGGCCTGCCGGGAGTTGAAGGCGGCTTCAATATTTGCACCGCATGGCTTATTGAGGCTTATGCGCTACTGGGGCGACGGAAGGATGCTCAAGATTTGTTGCGTGAATATGCGAAATTGGCCGGACCAACCGGGCTGTTGGCTGAACAGTATGATCCCAAAACTAACTTGGCGCTGGGAAATTTTCCCCAAGCCTATTCCCATATCGGCCTGATCAATGCCGCGCTACGCCTTGCCGACGCACCGGGGCGGAGCATCGGATAACCATCCCGCACCATTAACCTTGCTTTTGGAAAAGACCATTAAGCCGGTGGTACAGATTCGTCAGAACTTGCTGCCCAAGCCTGATCGCAATAGCAATATCGTCTATTTGGCCTCACGGGGAAGGGTATACTGGACGTAATCTGGAATTACAACCACCGGAGCCTGTCCGGAGCCTGTCCGTTGGCGACGTCGCCAGACAACTGGGAATCATGTGGCGCGCGCTGAAACGGCATTTTCAGGCGGTTTGTCGGCACACGCAGCGCGATGAGTTGACGGCCTGCCGGTTATTCCGCGCCCAGCGGCTGCTGCGGGAGACCCATCTGCCGGTACAACGCATAGCCTATGGGGCCTGATTCTCCACACCGACGCCCCTGTGTTCCGGCGTAAATTACATAGGAAACCGCGCCAATATCGTGAGGGATAATTGACCGGGTCTGCCATTTTGTTTACCTGGTGGAAGGTGCCATCATCGGAACTCGCCCTTTTCTTGTCACAACACCGCAGAAAACATTCTCATTGGACGGTACACCGGATTTATTGGCGGCCCCAATTGAACCGTAAGAATTAATCCTACGCTATCTGACTGGCCCGTCGCGGGCCAGTCAGATAGCGTTGTAGGATTAAAATAGATCTACTGCACCGCCGCCTTTACGGTAAACATTTAACCTGCGTTTTGATCGCAGCGCGATGGCGCTTATTATTAACGTCATGATGCGGACGGATACAACCATACTTCCCGGGGGAATAGTTATTCGGGGCGTGGAGAAAACATACCGGCTGGGCCGCCGTACGGTCCGTGCATTGGATGGCGTGGACATTACCATTGAGCCCGGCGAGTTTGTCGCCATTATGGGGGCCAGTGGCTCCGGCAAATCAACCCTGTTGCATCTTTGTGCCCTGCTGGACACACCCGATGCCGGAACCATCATGGTTGATGGCCAAAATTTGGCGAAACTTTCGGAACGTGCGGCCACCTTGTTTAGGCGCCAGACGGTCGGCGTGGTGTTTCAAAATTTTAATCTCATTCCGACGTTGCCGCTTTTGGATAATATTCTGTTGACCGCTCGTTTGTCCGGGCAATACAGTAAAGCCGTGCGCTCCCGCGCCATTGAACTCGCCACGGCACTGGGCCTGGCGAATCGCCTGACGCACCGGCCAGACGCGCTTTCCGGCGGCGAGCAGCAGCGTACCGCCATCGCCCGGGCGTTGTTGCTTAAACCTCGGGTGCTGCTGGCGGATGAGCCGACGGGGAATCTGGATTCCAGCAGCGCTGAAAATTTTTGGCGAATGCTCAAGGGCGTTTTAGCCTCCACGCCGACGACCGTGGTGGTGGTGACACATGAACCCGCCGCCGCCGCATACGCTCAGCGCGTGTTGGTGCTGCGCGACGGTCGGCTGGCAGGGGCCTTTGGAGTGGAGGAACATGATGATGCCAGCAACATTGCGGCTCGCTATCAGCACGCTTTGGCGTAAACCGATCAAACCATTGCTCACCGCCCTGGTGATTACCGCCGCAGTCGCGTTGGTGATGACGGCCTGTTGCATGCTGGCAAGTATGAAAGCCTCTTTGCGGCATAATCTCACGATGGCGCTGGGGCATGTGGATGCCCGCATAACCCCCCTTGTGACGGGTACCGGGGCGGCTCTTCCGGCGGGGACATTGCCAAGAGCGCAGCATTGCTCCATGGTGGAATATGCGGCGGGCGAGGCGATGACGTTTGGCCGCATTCGTGTGGGTGACATGGTTCACCCGGCGCATCTGATTGCGGGCAGTTTTCCCGCCACACAAAAACTCTTGCCGACGGTATTTTCGGCAGGCGGACCTTTGACCAGGCAGGATGGGCAAATAGTTCTTAATGATACACTCGCGCATTGGCTGCACGCGCGGGTGGGCATGACGGTAACACTGCTGGGGGCGCGGGGGCGCCAGAAACTGGTGGTCATAGGGTTGGTGAAACGATCTTCCGTGCAACGCTATTTAACGCTTCCATCGGCATTTATTACGCAACAAACACTGCGGCAGATAGATGGACACCCGGTGCGCTGGGAACGCATCAATATAAAATTCAAGCCGGGAACCGATCATAACACGGACTTGCTGCGGCTGCGACGCGCCATGGGACCGGGCGTAAAAATTAGAAGCATGGGTGGCGGTCGGAAACCCTTTCGTCCGCTGGGACAAGTGCTAAGCCGCCTGCGTTGGCTGGTGGCCATTCCCACAGCTTTGGGCGCAGGACTGCTGATTTTGGCGATATTCGCGGTTGGCTTCCAAGAGCGTGTCCGTTACTTCGGACAGATGCGCTGCCTTGGCGCAGCGCGACGACAGGTGGCGTTAATAGCATTGTATGACTCGGCGCTGCCGATGGCAGTGGGATTGGGGGGCGGTCTGGCCGTGGGGCTATTGGCAGCCTGGCTGCTGATTCATCGGGTGCACCACGGTCATTTGAAGTTGCAGCCGGGTTGGAGCAGTTTTTTTATTGCCGGGGGCGCGGGATTACTGGCCGCGGGTATCGGATTGGCGTTACCAGTATGGCGAGCCTGGCGGGCCACACCGCTGGCTGCGGTCCGCAACATCGCCATGGTGCGGGGACATCAATCGTTACGCCCGGCGCTGTGGGTGGGGTTCGCCGCTTTGGTTCTGCAAATAATGCTATGGCAGATTCCCAATCCCCTCTGGGCGGTGTGGATATATATTTTGCTGGGCGCTCCGCTGTTATTGATTGCCGCCGCGGCACTGGCGCCGATAGCTGTTTCCTGGTGTGAACAACTGCTCAAGCGACCTTTGGCCTGGTTGTGGCACATTGAGCCGATGTTATTTTCCACCAAGGTTTCGCCTTATCGCGCGGGGATCATGGCGGCCGCGCTATTAGCGGGGATTTCATTTTTCGTCTCCATGCGGGCACGTGGAATCGGCTTACTGGAGTCATGGGAATTTCCGGCTCAGTTCCCCGACGCCTTTGTTTTCAGCCCTTTTACCCCGCTGTCGCAGAAACGTGTGGCGGCACTGCAATCCCATGTGTCTGGCGTGACCGGCGTTTCAGCGCTGACGGCATTTGGCATTTCCGCGCAACTGGAATCCGGCCCAGTGCGAAAACTACTGTTTGTGGCTGTGCAGCCGCAGAGCTTTCTGACTATGTTGGGCGTTACATTTACCCAGGGTAATCGCGCCCAAGCTCTGGCGGAACTTCATTCCGGTCAAGGTGTGCTGGTGGCGAAGAATTCACTTAAATCGCTGAAACTTACGCTCGGGCGAACGGTGAAAGTCGCCACACTTTCCGGTGTGCGCCGGTTGACGGTAGTGGGGGTAATTAGCTCTCCGGGTGTAAACATTGCCCAGAGTTTTCTACGTGTTCGACACGCCTTTCATCATGCGGCGGTAGGCGCTGTGATTGGAACGCTGCCGGAGGCCCGGCAATATTTTGGTAGCAACGGGCCTAACCTGGTTATGCTGACGCTTGCTCCCCATATTCGCGGTATGCCCGTAGTGGAGAAAGTGAAGTCCTTCCTGGCCTCCGGCGGCCAGGAGTCCGTGCTGGGACGACTGCTGAATTTTCAGCAGTTGACATTGCGCGGCATGTCGGTGCGTCACATGAAACGAAATATTGATGCCATCATTCGCCGGGTGATGCGGCAGTTGACTCTGGCGGCATTTGGCGGAATGCTGCTGGCGGCGACTGCCGTGGCGGCCATGACGGCGGCGGCGATCCGGCAACGACGTTATGAATTTGGCGTATTGCGGGCGGTGGGCGCAAGTCGCTGGCAACTACTGCGAATCGTTTTTGCGGAGCTTACGCTGATTGTCACGGCGGCGAGCATTTTGGGATGTCTGCTGGGCCAATATCTGGCCTTGATGGCCACACTCGTGGATCATCGCCTTGCCGGCTTTGATTCCCGTTATGTTCTGGCTTGGCGGGACATGGGAATTGCCGCATTGACGACGGCCATAGTCACATTGGCCGCCGGTTTTATACCAGCGTGGCGTGCCGCTATTGTTGGCGTGCGGTCATTGCTGGCGCCCGGCCGGGAATAGCGTTGCGGCGCCCGGTGTGCCAAGAGGTAGGGCGCTAATCGCGCGGCGCGTTAAAATATGTGGTAATGAGTAGTTCTTCTGGACAGATTTTTCAGGTGGTACGCCAAGCGGCGCGGATTGAGGAGATTATCGGCGAGCATATTGCGTTGCGGCCCGCGGGGAAGGAACTGGTCGGTCTGTGCCCGTTTCATGAAGACCGCCGCCCCTCCATGTACGTTTCTCCGCAGAAGCAGATATTTTACTGCTTTGTCTGTGCCGCCGGGGGAGATGTCTTTAAGTTTGTGGAAAATTATCACAAGATGTCAAAGGGAGAGGCGCTGCGGTTCTTAGCCCAGCGTTATGGCATCACGTTGCCGGAATATCGGTCGGCCAATCCGCAGGCGACATCACAACGGGAGAAAATCATCGCTGCAAATCTATGGGCCGCAGAGTATTTCCGGAATAATCTTGCCGGTGCCGTCGGAAATGAGGCCCGTGCCTATCTGAAAAGCCGGGGGGTGAATGCCGCGACCATAGCGCGTTTTCAAATTGGCTGTGCCGAATCGCAATGGACGGCTCTGGCGGCGGCGGCGGCGAAAAAAGGAATCAGTCACGAAACTGTTTTGGCCGTGGGACTGGTAAAAAACCGCTCCGATGGCAGTCCGTATGATGTATTCCGCAATCGGTTAATGTTTCCAATTATTGATACCAGTGATCGGGTTATTGCTTTTGGCGGCAGAATTCTTCCCCGCGCCGCGTCAGCACCAAACCCCACCACACCGGCCACTATGGATCAGGAGGGTCCAAAATACCTTAATTCGCCGGAAACAGCCCTATTTTCCAAACGGGAAACACTTTACGCATTAAATCTGGCGCGCCAGCCATTGCTGCGTAAACAACTGGCGGTAGTGGTGGAAGGATATATGGATGTGGTGGGGTGTCATCAGGCGGGGGTGGAAAATGTGGTGGCCACCTTGGGGACCGCGCTGACGGAACAGCATATCCAGTTATTAAGGCGATTTTGCAATCGTGTTGTGCTGGTGTTTGACAGTGATGACGCGGGCCGCCGGGCGGCGGACCGCGCCATTGCATTATTGTTGTCCTATCCGATGGATGTGCGTATTGCCCATGTACCCGAAGGGAAAGACCCGTGTGATTTCTGTATGAGCCATGGCGGTGAGGCTTTCGAAAAAATACTCGCGACCGCCCAGGATTCTTTGGAGTATGCTTGGGAAAAAATGTACACGGCCTTTCAGGCTACGGATTCTCTGGCCGCAAAACAACGAGCTTCCGAGGCGTTTATGCGACTGGTGGCCCCGGCGCTATTGAATTCATCAGTCGATCCGATCCGCAGGGGATTGCTGCAGAAAAATATCGCCGACCTTGTGGGTATACGGCCGGAGGAAGTTCATGCCCGAATCCGTCGGTTGGTGGTTGGCACGAACGCTGTATCCGGGGATTCAGGCGCGGCCAGGAATGAACAGCCGCAGGCTACGCCCGCCGTAAGGCCGGATGTTGGTGTGCAGCGCGCCGGGCAGTGGGTTATCGGAGCCTTGTTGTCCGATTTTGCGCTGTATCCGATGTTCTGTGAACGCATCAGCATTGATTTGTTTCCCAATGGCGGCATGGCGACAGTGGTGGCGCGGTTGTTGGAATATCTGGAGGAACTAGCTGATCCGGCGACGGGTAATCTGGCTGAGTTTTTGGCGGTACTGGATGATCCGGAATTGATGCGGTTGGCCGTAGACGCGCAAAGCGAGGCCCAGCGCGGCGGCAATCTTAAACGAAAGCTGGATGATTCCTTAAACCGTTTGGAAGAATTGGCACAACAGCGTAATAGGCCTGATGATTACCACAGTGACGGGGATAAATCCGATGAAGCCGCCAAGCTCAAAAACCTACTAGAAATTCGTACACAAGCGGATAAATCCGGCAAACTTGGCCGCCGACTCGGGCCGCGCCCATCCGAAGCCTGATGCGGCTTGGGCTCCTTGGGGTGACAGTCTCAGCCCAAATAAGCCGCGTTACGCCGATTGTTTTTCAGTCGGCGAGATATCAATTCCGCCGTCCGCTTGCGGCGGCAGGGTGATAACGACTTTTTTAATCCGTCGCACATCACTTTCCGTTACGGTAACGGTGATGCCTTCAATGGTAACGGCGGCCCCTTTGCCGGGAATGGTGCCCAGTTCGTGAATCACCAGGCCGCTGATGGTCTGGTAGTCCTGATTCTCGGGCAAATGACTGTCCAGTTCACGGTTCAGATCGGTGATATTGGTTCGGCCATCCACCTCCACGGTGCAGACATCAATGCGGCGCATTTGCGACGCGGGCATTTTTTCATATTCATCGGCAATATCGCCCACGATCTCCTCCAGAATGTCTTCGCTGGTAATCAGGCCGGCGGTGCCGCCAAATTCATCAAGCACAATGGCAATATGAACTCTTTGCGCCCGGAATTGCCGCAGCAGATCACGCAACGGTTTCGAATGCGGCACAAAAAGCGGCGGTCGCATCAATTTGCGAATGTCAGGCGCTGCCGCAGCGGCGGCGGAAGTGCCGAGAAATTGCAATAAATCCTTCGCGTAAAGAATACCGATGATATTATCCAGATTACCATCATGTACGGGCAGGCGGGAAAGGCCGTCCCGCAGAATTTTATCACGGATTTTATCCAATGGCTCATTGACGTTGATGGTAATCATGTCGGTGCGCGGCATCATGATCTGCCCGGCCTGCAAATCACGGAAGCTGATAATGCCTTCAATCATTTTCCGCTGGTCATCATCGACGGCGCCTTCCGCGGTACCTTCGGAAACGGCGGCCAGAATTTCTTCGGTGGTTTCCGCGGCCTCCTCTTCCGCGTGTTGCTGGGGATTAATGCCGGAAAGCCGGCGCACCAGTTCATCAAATAACCGCATGAAATAAACCAGCGGCGAGACGATGACGCTGATGGTTCGCAGCAATGACCAGCAGACGGCAATGAGTTTCTCGCCGCCGTAGGCAGCCCAGGCGTTGGGAATGGCGACGGAGAAAATCAACAACAGAAGGCCGGCCATCGCCGCAACGGCGCAAAACCACAGCGGCGACGGCACCGTAACGCCACTGGCGGCGTATAGCATTCCGGCGATGAGCGACACATTAAAACCGATCCGCCCAATAGAGGCCGTCAACGCGAGATTATCCCGCTGGTCATTGAGTTGATCCAAATCCACCTGGCGGCCGCGTTTCATTAATTCTTTTTCCAGCGTAACACGCGACATGGTGCGCAGAGCATAGGCCAGGGTGGACGCGAGTAACGTACCGGCTAATGATCCGACGATAATGACGGAGGGCCAATTCATCGGCGGCCTCCGTTGCGGCGCCGGGGCAATGTTGTTTGACGGCCAAGTGAATCAGGAACCGGTGGCAGGCCCCCTTTCCCGTCGACGGAGCCGATTGAATAGCGGGACCGCCATTTTTTTATAGCCGCAGGGGCGGCGTGATAAACCGGCGGCAGGTCCATTCGCCAGAGAATTAAATCTTCTTTTCGGTGCATGATTCCAGCCTGATGGTCGGACCGATCATCATATCCTATGCAATGCAATAAGCTGTGAATGGCGTAAAGCAGTATCTCCAACTCCGGTCGCAAATGATTTCTTATTTTGGCTTGCCGTTCCGCTGCATCCAGGCAGATAATGGTTTCCAGGTCCAGTGGGGCACCTTTCCTGTCCGTAGCGGTGTAATCAAACGTCAACACATCTGTTGTGGTAGCCAGGTTCATAGTCTGCTGATGGTATTGAATCATGCGCTGATCATCCACGAGGTGGATAATCCAGTTACCGGTCGTCACATGGAGCAATGCAGCGGCATATTGTGCATACCCACTGATCCAATGGCGCATCTTGTGCGGCGCCGATAAGCGCAGCCTGCGACTCGCCGGGGGCAGTATCTCCAGGTTAATGCCCATGTGCGCCTCCTTACGCCGGCCGGGAAATAGGTATAGCTTTGGGGTACGGCATCCGGCCATGATACGCTCCGACCAAAGTACGAACTAATGATTGCTCAATGACGGCAAGCTCGGAAAGGGTCAAAGGACACTGTTCAAATTGGCCATCCAAAAGCCGCTTCATAATCAGTTGATGCACGGCGCCTTCAATCTTGGCTGCCGTGGGGTCCGGCATGGAACGGATTATTCCCTCCGAGCCGTCGCAGATCATTAAGATGGCGGTTTCTTTAGAATGCGGTTTGGGACCGGGATACCGAAAATCCGTTTCTTCCACCGGTGCGGTCAGACCGCCGGTAAGCGTTTCCCGCGCTTGTCTTTCTCGCGCCGCATGGAAAAAAAACTCTACAATTGTCGTGCCGTGATGTGCCGCGATAAAGTCCCGCACGGCCAGCGGCAGATGATATTCTCTGGCCAATTCCAAGCCGTCTTTCACATGGCCTACCACAATAAGCAGACTCATGGCTGGAGAAAGTTTTTCATGGCGATTCTGGCCGGCGTTCATGTTCTCCATGAAATACCCCGGCTTAAGCAGTTTGCCGATGTCATGGTAATAGGCGCCGACGCGACATAACAGACTGTCCGCCCCCAACGCCCGCGCCGCCGCCTCCGCCATAGAACCCAGTACCAGGGAATGGCTGAACGTTCCCGGGGCTTCCATGGCCAACCGCCGTAACAATGGCTGATTGGTATCCGAGAGTTCCAGCAGTGTCATGGCGGTAGTGATTCCGAAAATTCTTTCCACAATGGGCAACAAACCCAGCATAATGAAGATTGCTAAAAACACCGCGCCCGCGGCCAGCATGGCCTGATCCAGCAGAACCGCAGTTCCCGGCTGCGGCGCGGCATACAGCCAATCCAACGGCACTGCATGGGTCAGGGGCGTACGCGAAAAACCGAATCCCAGCACGGTGGCGCCGGCCAGCAGAGCGCTGACCAGACCGACACGAATTAACTGTGTACGCGTGCGAATTTCGTACAGACTGAAAATTACAATCGCGGAGGTGACAAATGCCGTCAGAAAAAATGCCAGATTCTGCCCGGTGGCCACCGTGACCAGCAAGCTGTTAAGGGCGGACATCCCCATCGCAAAACGCTGGTCGTATGCCATCACTAAAATCATGGCGGCCAGCAAAATTGGAGTTACGCCCAGCAGATACATCCAGGTCGCCAGACCTGCCGCCAATGTCACCTTGGCGGCCACTACTGATCCCAGCAGGAAAATGGCCGGCGCCAGGGGGCGGCGAAACTTTCCTTCCCGCAGGCGATAGCCAAGGTAAATAGCCCCCAGCAAGCCCAACACGCCGGTGATCACATAAAGTCCCAGAATGTGTTGCCATAAGGCCCAAGGGTGCTGCCGGACCAGCCGACGTCGCCAGGCGTTGTAGGCGGAATGCAGAATTTCACGGGTTGCTGGGGTGATGACTTCCCCGTAATGAATGAGAACTTCCCCGCGGTGAAAGACCTGCAGCGGCATGGTGATAGCGGCTTGATTGGCGGCGGCCAGTTTCGCCATGGCGGAAGGATCGAGAATGAAGGTAGGCGTTTTTTTGGCAGCCAGGAAAGCCGCCACCGTATTCCACAAAGGTTCGGGCAGACACCGCTCGACCATGGGGCGGAAGCCGCGCCCGCGTGAATTCAGGACGCCCAATTCATTAAGTTTAATGCGCCTTTGTTCAATCCGGCTGCCGTTGACGGTGCGAACGACAATGTTTACCGATGGTGTGCGCGCAATGGCTTCCAGTGTTTTCTGATTGATGACCGGGCGACGCTTTAATTCACTGATCAGAAGGGTTATCCGGCGGGAATATTGCGGAAATTCATTATCCACAACGATACTGTGCAGATATTTTAAGGCATTGGCACTCAGAGATGGAAAACGTGTTCGCAAGGGTTCCGGCAAGTCCGCCGGCGTTTTAATGGCGGCCACATCGTACGGAAGACTATTGAGTTCCGTGCCAATAATTTCCAGCAATTTTCCTTTATTATTGAGTTTTAACACCGGATTAGTATCCAGACGTGCCTGGGCTTGCAAGGCGGCAAATTCCGCATGGTCCGGAAGGCTGAACGTAACCGGAGATAGAATAGTCGCCGGCGCCCTGGTCCCGAGCCATACAGGTTTGCTGTTGGGAATCAGTTCCACCACCAGTAAAATCAGCAGGCACAATGTGGCGATGGCAATAAATCCCCATTGCCGGGCAATTATATTTTTCCAAAATTGCTGCCGTGGAGCCGTGTCCTCAGCTACCGCTATGCGACGGAGACTTTTTTTTTCAAACCACATCCAGTTTTGCTTGCAGTCCTTCGCTGCCCTAATATCCGATCATTTCCTTGCCATGTACCGTCCATGGACTTATTGTGCTGCCGCCACTTCGGGCCTGAAATACCACGGTCCGAGCGCCGCAACTCATGCCGTAATTTTACCAGCAGTAGAGGACAACCTAAAGCCCAATGGTCGTACTATTCGTCACTTAATGCTTTTCCATACGGAACTTGAACGTATTTATCGTAAATACGAATATACAAATCGCATTTATGTTGTAATTTTGTTGTTGGTTAAGGAAAAGGTGCATTGATTCCGGAGCACCACCGCTCAAATAGCCTCCGGATTTGCTGGCGGTGGCCCCCCCCCAAAGCATCCCGTAGCGCCGTGGTCAAACCTTGCAATGTTGTTCATGCTTTAGCACTATTGTAGCGCCGCCCGGAAAAATTGCCACGCCCGGAATTTATCTTCACCGAGCCGGTTCACCGAGCCGGTGTCGACAGAACCTGTTAGGTGCCTTACAATATGACCATGCGTTTACGGCCCCGGTATGTACGGAATTCGAAAGATGCGGGGAGAAGCAGGGCATGACTGCCACCACGATTGCGGACCATGATTTTGGACAGTGGAAGCCGCGCGCCAATCCTTGGTTTATCGCTATCGCCGTCATGTTGGGAACATTTATGGAGGTGCTGGATACTTCGATTGCCAATGTGGCGTTACCGCACATTGCCGGCAGCATGGCCATTACGCCGGATCAGGCCACCTGGGTTTTAACTAGTTATCTAATCTCCAATGCGATTGTATTGACCTGTACCGGTTGGTTGAGCCGAACGTTTGGGCGTAAACGATTTCTCCTGACTTGTATTGTTATATTTACCGCAGCCTCCATGGCTTGCGGGCTGGCAACGAATATTGGAATGCTCATTGTCGCCCGTGTAATCCAGGGTATGGGCGGTGGTGCTCTGCAACCCAGCGCCCAAGCGATTTTGCTGGAAAGTTTCCCATACACCAAACGCGGGAAAGCCATGGCCTTCTACAGTTTCGGGGTTATTTTTGCGCCTGTCATCGGGCCAACACTTGGCGGCTGGATAACGGACTCCTATACATGGCGATGGATATTTTTTATTAACATCCCCGTCGGGCTCCTGGCATTGACGCTCATCAGTGCTCTGGTGGAGGACCCGCCTTATATCAAAAATGCCCGCAAAACACGGCTGGATATTGTGGGCTTTGCACTACTTTCGTTATGGATTGGTACGCTCCAAGTGGTGTTGGATAAAGGGCAGCAGGCGGACTGGCTTGGAGCGGTGTGGGTGCGGTGGTTCGTGGCGATCTCCCTTTTGGGATTCCTTGCTTTTGTGGCCTGGGAGCTTACCAGCGACAATCCGCTGGTCGATTTACGGGTGCTGAAGAACAGGAACTTTTTCGCGGGGACCACGATTGTTTTTGTCATCGGCATTGTGCTTTATGCCACCACGGCGCTTTTGCCCCTGTTTTTACAGACGTTGCTGAATTATTCCGCACTGGACAGCGGATTGGCGGTAAGCCCACGCGGCCTTGGCTCCATTGCCGCGATCCTTATTGTGGGCAACATGATGAATATTCTGGATCGACGTTTCCTGATGATGGCCGGTTTGCTGCTGTTGGCCTATTCCAGTTTTCAATTGGGCCAGTTGGATATGGACATCGGCATGTTCAGCGTGACCTGGTGTATCATCATTAATGGCTTTTCCACCCCTATGCTCTTTATTCCTTTGACCACCAGTGCCGTAGGCACCCTGAAAAATGAGCAGATTGGCAATGCCACAAGCATTTATAATCTTATGCGAAACATTGGCGGTTCTTTTGGGATTTCCATTACCACCACGCTGCTGAGCCGTGTAAGTCAGGACAGTCAGAATTTCCTCGTGCAACGCGTTACGCCGCTTAATTCACAGTTTACCCATAAAGCGGCGGCTTTGCGAAACCTGCTGACGCATCAGGGCGCGCCGACTTTGGCCGCCCAGAGAACCATGGCCTTAATTTACCAAAATGTAATTCAACAGGCGGGGGCGCTTTCCTTCATTTACAATTTCAGGTTGTTGGCCGTCCTTTGTGTTTGCTGCGTGCCGCTGATTTTCATGTTCAAACTGCCGGCCATCAAAACCCTTAAAAAGCCGGCGCTGGCAGCAGCGCATGGCTAACTGGAAAATCAAAAATCCTTTTTGGCGTAGTGCGATGAGATCGGAACTGGCCTGTCGCTGGCCGGGCCTGTGACAGTTTCTGGCCAAATGGGTACGGAGTATGTGTTACACTTTGGGAACACAAGGACGCGATGCCTTAGGGATGGTACCGCATCAGTATTGGTCAGTATTATCAGTAATGTCGGTATTATCAGTATTATCAGTATGTTCAGTATTATCAGTATTGGTCAGTATGTTCAGTATTATCAGTATTGGTCAGTATTATCAGTATGTTCAGTATTGATCGCTGATCGTTGACCCTTCGCGGTTCAAAACCTGCGCGTCATAAAATCTGTGAAAATCTGAGAAAGCTGTGGATCAAACCCTTCTGACTTCTAAATCCTA
>JBMFGW010000086.1:0-16649 GCA_049977145.1 Phycisphaerae bacterium
ATTGAGGCACCGGCAACCGAAAGGGTCGGCAAACCGCTATGCCCAACCTAAACCAGCGCGCCACTTTTCGACTCTACAAACGCGGATTCTCAACGAGCAACGAGCAACAGGATTGATGTTGCGGCGATGGCTGCAACGCGTCGTGCTCTGGTTCCCGTTCAGGATTCTTTTCCGTGATCACTGTGGCGGCATGTTATTGGGTTGTCAAAGAACAGTGTTCAGCGGGTCTGAACTGTTCATTGGGAAGGCTATAGGATTGCAGTAAGAGGGATAATGAGCAACTGTGCGAAAAAGTTAAGGATTTGGCCCCCAGAGACCAGGCAAAATCTGTCACAGGCTCCCAGCGTTTTTATTGAAGAGAATTCACTTGCTTCCTGCCTGTCGCGGGGGGTATACTTCAGTCTGCGTTACGTTCGTGGTGAGTGTGGCTGGCTCAAAGGCCGTTAACGGTTACCGGGGTTCATAGGATGGACATTTTTTTTATGCGCAGGAGATTACGGCTTATGCTTTTAGTCACGTTACTTGCCGTCGCTGCGGGATGTGCATCTCACCATGGCAAGACTGCCGAACTTCCTGCATCGGTGATTTATCAAACCGCATCGACACCGTCGCCCTCATGGGTATTTGGCCCCTCGGCCCCCCTGCCCGCGGGATTCCCCAAACCCGGTCCCGTGGGTGAAATTATCATCAAGCAATACCCAGCTTCCAGAATCGCCATGGTGGATCGCAATCAGCAACACCGAGGCTCCGGTGGATTGTTCATGCCCTTATTTCGTCACATCGAAAAAAATCATATTGCCATGAGTTCGCCGGTCGTCATGACGTATCGGAAATCCGCCCAGGACAAGGTGGTGATTTCTTCCATGGCCTTTGTGTATCCATCAGAAGCGACGGGGCAGTTGAACGCCCAAGGTGCGGTAAAAGTTGTGGATGTTCCGGTGATGATGGTAGTGAGCATTGGTGTGCGTGGCGGGTACAATGCCAGCCGCTTTCTTAAGGCCTCCGGGAAATTATACCTGTGGCTGGCCCAGCACAAATCTCAATTCACCGCTGTCGGCCAAGCTCGCTATTTAGCGTACAACAGCCCCTTTGTCCCCCCGCCATTTCAATACGGCGAAGTCCAGATCCCGGTCACCCCGGTTAGAGCGACAGGAGTTGAGAAGTAGGAGTCCTTTTACAGTATTGGTCAATAATGATCAGTAACGCTTTATTTTCGGGCGGCAAATGCATTTGTTTGAAACGCATACTTTTTTGATACAATAATCTCAAATGCGTTCCTCGATGTTTGTGGGAACTCGCGACGTTGAGCAAGGAAGTACCACTCGTGCAAGCGTTACCGCAAGAAAGGCTGATGTTTGTCTCATGTTGCCGCGTGACATTGCTGGTGGTGCTTGGCGCACTATTTGCCGGATGCCAGAGCGTGCCGTTGCACCCAAATACCGGCCCCGCCACCGCATTTCATTCAAAGATGCATTCGGCACACCCTTAAGCGGCCCGCGTAAGCGCGGCACGGCCTTAACCCGTTCACCGGACTATATTATCCAGGCCCACTTCTGGACTCTCTATTATTTGCCGCACGTTGCGTTGCCTGCGCTCGCGGGCCAAAGCACACTGATGATTAACAACTCTGCCGCGCACCCCACCATGGCATTCCCGGTTCTCAGTACCGGTGCGCAATTTGGGATCATTAAAAACACGGCGGCGTTTACAACCATTCTGCACCGGCCAGATGTGCGGGCAATTTCCTCTGGAACCGATTCTGCTGCGCTATGGCCGGGATTATCTGTAGCCATGCGTCTTACTGATGCGCATGCGTTGAGCATCAGCGGCCAAGCATTGCGCCAACTTCTGGCGTTGTGGATTTGGCAACCCAAGGCTATTGACGCTGCGGAGCCGAAAAAAATCGGCATTGCCTTCGCGTTCAAGCGATTGAACACGGCGGTGTCCCCGCCGACGCTGCTGCGGCAGCTTCAGGTTTTACCGACGCGCCCAATACCCGTCGCAACAACCTATGCGGCCATGGTGCCATTTCGATTTTTTAACGGCGAAACGCAGGCGGTGGCCATCATGGTCACCATTCGACCATGGAAAAATACGCCGCTGAACCAGCGTCTCGCAGCGGCTGATCGCCGGGAGATTTTGGCGGCCCGGCATGTTCACAAACCGCTCCAACGTTTGAATCGTCCGGATTTGACGGTAGCTCTTGAGAACCTTGGCAAGTATGGCGTCAGACGATCCTCGCTGGTTTATCTTGCCGGACAAACCGGTGCTAACTTAACCCAGGATGTCGCCGCTGTCGCCAAAACGCCGGTGCTCGGCGCGCTGGTGCGGGCGGTGGCCGCGAAAACCCTCCATGCGCAGGCTATGACGATTACAGAACTGGGATGGGTATTGGATAAAACCACGTATAGGCTGCTTTATAACATTCAGAAAACCAGACCGCTGCCGCAACAACTTCGCATCGCGCTGGCATTGCACCTTGGGGAAGCGGCGTGGCACGCTTCGTCACTGGGTGAAATTGATCGGGCTTTGGCGTCGCGGGCGGATTATCGTCTGCGGATCATCAAGGAAAATCTCATCTATCTTGAAGATTCTTCCCCGGCCGACCGCCTCACGGCGTATGACTGGTTGAAATCGCGGCGGCTTGCACCGCCGAATTACAATCCGCTGGCCGGAAATCAAGCCAGAAATGGCGCACTGAATCAAGCCGAGAATAACGCCGCGTATCTGCGGAGGATACAGCAATGACCGATGACCCAAAATCGCCAGAAGTGTCCACATCGGATTCCAACAAGTCCCGGCGGTCCGCTCGTTTCGCGGTCATTCGCCGCCGCAGTGTATGGGTGATTTTTATCACCGCGGCAGTGCTGTTGCTGCTTCGGTTATCGCTGATATTTGTTTTTCCCGCCGTGCTTGAGCATGTGCTGGCTGATTACACTCTTACCGCCGCATACAGTGATATCAAGCTCGATGTTCTCGGTGGAGATGCTGAAATATGGGGCTTAAAGGTGCGTCCGCTCAAGGGCGGCCCTGATGTGATGACCGTTGAATATTGCCATGGAAATATATCCGTATATAAATTGTTCGTCGGCCAACTCTTTATCCGCCGGGCAGTGGCGGATGGGGCGGATGTATTTCTGCGGCGCCGGGCCAATGGGAGTTGTCCGTTGCTCAAGGCGATTCTGTCCCATTCCGCCGGCACCACCGTTTCGCCTTCAGATAACAGTGGAAATAAAACCGCGATCAGCCTCGCGGCTCCCCTGCGCGTGGAGGCGTTTCGCCTTGAGCATCTGCGGTTGCATGTTATAGATCACAGCGTACAGCCAACTGTGCGTCTGAACATTACCATGAATGTCCGTGTTTCCCACCTGGGGCGCAGGCACGGTGCCACCGCGTTTCGTCTTGATCTCTGGTCTTCTGCGGTAGTTGATGTGCTGCATATTGATGGGTCATTAACCACCGGGCCAAGCGCACTATTGGCCACATCTCATATTCTCATGCGAGGTTTGCGCCTGCAACCTGCCACCGGTTATCTGACCGCATTGGGATTCAATCCGCAGTCGGAAGGGCTTTCCTTAAGTGCCGAGAGCACACTGGCATTGCATGTCATAACCAGTAACCCCACCGGTCGACAGGAAATTTCGGCTCAATTTGCCCTGAAACATTTTATTCTCAGTTCCGGTGGCCGGCCCGCATTGGCTATCCAATCGCTGCTGGCCAACGGGCGCTTGGCCGGCAATCTTGCCGATGTGCAAACCTTGTCGCTTAACGGGGTCACGCTTAACGCCGGCCGTGGTAAAAACGGGTTATTGCATTTCGCGGGCATGGAATTACTGCGGCATATGACAACCGGCAGTAAACGCCTTGCTGCTGCGGCGGCCGCACTGCAAGCCGTTAAACGTGCTCCCCTACACCTGCCGGGATTGCCAAAAGTGCAGCTTAAAACTGCGGGCAGTTACACCTATTCAATTGATCGACTTGAATTAAACGATTTTAACGCGGTGTTCCGTGATGCCGCCGTAACGCCTCACACCCGACTGCAACTCACCTTGAACACGTTGGATGCGGTGAGTACCGGCGGCCTGCCCGGATCTCCCGGGCAGAAGCTGACAATTTCCGGTTCCGGTGCGGCACCCGGCATTGCCGGAGCTATTGATATTTCCGGCAGCATGTTGCCATTTGCCCACACCCGCACGCTGGCGTTGCATCTTGCCGCATCACAGATCACATGCAATGCTCTGGCTGCGTATTTATCCGCCGCCGGCTTGAAAAGTGAAGTACAATCCGCCCGCTTCAATGTAGATCTTTCCGGTTCTGTGACCACTGTTTCCAATGGCACCCTGACTGCCAACATCCATCTGGATCATCTGAATTATCGGGATGGCAAAACTACACTCTGCGATTTTAAGCATATTGATGCCGGCAAAGTGCGTGTCAATGCATCCACTGGCCGATTGGAAATAGGAACGTTGAATGTGGTCGGCCCCGCATTTGATTTCGTCCGCGAACCGTCGGGATACTTTTCAGTTCTGGGACTTGAGATTGTGGGAAAACATTCTCTTATTTCACCAATGAATGCCGCGGCGGCTATTAAACCTGCTGCTAAAATTGCCCAAACGGTTCCCCCGGCCACTATGCCCAAGCCTGTGGCGACAGCTTATCTTCCGCCGCGGTTGCAAATTGACTACTTCAAATGGTCTGGGATTCGCATCGGCTTTGATGATCAACATGCCATGCCCGCTACCCGCATTGCCATCAGCCACGCGGGACTGATGCTGAATCATTTTATTCTGGATCTTTCCGGCAAATCCGCGGCCCATGGTGCAGGAACGCTCAAGGCCTGGTTGCAGGCTCCGGGTGTTATTGATCGATTCGATCTACACGGCACACTTGAGCCGGGAAAAAACAGCCTGCAAACGCGCCTGGGGATTTTAAGTACCGGTATTGATTTACGGCGACTTACGCCTTATCTCAAGCCACTTGGTATTCTCCCGCTGCTGCGGCATGGCAGCTTCACCGGACTTCTGGCTGCCCATGTGGCGCTGCTGCATGGAAAAATATCGGGCGGCGTGCGCGTAAAGAACCTGCAATTGCGGCAGGACTCGCAATCACTGGCTTCCATCCAACAGCTTGCCATATCTCATATCTCCGCCAGGCAGGGTCAATGTGCCATCCAGAGCGTGCTGATCAATAAGCCGTATTTACATCTCTCCCGATTAGCCAATGGCAACCTGACACTTTGCGGCCTGGAACTCTTGCCGCCTGCACATGGCAACATCAATTCTGGCCACCCGACCCCCACGCAGAATGCCGCAACACCCTGGCGGGCCGCCGTGAAATCCATCACGCTTTCCCATGCCATTGTGCAGTGGATGGATTTGGCTGTTTTCCGGCCCGTCAATGAACGCATCCACGCCCAGGCACGAATTTACAATGTAATTTTTGGACATCGCCATCCAACCGGCGGCACCTTGCAAGCTGTTCTTTCCGCCAAAGCTCTGGTCGATGCACTCAATATACATGGATCATTTGTCATGCCGCTGCACGCCCTTGCGGCCAATATCCATCTGCAGGCCACAGGGCTGCATGGCCAGGTTATCAACAGTTATTTGCCGCAGGGTATTGCATATATTCCCGGCGGCGACAACATGGGCGTATCATTACATGTCCATGTGTCTCATTTGGCGGATGGCTCGGCCACGGGAACGCTGGGCATCAGCAACTTGAATATTATTCGCCCTGCCACCGCGTCTGCGCCGCACAAGCTGCTATGGGTGTCACGGGCGGCCATTGCGTTGCGCCAATTTGATCTGCCCCGGCATATAGTGGCGATCCAATCCATCAACGCTGATCTTCAAACCCTTCACATCAACCGCCAGGGCGGTGGCTGGTCGATCGGTGGCCTTAACTTTGGGAAATATCTGAATTCCAAACCGCCGATCACCGGACCGATGCCAGCCACCAAACCGGCCACGGGAACGTTTTCCATTGTGCCCGCGCCATTGCCGCTTATTACGCTTACGCGCCTGGATTTGCACGCAAAGGATATTGAACTTACCGGCCTGCTGCCGGGTAATCATCCCTTCCACGTCACCGCAGTTGATCTGTGCAATACCGCACCCATAAGTTGCTTGGGAACCGCGCCGGCCCGCAGTGCCGCCATCGCGCTGCAACTGACTGCCAGAGTCAATGGCATGGCGCGGAATGTAAATATGGCGTATCATCTTAAACCCTTTGCCAGTAATCCCCGCGCCAAGCTTCACGTTGTTATCAGTGGTATTCGTGGTGCCGGCCTGGCGCGGGAATTTCCCGCTCTGGCCAAGCACTTTAATGTTAACACGTTAACGAATGGCCAATTTTCCGCTGATGGTGCTCTGCAATTACACATGGACCGCCGATCACCCATTGCCTTCAATTTTCATCGCCAGTTCATGGCCAGCGTAAAAATCTCGCATGTCGCGTTCGCCGCTGAACCTCATGGCCCGATTCTGGCCGGCGTGGCGGAAGTGGATGCCGAGAAAATAAATGTCCAGCCGTCCCGGTCGGCGATCACCATCGCGCTATTGAACATTCGCACGCCTGTTTTCCGCCTGACCCATGATGCGGCGGGTTTGCATATTCTTGGCATGACTTTGAAATCGGCTTCGGGAAACAGTCCTGCCTCCGCGCCGAAGGCCAGCCAATCCACCGCGCAAAAAACGAAAATCAACGTTACGATCAAAACCGTCCGAACCAGTTCCACCCAAGCCGGTAAGCCTCCGGCAAACGTTGAAAAAGTCATCAAAGTATCCATTAAAAAGCCCGCAACCCTCCAGCCGCCGGCCAGACGCGTTGTGGCGAGCCATCATCAATTGCCCGCGATTTTAATCAAGCGATTAATCGTCGGCGGAATTCATGCGCAATATATTGATCGCACCACCACGCCCAATATCTGTATTCCCCTGACCGCATTGGAAGCCCAAGTGCTCAACCTTGGCACCGTGCCATTGATGAAGCATATTCCCGTTCGCTTCAATGTCATCGCGTATGCCGGAGCCGTTCGCACCCTGCATTCCCTGCCAAAGGCCGATGCCAGCCGTACCGGAAAATCAGACCAAGTGTTGCCCGTTGCCATGATCCAAGACTTGGTACATCAGAAAGGGGGGGCGAAAAAGGCCCTGTTCTCACAGTTGGCTGCCAATGGACAATTGTATATGTATCCTCATCTCCAGGGCTGGAGTACGCTTTCACTCAATGGACTATATCTGGCGGATTTGGCTCCGCTGGCGAAGGAATATGGCATGACCCTCACCGGCGGTACCTTTGACAGTTCCAGCGACCTGCGCTTCCACGCCAACAATCACGTAGATTTACACACCAAGCTCGTGTTTTCCAATCTTAATATTTCCGAGCCGGCCCACGGCCCGCTGGCAAAACTGCTTAATCTGCCGGCTCCGCTGAATGTTGCTATCGCCGCCATTCAAGCCCCCGATGGCTCTATTACCATTCCAATTTCCGTGCCCATCAATGGCGATGCGTTTTCACGTTCCGCCGTTACCGGACAAGTATTTGGCAATATGGCGCAGGTGGTCGCGCTGGGCATTGCCAGTTCACCACTGAAGCTTGCCAACGGCCTGGCCGGACTATTTGGCTCCGGCAAATTAAAAGCGGTGAAAGAGCCACCCGTTAAACTTGCGTTCTCCCCCGGTTCCACCGCTTTAACCTTGCAGGATTGGAGCATGCTACGGGCATTGGGCAGACGCCTGAGGCGGCATGATTCACTGCAGGTTATTGTCCGGCAGACAATTTCCACTGCCGATGTCGCCATCGCCGCACTTCGTGCCAACCCCAGTCGCAATGAATGCCTGCAAATGATCGCCGCGCTGAAAAATCGACAAAACCGCCTTCTGCTGCAGCGACGGCAGCAGGTTGGCGCACTGCGCGGCGACTTGGCAATCCGACTTTCCCGTGCCGCCATTAACGCGGGAACCGCCCGCCTCGCTGAGTTGGATTCCAAAATCGCCCGAACACAGGTGGCTCTTAATTATCTTGCCGATATGCTCGCTCCCGGGGCTGCCCGACAATCCGCCCGGCGCACCCGCGGCACCATGATCACCATTGCCCGAAAGCGCCTCTCTGAAATTCAAGCGGCCCTGTTCGCCGCCGGCTTTGATCACCCCAATCGTCGTGTGTATATCGTATTTCCCCAATACAGCGCCGTAAAATCCGCCACCGGCGGTAACGCCCTGCTGACACTGGTAAGGACAAAGTGACCGTAGCAAAAGAGGGAAGTAGGCCAGCAGTGCCGCCAACTCGCGCGGCAGCCTAGCCTAACTTCCCCTTGTCATGAGCAAAAAGCGTTGATTTACGGCCTTTCCGGCGTAATGCACTTGCTACATTCAACCCGGTGCCCAAGCCGGCGGCTGGGTAAAGAGTTCCAGTAACCCCAGTTCACTGAGAACGGCATTGAGTTCGTTAGGAATGCGGGTTACCTTGGTTTTCAGACTTTGACCGTTCACCTCCAGACGCCCCAGCCGGATGGTCTGTAATTGCCGGAGCAAATGATGTACTTCGACGGTCAGGCCTTTTAGCCGCCATTGGGCAATAAATTTGCGTATATGAGGTGACAACTTGGTGACATTACAAACCGTGCGTACGCGTGTTCCTTTGGGGGTAGTACGGAAGGATTCACGCACCTGATACGTGAAGTAGGTAGCCTTGCCGCGTTTACAGATTGTCTTTTGCATAAACATACAGGCTACATAATACACTATTATAAATTGCATTACAAGCATACTATATAAAATATGCACCACAATAGTACTTGCTACTTTTTAACCGAAAACCACGCTTTTTCAGACTTTTTTAAAAACTAACGGGAAGTTAGGTAAGAATCCCACTTGCCGCGCTGGGTGGTCGAAAGCGGTGTGCCGGCGGTGGATGCGTCCGGCCAGCACATTTTTGAAAATGTGTTGCCGCGCGTGCTCACGGATGACCCGGCGACGGATTGCTCGCAGGGACAGCAGACATACTTGACTTGTATATGCTCAACCTCAGCGCGGCCCTACCATGAACAGGCCTTGTACCACTCGTTGCTTGCGGCTGAATTCCGTCAAGCGCGTCCTCGCTGAATTTCAAGATATACGATTCCTCTATTCTATTTTCTGTATGATATATGTAATTCCGGCATTTCCGTTGAACTCAATGAGCCCAACGGCATCCGCCTTGATCGACGCGCCACTGGATACGCGATAGCCCGCATGTGGCGTTAAATGAAATATCTGATACCGAATGCTACGGTGCCCCGGGACCCGCACAACCACGCGGTCGCGGCTATAGCTCACACGCAATTGTCCTACCTGAAAATCGAATGCATGGGGCTGAACAGGTCGGATCACCACGCGATCCATTTGCACATCAATGCCATAGCGCATCGTACGCATGACCATACACACTATTTCAGGATATTCATGATAATAAGGGGTGCGAATCCGCTGGCCGCGCACGTTGTAACGCTCTGTCAGCCAGGTATTGGCCAGCAGATCACCTCGAATATTCTCGTATGTCCAGTTAAATATCTCCAAGTTGGCGGCATTGGGATAGCGATAACGAGCTTTCATATCCAGCCACCAAATGCGCCCCATCGCCGTAGCGGAGTCGCCGGTATTGCCATGATAGCAATCCTTCGGGCCGTAGTATTTTTCGGCTACCCATGTGCCACGTCCGCCGGGATGCGTGTGTGGACCACCATCCAGGCGATAAAACATATTGGCACACCATTGTGCATCTTCCACGACCCCAAAAGCCAGCGCGCCAAAGTTGCCGTCGTAATCCACAAAATCACGAACCGTTCCATTGGTATTACGTTGCGTGACAAAATGATCGGTTCCATTCCAAAGATGCTTCCGAATACCCTCGGCAATGGCTTTTTGAAGTCGCCTGAAACGCTGCGCCCCGGCCCGATCACCGCAAAATTCCGCAACCGGAGCCATCTGCGCCAGAAGCCCCACTGCCGCCATGTTGGTATCAAGCGTATAGCCGTAACGGATAAACACATCAATAAACAGCGATCCGGTGAATTTAACGAGCTGTTCTTTGGAATTGTAACGTCGTAATAGCCAATCCACCGCTTTCTTTATTAACGGATAATTCGCGCGCAGCCAAGATTCATCACCCGTTCCCAGAGCGTAATCAATACACGCCATGGACCAGAACACATTCGGACCCGACTGCGTGGCTCCGGATATGGCAATATCGGTCGGCTTGGCCCCGTTAAAGTTGTGGGGAATCTGTCCTGCCGCGTTCATATATTTGCCGCTACGCTCCACCACTTCTCGCGCCATGCGTGCGAGAAGTGGATCCCCCGAGTAACTTAGAGTTGCCACCGTTTCCCAGGCGTCCGGATCGAAAAAACTGTTTCCGTCGCCATAGGGGCGCTGCGGTGTGGCCAGATTGGGATATGCCGAACCGGCAATGGCGTAGGAACCCATTACACCGGCTGAACTGCCATAAGCTGTGGTATAAAATGCCGCCAGGTCATTAAATTCCATCTTGGTTTCCGGCAGCAGCGTATGCACTGGAAAGGCTTGGTCAGAAGCATAAATTCGCAAGGATGTGGCGATACTTCGAACCGCTTGATGGTGTGACTTTTCGGGAGCAATGTCCTTGAGCGGCACCCACGTATTGAGCACTTTCGACTTGCCCCAAAGTACCTGATCCAATCCGCACTCGCTACCGCCCCATTGGGATACCGTACCGGAAAAAATATTGTTTTCTCCCACTGCACTGGGATAATTCGGCACAATAGATATGGATCCATTTTCGCAATCCATGGTGTAAAATACATGCAAATGACTCTTTGAGCAGAACATTTCGGACAGGCTCTGCACGCGCTGCACATTGCCACGATCATAAATCGCATTAAAGAACCACTGATTGCAACCACACCGCAAACGAACCAGCCCTGGAAGCGTCGCATCGGCAAGATGTGAATCCAGGTGCAAATCAAACCAGCGCGCCGATGGTTGCAGCGAAAGGGTCCATTGCGATCTTACCGTTGCGGTTCCTGCGGCATTAAAAGCGATGCCTATAGTCGGCAGGCTGATCTCTACGCGCGCTACTTTCTCCACCGCCGCAATGTGCTGGATTGTTTCAATCCGTGGCGCAATAATCTGGCCATCAATCGCAACCCCCTCCATTCGAATACCATCCCTGCCCAGAAGATTATTCTGATAGTGGCCTTTTCCAAAAAAGTCGGCCTTAAGCGTTGTAATCGCGGCACGCTTCGGATCGAATCCGATGTGAATAAATCCATTTTCTAAAATGACCACGCCATGATCATAAAAACAACGCACTGGCAATGCATCAGTATTGATAAATTCCGGTGACGGTGGCATCGCGCCACTGGATGGCGTAGGTAGAAAGGTGACCGCATGGCGGTGCCCCAATAAGGGAACCATGGAGGCACCCGCCAGCGAAAGAATTTTTCGCCTGCTCAATCGCATAGCCGAAGGCCGATCCAGTTTTGGATTTTTCACTATAACATTTCTTTCATGTGGCAATCAGGTAAAACTTGGGTTATGCACGAAAGCATACTGCTTCAATTGAACCTAATGCCAGTGATTTTCAGGATGACCAAGCCTTTCTCCTGAACATCTGCTTTCGCTTCAACAGCAACACGCCGCACGCCCCACAAGCCAGCAGCGCCATCGCGGCTGGCTCGGGAACCGTACTCGTCAGCTCCGGACTGCCGGCTTGTGGCATGGAAATTAGCTGCAGGCCGTTGAAAATAGCCTGAGGCGCATAGCTCGTTGAAGTAAGGGCGGACGCGGCGTAGTTGATCCAAATCGTGCCCGCGCTATCGGCAGTAGCGTTAAAGATAACATAATTGGCATTTTCCACGAAGGCATTGGATGAGGAATTTAATGAATTAACCGTGTACGCATTGCTGCCGAGAGCCGGTGATCCGCTGTCACTGACAAACCAGGGAGTCGAGACATCCGGAGTAATGGAAAAAGTCGTGCGTGAATTATTGTGATAGCTATTTTGGCTGTAGAGGTAAAGTTGATAGGAGGCATTGGGAGTCAGGCCATAAATATCCACCGTTCCCGAACCCGGCACTGAGTTGCCGGAACCTGAATTTGCATAAACATATTGGTCGAGAAGCGATGCGGCGCTATCAGGAAAATAACCGCTGTAGGCCGCGGTAACACCGATACTCGTCGCCGTGCCAGCAGAATCCACCAGATTATTAGTAACTCCGTCGTTGATCCAATTCAGCGGCACAACCGCATTCCAGATTGGTGCGGTCACGCCATCACCCGTGTAGGCACCGGGGTTTCCGCTGAAAGGGGCGGCAGGCCCTCCAAACTGAATATCCACCGCAGGATTGGCCCAAGCCGCCGAAGCCGCTCCACTGATACTTAAGACCATCAACGCCGCCACCGTTTTTTTGGCCATTTGTTCTGAACTCATACGCATAATAAATCCTCTAAAATACAGATTATCTCGTGCGACCCACGGTCGCAAGTGTATGGCACTCACGCCCTACCCGCTTCTTGATTACCATTGGTCCGTGATCCACGGCCATTTGAGCGCCGCCTTTGCAACAACAGCATTCCGGCAGCGCCTGCGGCCAGTAACGCCAGGGGCGATACATCCGGAACAGCTATTGTCAGCATTTCCGCACTGATCGAATTCGAGTTGATGGTGTATAGCCCGTTGTCTCCTATAACGGACATAAGGTTCGGTGTGCCAATGGGCATTCCGTTAGTGGTGCCATCAAAGGTCATTCCGCCAAGGGTAATGCCGTTAGTACTCGTGGCCGACGGCGCAGTAAGCAGTTCCAGCGATCCAATGGCCGTGGTGGGCAACCGAAACTGCACGACGACATTCTGCGTTAAATCTTTATTAATAATGACAATGTGATCCACATTCCCATCGCGTGTCATCCAGATTTTCACGTTGGCACTGGAACTAAAACTGATCGGGATAATTTGTGATCCAGCCGGGGCGGCCTGGGCAAACATCCACATGGCGTAATATAATGGCTGTACGGTGTCGCCTGGTGCGGTGTTGGGTGTGCTATAAAAAGCGGCATACAGCGAACTGGCCATATGGAAGTTCACGCCGGATACTCCGGTGGAAGCCACAGCAAACAACGAATCCAAGGCCCACAGTGTATCGGCAAAAGTATTACTCACTCCGGCCAGCCCACCGCCAGCAACGGAATTAAATTCGCCAACACGCATCGGGATGCCATACGCGGCACTGGCCGTAACGGTGGGCTGGATATGACTGACCTCAGAGTTTACCGTGGCATTGCTTAGCAGGTCGGAAATAGTGGGATTGTTTTGGGAAAACAGCGGATAATCATGGATGGTTACCACCGACAAATTACTGTGCTCTGATTGGACAAATCCCGGTGCGTCAGGCACAAAAGGCGATGCAAAAGCCGGACCCGCCATCATCTCAGTTGTTTGCGGTACAGCCGTATTGAGAGCCTTAACAAAATTCTGCCATTGGCTTAAATATGATGCGTAACTCGGCTCATATTCATCCGGTTCGTTACCCAGTTCCCACGCCTGGATATTCTTGGCACCGATAACATTCAGCGCCTCGTTGATCCACAGTTCATCCATGGCCGGTGTACCGGTTTTTAGATTTAACCCGACAATGAGTTTGCCATTGGTGGTCTTGGCTACGTTCGCCAGGTCCTGCGCCGTCTGAGCCATATAACTGGAATCCGCCGCTGTCGCGTTGCTCCATTGCACGGTATCCTCAGAATTTCCACCAATACGCAAAGATAAAGCCCCCTCCTGCAACAAAGCCAGTCGATTGATCAAATTGGATGTGGCGGAAAGTGATGGCGAGCCAAAAAGCGCTCCCACCGATCCGGAAGAACCCAGACCATACTCTACAGATAATCCGAGAAATGACTGCGGAATTACCGCTCCCGCAGCGGAATAGTCAACGGTCGCATTGATCAGACCGGAGGCCGTGTTGGTATCGGTTAGCGAGAAATTGGACACACGCGCAATACCCAGGCCATTTTGCAATCCCACCGCCGTGATGGCTGGATTGGTCCCGAATGTACCTGATCCAACCTCCAGATTGGTGTGAGCGGAATTGGTCAGGTAGGTCTGGTACGAGTACGCAGGGGAACTTGTGTTCAGTACGATCGAATAGGTGTTTACGCCGCTGGTAACACCGGGGTTGAAAGCTTGCGCACCACCCAATCCCGGGCCGGTGGCGACTAAATCGTTGGCACCCTGATAACCGCTAAGCACCCACGGACTGGCGCCACTGCCGTCCCAGCCGCCAGTGGTTGATTGGTCGGTCATAAAACCTAAAGCCGCCCAGTAGTTGCCCGAGGAAGCCGGCGTACCGGAAATTCCAGTTCCCGTCACATCCAACCCTGCGGTAAGCGTATAGATTTGACCGGAAACCGGTGTAAAGGCCAGATAAGCGTTTTGGCGTGCACTCCCGCCATCGCTGGTATAGCCGCTATCGGCAAAGGCGCTGGCAGCGGTCCAAGTGGCGCTGTTACCATTGTCTATGGTCGGCGCCGCGCCGTTGAGCGTGCCCAACGTCGCACTGCCAGTGAAATTGTCCTGATAGATGGTTGTTGTTGAGGTTGCAGCCGCAGCCGAACCAGCTGCCAACCCCGCAAACGCCGCCAATGCCCCGATAGCCGCCCTAGCTGCCAGAGCAGCAATGTGGGAATCATGAAAAATTGATAAACCTTTGGTATTCATTTGAATCTCCTTAATACTACAGCGCGACTTCCTAATCGCCCTCTGCGTTAATCGCGGACAAGCAGAATTCGGAAGGGCGTTTTTGGACCTTAAAAGCCGAAGTCACACTGTAGTATTAAGGCGTTCCGCTTGAGAACTGCCTTGAACTACCCGCCGAACCGGGCGGGTTACGGGTCCACACACCAACGTAGCTGTGGACATTGAGTACTTACTGCGGAGCCAGCCCATACGGGCGACTCCATGCAACTCATTTTGCTATCCCAGTTACCTCCCTCCCCAGCCTACAGTCAGACGCAGGCCGATCAGAATTCTTAATTGTTCTCAACCATACCATCACGATCATCCTCTCGGCGCTGGGATTCCCTACTTCGTCCATGGACAAAAACGCCAAATTGTTCTGAACAACTATCCGGAAACATTTCCAAACTAATTGTTACTAATTCAAGCATAGACCGTATCTACAGGCTCCGCAAGAGTCAAAATTGGAAAGATGACTTCCGTTTTAGAATCAAAATTGCCCCATATCGCGCCATCCCGCTTGTCAGCATGGCGTTCCAAGTGGTAAAAGCTGCTTTCTTGCGGAATTCCCGGAGCTCTGGAGTTTGTTATGATCGACATGAAGCGAATTATGTTTTTAGGTAATCTGGCGGCCGCGTATAACCGCTATGTTCTCAAGGGCGTGGTCGCCTATACGATCGCGCATCCGCACCTACGGGTGTTCTTTCTTGATTCGCTCAACATCGCCGATATACGGGGCCTGCTGAAGTCCGGGTTTCACGGGGTGATTGTCGGATCATGCCCGCTGGAATCCCACTTGCCTCGTTGGGTGGTCGAAAGCGGTGTGCCGGCGGTGGATGCGTCCGGCCAGCACATTTTTGAAAATGTGTTGCCGCGCGTACTCACAGATGACCCGGCGACGGGCCGCCTGGCAGTCGATTATTTTTTTAATCGGGGGTTTCGCCATCTTGTCTTCTATGGCCTGAAGAAATATCACTGGGCCGATCTGCGCTGGCAGGGCTTTGAATCGCGGGCGCGGGAACTGGGCCTGACCGTCAAGCGTTTTGACAAGCAGGGGATGGATACTGAAGACCGCGAAGGGAAAACGCCCGACACGGCGGCGCGATGGCTGCGCGACCTCGAAAAGCCGACGGCGATTTTTGCCGGCAACGATTTTCTGGCCGCGTATCTCATTGAGGCCTGTGTCGAGATGGGCCTGAGGGTACCCGAGGATGTCGCCGTTCTGGGGGCCGATGATGACGATTAATATGTTCACATAAGGGAACCGGAAATTTCCAGCATTCCATTACGGACCAATGAAATCGGATTCAACGCCATGGCCATGTTGCAAAGCTTGATACAAAAGCAACCACTGCCCTCAAATTCGATACTGCTGGTACCGGATCGGGTTATAACCCGGCGTTCCACCGATCTGCTGGCAGTCCAAGACTCCATAGTCAGGGAAGCGTTAGTTATCATCAAGCAGCAACTTAAGAACGGTATCGGCCCGAAAGGCCTGGCGCACCGGCTGGAGATATCCAAGCCGACGCTGCAGCGGCACTTTTTTGCGGCACTGGGGCGCGGTCCGGGCGAGGAAATACACCGCACACAAATGGAATTGGTGAAGCGGCTGTTAGCGGATTCGCGGATGGCCATGGCACAGATCACCACCGAGGCCGGATTTTCATCCCCACGGCGTTTCAGCGAGTGGTTTCACCGGGAAGTGGGCACCACGCCCACGCAGTATCGCCAACGCCATGCCCGCGATTGGGGATCGGCGAGTTGACCATCATTACTCATGCCGATAGACATCCCATTTCATATAATTACTTAACGCATCTTCAATGCCCGCCGCCACGACCGCTTTGGTGGCCGCAACATGGTGCTCATAACCCTCGCGGCAGATAAATTGCAGCA
>JBMFGW010000087.1:0-16590 GCA_049977145.1 Phycisphaerae bacterium
GGGGCAGGCCGAGGTAATCGCTGATTTCCTGGGGGGTTGCGCCGACGGAGGCGAGGCCGTTGACCTGGGCCTCGGTGGCGGCGGGCGCGGGGGTTGGAGATTGGCTGGTTTCATTTTCCACAGAATGCTGTAGGGGCGAGCGGGGGAGATAATGCGCTGCGCTTCAATGAAATGATGAATAATGGGTAAAATGTCACGTCCTGATATAGGTTGTCACTTGTGGCAATGGAATATCAGGAGTTTTGGTATGCGTGTACGGGTAATAAAGCGGTATAGTGAATGCTTCAAAAGGCAGGTGGTTGACGAGTTGGAAAGTGGTCGGTTCGATTCGATTAACCAGGCGCGGTTGCACCACGGGATTACCGGTACCACGACCGTGCAGAAATGGATAAAAAACTACGGTAAGAATCATTTACAGGCGAAGGTGGTACGGGTGGAAAAGCCAGACGAACAAGATCGGATACGGGGTTACAAGAAGCGTATAGCGCAGTTGGGACAGGCGTTGGGGACCACGCAGGCGGAGAATGTATTGGGATACAGGCTCCGCGCTTGAGTTGTACCACCGCGCTATGCGGGACGGCATCCCGATGCGTCGGGATGCCTACTACTATTTGCCTGCAAAGGATGCGGCGATCCGGGTTGGGGAAGTTATTTTAGGCTCGCTCCTAAGGATTTGTACTCCAGAGGCCTTGCAGAAGTTGTCACAGGCATTCGTTAATTCAGTTACTTTTTTTATTGACGCACGGCGGCGAGGGGGCTATAAGATAAAATAATCGCTTTGCCGCTCCGTGGAAGGGCTTACAAACATCCGTTGGAGAACTGACAATGGCTGAAAATCCTTACGCTGAATCACCCACGCCCGCATCACCGTCGGGATCCGCAGGCCCCGCACCGGGCATGGCCCAATGCAGCGTTACCAAAAAATGGTTTCCCGAAGATGAACTTGTGACGTTCCAAGGCCAACTGGTCAGCGCCGAAGGCAAACAGATTCTGCTGGATCGTCTGCAAACCGGGGCTGAGGCACCTAATGAATTTGTGCGCCCCGGTGTATGGCGGCGGATCGGGTGTATTTTCTTTATCGATGGTATCCTGCTGGGGATATTCGGATTGGTCTTGAATTACCTGTTTGGTATTAGCATGTTTACTCCCCAGACCGATCCAAGCGTGATGTCCCGCAGGCTTATGGTGTCGTTGATCGCGTTGGCGGTTGCCATCCTGTACTTCGGCTTGCTCCATGGTTGGAAGGGCCAATCTTTGGGCAAAATGGTCGGCAATCTGCGCGTCATCAATATGGACGGCACCCCGATTTCCAAGCCTAAGGCATTTGCACGCGCCTTGGCATACACGTTCGGCAACGTGTTGACTGTGCTGGCGCTGGTTGCCGGAGTAGTTACAAAAAATGTGGCCATTATTTCTGTGGGGGTTTTCCTCGGCGGCACATGGGGATTGGTAGACTGCATCCTCGCGCTCGTGGACACGCGAATGCAGCGCACGCTCCATGATCGAATCTGCGGGACGCGGGTGATACGGGAGAATGGCTAACGCAGGTATCTCTTAACCCAGCGACAGGAATGCCGCCTGCTGGTCGATTTCAAAAGCCTTCAAATCTGCCAAGTGGGATCGCAGAGACTCCTCAATTTCCAGTGTTGAGCAGTTACCCCAAACGAAGCCATACCACCTTTGGAGGCCAGCCGCAGAGAAAACTTCGTTGGTGGAAGTCGTTATCTTTTGAGACAATAACAAAATCATTTTCTTTCGCGAATTTCCAGATAACCGCGTCAGGCTCTCGGTGCATATCCAGGATCTTAACGTGTTCTGACCCAGGATATATATCGGCCAGCATTGCTACCAGTCTGTGGGAGAGATTTTGATCAAACAGCAGCTTCACGCGGGAATACTCAATAACCGTCGTTCGCGGTCTGCCGCAAATTGCAGGCACGCATGGATGTCATCTGTGGTAAGTTCCGGGAAGTCATGGATTATGTCGTGCTCAGTCATTCCACCAGCCAAGTATTCCAGGACATCATAAACGGTAATGCGCATTGAACGGATACACGGCTTGCCGCCGCGCTTGTCAGGTTCCACCGTAATAATATTCCTGTAATCCATGGCATTAATCATATCCCCCAGACCGGGCCGGTTCAACTCAATTACACAGCATACATCTTCAAGAATGCCAACATCCGTCATTTCCGCCACAGCTTTACCGTACTAAGTAATCGGTGTAATGTATATTCCCAATTGCGTGCTTGAGAAAAAATACGAACCGCTGGGTTAAGCGGTGATCGGAGCGCCGCCATGGCTGATAATATTCCCAATTCTTCTCCAGCTCTGTCGAGTTCGATGGAACCTCAGCCGGGCACTGCCCAATGCAGCATAACCAAAAAATGGTTCCCCGAAGATGAACTTGTCACCTTTCAGGGCCAATTGGTCAGCGCCGAAGGCAAACAGATTCTACTGGATCGCCTGCAAACCGGGATTAAGACCCCCGCGCCTCCAACGCGGCCAACATGGTGGAACCGGCTCTGGTGCATTTGTCTGGATTGGTTGCTCATTTTTGTCAGTTGGAGCTTCATCGAGCAGGCAATCACGTACGAAGCGCTGCGAACCCGGAGACACGCACTCGAGCAAACCCGAGCGGCGACGACGATTTCAGGCACCGCCCTTTTTCTTTCTCTGAGCGTAATTTCGTTTGCATACTTCACCGTTCTCCACGCTTGGAAGGGAAAATCTTTGGGCAAGATGGCCGGCAAGCTGCGCGTTGTAAAACTTGACGGCTCGCCGGTCTCGTGGGCGCGAGCGGCTGCGCGGTCATTGGCAACTTTTGGATTGCTATGGGTAGCTACCGGGGCCGTCATTTTTGCAGATATGTGGCCGGAGATTGCAATGATATCCGCAGGCCTTACCATAATGCTTGCGTGGGTGTGGGTTCTCGTTGACGGCCTGTTCGCGCTTTTCGACACGCGCACGCAGCGCTCCCTTCATGATAGAATATGCGGCACACGGGTCATTAAAGAGGATCTGTAAAAGGGTAGATTCTATGCTGCGCTATCGCCTCACCACGCCTGAGCAGGTCTGCTTCAGCTATCAGTTGGCCGGGCTTTTTACGCGCGCTATCGCTTATCTCATTGATGCGGCCATCATGGTGGCATTTATTGTTGGCGCGGCGATGGTTTGTGCTACCGCACCGAGTGTCTTTGGTATTGTATTGATTCTGCTTATCGTTTTTGCCACTTTTTTGGGCTATTTTATTTTTTTTGAAGCGTTTTGGTCCGGTCAAACCCCCGGCAAACGGGCAATGCATATCCGGGTGATGGATGCCTCCGGCGGTCGACTTTCCATGGCCAATGTCGCCATTCGCAATCTGATCCGCGTGGTGGATATGCTGCCGACACTCATGTTTCTCGGTGGCGTGGTGGCATTTATCGATCCGCATCACCGCCGACTTGGCGATATGGCCGCCAATACCATCGTGGTGCGCGACCGCAAAACCGGCCTGCCAAAATCAGTGGTGCGCCGTGAAGCGCGGCATAACAGTTTCCGCGCGGACCCGGCTTTGCGATCACGGATTACTGCCCGCATTGGCCGCTCGGAACGTGATCTGATTATCGACCTGACGCTTCGGCGCGATCAACTGGATACGCCCGTGCGCGAACGCATGTTCGCGGATATGGCGGCTCATTGCCGCAAGGTTCTGGGCCTGGAACAGGGCAGTGACTTTTTAAGCGATGAACAGACCGTTTTAAATATCGCGCTGATTTTGCAGGATGGATGGAAAGGAGCATAACATGACCCAGGTAACCGCGAGCGGCACTTTGCAACGGCAGGTAATGCAACAGTGGATTCTCCCCTGCCCCGGCAATCAATGCCGCGGTTCTCTGACCCCGGCGACTAACGGAATATTTCAGTGCGACACTTGCCGCATGCAGGTAAACGCGGAATTATTTAATCCTGTAACACCAGTCATCCAATCCCCTGAACTGGCCATGAGTGAAGATGCCACATGCGTTTACCATCCGCAAAAAAAAGCGGTAACGGTGTGCCAGGGCACGGGCAATTTCATTTGCGCCCTGTGCGCGGTGGAGGTCAAAGGCAAAACCTACAGCGTGCAATATCTGGAAAGCAACGCGGGCAAAAAGGTGGCCGATGAAATTATCAACCGATATTTGCCGCGCCCGGATCGGGTGGTTAATAATATTTTAGTAGCCTTGTTTATTCCGTATGCCGATGCGGTGGTTTTTATTCTCTTTCCGCTCTGGGCGGTGTATGGGTATTTTCAATGCGGCAAAATGGCGAAAATGCGGCGGGAAAATACCCTGTACCATGATCTAGTCGGGAACGGACGCATTGTCACCGGGGCGATTTTACTGTCGATCGTTTTAGCCGTTTGGCTGGCATTGGCTGTGGCGATGATTTTCTTCGGCCATTTCCATGGCGGCGTCACCGTGTTTCATACTCGGCCATAATGTTATGTGGGTAAGGATTTTTAACAATGGCCAAACGCGAACAATTCCCATTCTTCACGCTTTTCCGGCGGATCACCGCCGTGATGGATGATGATGCCCTGGTACTGCTGGAGCACCAATATACCAAAGATCGAATCCGCAGAATTCCGTTCGATCAAGTCGACTATATCCTCCATTGGGTAGGTCCCGCGACCGCCCGGTTGCTGGGGTTGATGTCCCTGACCTTGCTGCTGCTGATTGCTGGATTGGCCACGCTAAGTAACATGCGGCACGACAACAGCTTTTCCGAGGGGTTCGCGGCAGTGGTATTGCTGCTGGCCGCGTTCACGGCGGTGCTGTTTTTTATAGCATTGGAGCGGGGGCGGCGGCACGTTGTCGTGAGCCGCGCCGGATCCAAAGTGCACCTTAGCGGAATCATGCGCGCCGAGAAATTCCAACGACTGCTGGCCGATATGACCACCCGCACGCACGAAGTGCAGGCAAAATTGACTCTCACCGCAGCGGCAGCCGCTAACCCGACGGAACTTCCCCCACCGGAAAATCCCATACCCGCGGTGTCCATCGTAACGGCCACGGAACCAAACCACGGTGAATTGGATAAATAGTCACGAGGTTGTCCGAATGATGGCCGGGGCCTGAACCAGTAAGGGCGGGAATATCGGCCCACCAGATATCACCTTGAGTAATTACCGCTCCGTCCGCTCCAGAATACGCCGTGCCGCGGCCGACACGAAGCCACCGGCTTTTTCACCAATGTCGGCACACGCCTAGTTCATGGCCTGCGTAAGCTCATCCGGGGCGTGGCGCGCTGTAATCTGTTGCGCGGCGGAGTGAATATGTCCGTGAGCACCGCATGGAAATGCGGTGGTTTGTCACCGTCCGCGGATCCACCACCGGATTGCACATCCGGTGCTCTTCGGGCGTGCAACACAAATGGCATGAACGCCGCATTTGGATTTTCATCAGGCCACCTGAGTGCTCTGGTACGGACAATTGGCCGCACCCAAAGCATTTTCCGCTACGCCAAACGAATTGCCGGTGGTATGATTCCCCGCAGTTGCGGACTTGCGTTTCACGGGGTGCCGACAGTATGGCGTTGAAAAAAACATTCTGCCTCCACCACCCTGATCGCCCGGCGATTGGTATTTGTGTTATTACCGGGCAGGCGATCTGTGAGGAATGTTCCACCCGTTACGAAGGGGTGAATTATTCGCGTGAGGGCTTGCGAATTCTGCAGGCAAAACGAAACGCCGACAATACAGCCCGCTGGTGGCCGGACCGCTTATGGCTGATTATCGGTACACTGTTAAGTCCCATCTGGGTGCTGTTAATTTACTTCGGCTTTCGAGCCTTGATCGCTTTTATGGGGTTGCGGAGTTAAATCATGCCAACGCCCCGGGAAGATATTGATCTGCAATCCAACGACGATTTTGCCGGTTCCCTGGATGCCGGATTGGAATTCATCCGCGCCCATGTAGCATGGACATTGCCGATGTATGTACTGGCCGTTGCTCCCACTGCCTTGTTGATGCTGCCGATTATTGCGGACATCGCCGTACATCGGCCCGGCGATGCCACGCCGTATTGCTGGCTGCTGCTTCCGGCGATGGTATGGCGATGGTGCGTTCTGGCGATAATCCAGCAGCGCGTGTGCTGGGCGGTAACCCGAAATGCGGATACCCGTTTACTAAAGCGGCGCATGTTTCCGCTGATTATCGTGCGGCTGACGCTGGCAGTGGGGGCGGTCTGGGGATGCTGGCTGCTGCTGGTACCGGGATTTCCCGCGATTATTCTCGGTGCGCAAGTTGCGCCGAGCTTGTTGGACGCCCCGACCACTTCTTTTAAGCATGTACGCCGACCACTGCTGATGGGCCTGGCCTCCGCGGGCACCTGGCGGCAACTGTGTGTGGTGCTGCTGACGTTGCTGGTCGTGTATATCGGTATTATTGGAACGCTCCATATTTTAGCCGACATGGTTATCCCATCGTTCGCGGGTATTTCGGATTTGCGCTTGCAATTGCTGCTGCGCAGCTCCGCTCTGGAAATGGGTATCGTGCTGTTAATCTGGATGGGATTTGATCTGTTGTGGCATGTCATTTCAGTAATTCAGTTTTATCATGTGCAAGCACGCCACACCGGCGCGGATATTCAATTTCGCCTTAATGCTTTGCGGGAGACGGCCACATGAATATCATGAAATTATTAAGCCTTTCGATGCTCACCTTATTATTGTTTTCCAACACTGTCCTGGCTAGAGCCACCCCGTCGGCAAATCCCGTGGTTGTTCCCGGCAATGCCGAGGTCGCGGCTGTCCCCACCCGGTTGGGATCACGGACTGGCGTGGCCCATTCGCGCTGGCTGTTGCGACACATTCTGGCCCAACCGCCCTTCCAACAGTGGCGTTTGCGCCAACATCGCCGTATCACGCAGGCGAAAAATCCTTTATGGGATTCCATCGGTAAGCAGTGGGACCGGTTGATGAAATGGCTGGGGCGTTACTTTCATCCGCAAAAACACAGAGCCTTGGCGGGGCATCAAGCGGGGGGAAGTTTTTCCTTCGCCAATTTTCTGGAAATATTGGCCATGGTGCTGGGCATTGCTTTGGTGACGGGAATTGTGATGGTGCTTTTCCGCTGGCAGGCCATTGGCAAAGCCGCAGCCGCGTCTACCGACGGGTTGTTAAGCCGGGATAAAATTCAGCAGGCTATGGAACAGGGCGACGCTCTGGCGATGGCCAGCGATTCTTGGATGCGTGCGGCGCGGCAATTCGGAAGTGATGGTGATTTCCGGGCCATGTATCGGGCGATGTATTTATCCCTGCTGGCCGGCCTGCACGAAACCGGAAAAATCCGATTTCGACGCAGCCACACGAATTGGCATTATGTGCGGGATTTTCACGGTGATAAACCGGAGCGGGCACTTTTTGGATCACTGACGGATTTATTTGATCATGTCTGGTATGGCCGAAAACTTTATCCCGACATCAGCTCCGATGCCCTGCGCGATCAGATACGCGGCCTGATTGTGCCGTCCGGTAAAGAGAATATTGTAAATCCGTCCGGCATTCCGCCGGCGCACCGGGAGGATCCGCGTGCGTAAAGTTATGCCGGTAGCACTGGCCATCGGTTTTGTTGTCGTGTTCATCTGGCTGCTGGCCAGCGTGGCCTGGACCACTTCGCGCGGGGCGGCGCAAATGCCGCTTTACAGTGCCTATCGGTTTGACCCCTATGGTGCAGCGGCGCTGGAACAATTTCTTCAGGCGTCAGGCCATAAAGTAACACTGCTCACCCATCCCATTCTGCCGGATAATGCCGCCGGTGTGCTGATTAATGTGACACCACCCTACGAATCCGGCATGTTGGAAAATTATTCCACCGGCAAACATTACAATCCGCAGTTGCTGCGGTGGATCGCCTCCGGCAATACGCTTATCGACTTTACGCAAAACCCCACGGGCCTGACCGATCATTTCAAAATACATGTTGTCGGGTTGATCGGTCTTCCGCGATCTGATAAGCACAGGCACCAAGGGAAAAAACTTGCGAAGAAAAAACGCGGGGAGCATCAACGGAAACCCCGCCACCATCGAATGCGGATGCCAGGCATTTTTCCCAAGTGGCTCACCGTGATGCGGAAAGGGGACAACCCGCGCCAGCTCCAACGCTGGATACACAATGTACCTTGGAATTATTACGCCACCGCAGCTACTCCTTGGCCTGTGCCGCGACGCACGATACAAGTATTGGCCCCGGCTTATCTGATGGTTCCCAAAAAAGACAAACATTGGCGGATTTTAGCCCAAAGAAAATCCGGCCCGGTGGCCATTGAAAGGTCGCTGGGCAAAGGTCGTGTGGTTCTGATTGGTTCCCCATGGCCGATGCTGAATGGTGGCATAGCTCGTGCGGGTAATCTGGAGTTTCTGCGCACGATTATTGGAAATAAACCGGTCATTCTGGATCAATGGAGTCTGGGCATAGGACATAATTATACGACGCTGGATATTCTTCGCCGCTATGGCCTGTTGCCCGCGCTGCTGGAATTGATTTTGCTTTTCATTGCCTATGCCTGGAGTTGTCGTGGCTATCCATCTGAAAAATGCAGTGCCTCTAAAACCATGACTCGTTCCAGCATGGAACATATCGCCATGCTGGGGCGGTTATATGAAAGTGCGCTTTCAGAACCGGAGATCTTTCAGAGAGTGAAACAGGAAATCCTGCACCGTATGGCGATGGCGATGCGCTGCCGTCCGGATCAGATTGCGGAAAAAATACGAAAACAGCCTGATGCCATCGGGCAGGCCTGGAGCTTATTAGCCGTCCGATTGCAAACCGTAGAGCGGAATATGCGGGAAAGCCCGGGCGAATTCAAACGGCGAAAAGTGGCCGGACATCGCCTTTTGGCGGATTTACTGACACAATCATGGCAACTTGCTAAGGAGATACACCATGGCGGACATACAAACCCCCAAACTGCGGGAAATCATCGACGCGCTGAACGCGGGGCGGGCGGAAATAAAAAAGGTGATTCGCGGGCAGGAATCGCTCATTGATATGATGCTGACCGCACTTCTGGCCGGCGGCCACGCCCTGCTGGAAGGGGTGCCGGGAACCGCCAAAACCCTGAGTGTGCGCACGCTGGCCATGACGCTTTCCTGCCGGGCCAAGCGCGTGCAGTTCACGCCTGATCTTATGCCATCGGATATTCTGGGCACCACCGTGTTTACACCCGGCTCCAATGCGTTTCATCTCCACGAAGGACCGATCTTTACCGATTTGCTGCTCGCGGATGAAATCAATCGTGCCCCCGCCAAAACACAATCGGCTCTGCTGGAAGCCATGAGTGAACGGCACGTTACCATTGATGGTCAGCGGCATTTGCTTTCACCGGTATTCACGGTGTTTGCCACCCAAAATCCGGTGGAATTTGAAGGCACCTACCCCTTGCCGGAGGCTCAACAAGATCGGTTCCTGATAAAAATTCCCGTCGATTATCCGGATGACGTTGCGGAACGTGAACTGCTTAACGCCATTGATCAGGGCCATCCTCCGGATCGGCTGGAAACATCCGGAATTACCGCGGTGCTGACCATGGAGCAACTTACCTCCGCCCGGGACAGCCTGGCTCTGGTGCGCGTGGAGCCGGCGATTTTGGAATATCTCATGACGCTGGTTCGCGCCACCCGCAAGCACGAGTCCATTGTGCTGGGCGGCGGGCCGCGCGCGTCTATTGCGCTGCTCACCTGCGGCAAAGCCTGGGCGTTGATTCATGGGCGAGATTTTGTCACCCCGGATGACATTGCCCGATTGGTTGAGCCGGTGCTGGCCCACCGCATCACACTTTCCGCCGATGCGGAAGTGGCTGGCACGCGCAAAATGGAAGTTCTGGGGCAGATTATGGAATCACTTGAGGTTCCGCGATGAACGTGCCGGGAAAAGCGACAATCTGGTCTTTTGCGGCCATCGCGGCGCTGCTGCTTCCCGCGGCGCTTAGCCCGGCGTTTATGTATATCGCATTGAGTTTGGATAGTGTCATCGTTCTGTTGTTTATCTTTGATGCGGTGGTGCTCAATAGAACCGCCATTCGGGTAACACCGGAATTTCCCGTGCGTGGCGAGATGAATGCCGCTCTGAAACTGGTGTATCGCGTTGAGAATTCATCCGAACGCACGGTGATCCTCACACTCGAGCACCCTTGGCCGGAGGGTTTGTCCGGTACGCCCCCGAAAATAAATCTAACCGTACACGGGCGGGAATCGGTGTTGGTCGCCTTTGAAATTACCCCCATTGCCCGCGGCCCGCTCGAATTGGCCCCTGTCATTGTCAGCTTGAGATTTGCTCTGCCATGGGCGCTGCGGCGCACGGTCGGCCCGGTGCCGCCACCGATTCGCATTTATCCCGATCTGCGCGGTATTCGCCGGTTTGAAATTTTGCGGCAACATCACACGCTGGGGATGATGGGACTGCATCGGAGGCGTATGTTGGGCAGTGGCCGTGAATTTGAACAACTGCGGGATTATCTGCCTGATGATGATTTCCGTGACATCAACTGGAAAAGTTCCGCCCATCATCAGCGGTTAATTACCACTGTGTTTCAGGTGGAACGCCGACAGGATGTGCTTCTGTGCCTGGATGCCGGCCGCATGATGGCCAATCCCATGGGTACGCGCACTATGCTGGATTGTGCCATTGATGCGGCGATTATGCTGGGGCATGTGGTCATTCGCCAGAATGATCATATTGGCGCGGTGGTATTCCGCGATACGGTCAGCGCCTTTATCAAACCCTCCGGCTCCACTTCCGCCATGCGGCATGTCATTGACGCGTTGACTGATTGCAAGCCTGAACCGGTGTATCCCTCTTATGCCGCACTGGCATCGGCCATCCGGGTTCGGCAGAACAAACGTTGCATGATTTTTCTGTTCACCGATTTGAACGATCCGCAATTGGCCGAGAATTTGTGGGAAGCCGCCGTGCTGCTGCGGCATCGGCATTTATTAACCGTGGTATCGCTGCGGGACCCATTGCTCGATCGCATCGCCGCGGGACCTACAGCAACACAGGATCGCTTGTTTCAATCCCTGGCCGCCCGCAAACTGGCCACCGAGCGTGACAGCCGAAAACGCAAGCTCGCCATGGCCGGAGCCAATTTAATTGAATCCGATGCCGATACATTAAGCCTCCGTACAATCAACACTTACCTTGCCATCAAATCCCGCCAGATGGCGTAAGCGTTTATACTCCGTTTGCCTTCCAACGCAACAAATTGATACCGTGGGCCACTTACCGCAGGGCATCTTGCCTGCATCGGCATGCGATACCGGCAGGCCGGGTTGCGGCGTTTCGGGACGTTGGGAACCGGGCCGGAATAACTTCCCCAATTCGGATGGTCCGGGACTGTTGCGGTTGCTCTTGCATTGGATTACATAATATGGTATGTTAGTTGTGTAACATACATACTGATAGGATAAAATATATGAAATTAACTGAATCTGAACTTGTAAATAATGCCAATATTCGGACTGCTGGAATCCAAACGCTTGCAAATTTTGGAGAGTATATTCGCAAATATCGAAAAAAAATGAACCTGACACTGGACCAGCTTGCCGCTGCGACGGGGATCAGCAAGCCTTATCTATCAAATATTGAAAATGCCCGTATAGTCGGTCCCCCATCCGAAGATATACTGTCCCGAATTGAAAAGACACTGGCTATTAATACCGGGGAATTGGTGGGCTGTGCTGAGTGGCTGCGTACTCCGAAAACCATCCGTCAACTCTTCACGAATATGGGAACGACAGGGTTGCCGCGCCACAACAGCGGCGCAGTGGACTTGGATCAGCTGCTGCGGCAAAACGAGAATCACGCCTCAGCTATTGATGAAACCTTGGTGGCGGAGGAAAACGGCGTTGTGCCTGCGGAACATATTTTCCCAAATCTCGTTAAGGTCCCATTGATTAATCGCGTCGCCGCCGGATCGCCGGCAGAATTTACCGATCTGGATTATCCTGCGGGTATTGCTGATGCATATATTCCCGCACCACGCCCGTCATCCGCAGAGGATGAACCGGGGCGGGGCGCTGATTTGGCATCGGGAATGTTCGCTTTACGTGTGGTAGGGGATTCGATGTCGCCGCAATATCTGCCGGGAGACATTATTGTACTCTCCACGCTTGAGACTCCTGCCGACGGGGACGATTGTTTGATCCGTCTTGATGGACATGGCAACTTCGCGACCACCTTCAAACGCATTTATTTTGTCGATGCGTATGGCCATCCGATGGCGATGGGCAGCCATGTTCAACTCTGCCCATTAAATCTGCGGCACGCCCAACGTCTGGTAGCGCGTGAACAAATCACGAGCCTATATCCCGCCGTATGGAAAATCACCCCCACCCCGCGCCGCTCGCCTGCGGATCAGCTTGGCAAAGCTGCTCCCCGTGTCGGCATAAGCCCATCGCCGCGCCCCGGAAAAATATTTCGTCAGCACAAGGCCGCACCATCCGCGAATGGCGAAACGCCGGATATGGCGACCGCTGCTGCGGCTGAACATGATTCATCTTCCCCTAACCGGCAGCACCAGTCTGCCATGGAAGGATTCCAGATTGAAGCAGATTAAAAAGGCATTAATTATCGGTCATGCGCGATGTTTTTCTGCAATTTTTACGCAATAAAATATAATTAGTGGAATTGATAAACTTTCTATGGGGAAAGTTCGATAATATATAGTTGGTACGTGTACTGCGGAGCTGTATAGTGAGCGCAACGAGTTTATCTCAAAACGAACGTCAGCAAATTGTTCAAATTATTGAAAATTTGAAACAAGAGGGGGAATCTCTGGGCCGACGGCATCGACGACGCCCCGTGCGGCAGATCATGTGGTTGAAGCGTTTACCTCGCCCCGAGCGACCGCGCAGCGCTACTTTCCGTGTTAATTTGGAAGATGTTTCGCTGAAGGGAATGGGGCTTTTCAGCCGACGGCATCTACAGCGAAATGAATATGTGGTCGCGCCTTTGCAGTTTCGTGAAGGTGGCGGCATGTTAGTATTATGCCAAATTCGGTTTTGCCGCGAGTTGCCGGAGGGTGGCTATCGGGTCGGGGCGGAATTTGATGAAACGCTGGCTGATCCGACGGGGACCACGCGTATTCCCCAAGCCTGGCTGAAAAAAGCCTGGGCAGCGGAAATCTGAAACATCACCATAGCGCGCGGTACACATTTACGCTTTCGGGCGTGCCCTTCATTGCGTCGCACTAAGGCATCGCGAAACAATAACCTGAGCATTCTGGCTGGTTCTTTTGGCCGCCGGCGGCGTTGCTCGCTCGTTACAGAATCCATGCGGATATGCGCCTCGCGAGCGCCTTGCCGGCGGTCAAAATTCCTGCGCCACAATTGCTCACGTTATTTCTTCGCGATGCCTAAGCCGGAGTTTAGCCCTAAAAACCTAATTTTCGGAAGAGAAACCCCTTGATAGTATTGCGTTTGATGAGTTTTTGGGATGTTTTTTACCGGCAATATGTACCCATGTAAAAAACGCATATTTCCTTGATTTTCGAGGGGTTTTGTTCCAGTGCCAAGAAGTTGAAAATTGATATAAATCGTTATTATGAAATGGGTTATGTATTTTTCTCTCCAAAACTCCGGCCTAAGGAGTCTCCCAGCACCGGCATGATAATGCGCTGGTCAGTGCCGTTGATACAAGATGTCAAAATAGTGTTTATACAGGAATGTGTGCTGCAAATTTCTGGCGGAATTCTTCCAGCGATGCAATACCTTCCGGTAATTGAGCCTGATCAATCAGCAGCACGGGTATCCCATCCCGGATGGGATAGCGCAGGCCGCCCACTTCGCCAACCAGAAAGTCACCTTCTTGCCGAAGACGACTTCTAGTTAAGGGGCAGACCAAAATTTCAAGCAATTCCGGATCCAACATGTCAACTCCTGCGGTTCAGGTTACGAAGATATAAATTATATCCGATTACATGCTACCGATAACGGGTGGCAGTTGCCAAGTGCGGCGGTATTACGCATTGGGCGTGGCAATATTTCCGGGCCATGTGGTCGTGCGCGGAACTTCACACAGCCGCTGGCTTTTCCGGCGGTGGGATACACCATCAAAGCACCCCGGCCCGTCAGGACCAAACGCTGCTATTTTACCACTGATTCAGCGCTGTTTCGGCGCTGCCCGGAAAAATTGCCACTTACCCCACGCATTTGCGGCGGAGCTGCATTGGTCGCAAGGCGTTGTGGTGCTGGAGTAGTGCGCCGCGGAAACTGCATGAACGCGATGTTGAGATTTTCACTTATTTTCCATGATCTGCAGCTACCATATATGATGTAGGTTATGGTAACTGCCGGGAGAATTACGGCCATGAATAAAAAGCCTGGTACCCCGCGCGACTCTGATCAGCGGACGTTGCAACCTCTGGCGGCCCTTTTCCCGACAACGTGCTGGGTGTCGGGCCAACCCATTGCCAAGACGGATCAAGGATTGGCCCCATACGTCCGCGCGCAATTGCGTGCGTATTTGCTATGGCCCTATTGCCAACGCTGCGGCGGCACGCTGGGACCTTTCGCCGCCGGAGGAAGTTGTCAACATTGCGCGCATCGCAATTTAGGCCTTGACCGCATTATCCGCGTCGGTCCGCTCCACGAGCCGTTAAGCCGCCTGATTCACAGCTTGAAATTTGCGCGGCACTGGGCCTTGGCCCAGATATTGGCCCCCTGGATGGCCGAAGCATTGCGGCAGGCGGAAGCGGGACCGGTGGATCAGCTTGTACCGGTGCCGTTGCACTGGTTTCGGCAATGGTGGCGCGGTTTCAATCAATCTTTTGAATTGGGGTCGGAACTGGGAAGAATTGTAGATGCGCCATGTGATGAACTTTTGCGGCGGCCACGTTCCACAGGCGCGCAAACCTCCATGACCAGCGCCACGGCACGCGCCAATAACGTGCGGGGGGCGTTTCAACTGCGTAAAGGTGTGAATGTATCCGGATTACACCTTTGGCTGATTGATGATGTTTGTACCACCGGCGCAACCCTGCACGCCGCCGCATCGGCCCTGCGGAATGTCCCGGCCGCCATGCGCCCCGCCTCCATTAACGCCATCGTGCTGGCGGTGGCGGATGCAACACCCATTCCCACGGCGGCGTCATCGCTTTGAGATAAAGTGTAACCGTTCACGAAGGGGTCTTATCGGAGACTTTCCTTGTGGTTGCGGCGTAGTCACGCTGGGGAGAACTGTGTATGCAAAAAAGCCGCAGGTTTCCGCCACACGGCTGAACATAAACTCTAAACGTGATCTGGCACGAACGCTTAGTATTGATAAATGCTCGCCGGCAAGATCGGATTAGTCAGATTCATTACCCTCAATCCAACGGTACCCGTCGCTCCCGGCGCAGTTGCAGCCGCCCCTGGAACATTCTGGTTGATTGGGATCGTGGCCGCATGGCCATCAAAGAACACCGCGTTGGCCCAGCCGGCAGCGGGGTTCGTTGCGCCATGCCGATATCGCAGCCCAGTACCCCAATAATTGTTCGCCGTCGGATTATCGTAATTAAAACCCATACCAGCGTTAAAACCCTGTGCCGGTATAAGATAATTGGGTGGCAGATTATTAAAGAATCCGAAATTCTGTTCATAATCAAAGGTGGGTAGACGTGGGGAATTTCCCGGTTCCCAATTTTGGTTGGCATCACCAATAGCCAGTTTCTGGCCGGGATTTTGCACATTAGAGAGTTGGAAAGTTTGGGTTTGCACCGGATTACTTCCCCCGGGGGGGCACAGCATATAAAAGAAGTTTGGGTTGGCGCAGTAGGTGGTATTGTATGCGGGAGGCATGTTGGTGGTGGCATTATAAATCGTGTTATCCACTGGTGGCAGGGGCAATAGTGAACCAGGGCAGACAAATATGCCACGGAACTTCACCATAAAATCTTCATACTGCACTTTGTTGATGGTCGAGGGTTGCCCAAACCATACGTCTGACAATGACGTGGCACTTATTCCTTGATTGTTACAAAACAATAGTGTGTTCCACGAGTTGGTGCCGTAATCGTCATTGGTTCCGCCAAAATCCCAACCCCAGGGAACGGCATCTTCGTAGGTAGTTCCATATTCAAAGAGCATCTGGCCCTGGGATCGCAGATTGGATAGACAGGCAACACTTAACCCTTGCTGTCTGGCCATGGCCAGCGCCGGCAGGAGTAGTGCGATCAACAGGGCGATGATGGATATTACCACCAGAAGTTCAATTATCGTAAAACCGCGACGAATCATAAAGTATCTCCTTTTCGTAACCGTTCACGACCTTTCGGCCTACCAAAGGCACAACGCGTCTAAGTATCTATTAATATAATTTCATCTGAACCCATTTTATTAACCTTCATCCCAATTTTTTGTCTTGGATCGAACAATGAGAATCATCCAAGGACTAACAACAATATAAACCAGGTTCGCAAGGAAGTCAAGAGCACGACAAGTAAAATCATCCAACAAATGATTGAATATTCATAAAACGGATGTTCCAGCAAAACTCGCTGGGTTGCAGTGCAATAATGCGCTGTAAAATCAACGAGTTTTGCGTCTTGGCGGCAGTTTCTTTCTCGTGGCCACATGAACGCCACGATG
>JBMFGW010000088.1:0-3829 GCA_049977145.1 Phycisphaerae bacterium
ATAAAAGCGGGTGAGGACACCCGCGCTCCCAGCGGTGCCCGGAAAAATTGCCACACCCGTCACAACGTATCACCCCTGAACAAACAGAGCATGATATGAAAGTATGTATATATCATTATTGTATATATGTGACGATTAGTAACCCTTTCGCCACGGCAATCCCTCCTTTACGCGGTCTCAAAGTTGTTTCCGCAGGTGTTGTGGGCTGAAAAAAGGTATTATTTATGGTACGCACCAAGAAACTTCAATTATTTTTTAGAAAAAAATTTAAGACTATAGTCCTATAATAGTGGCGTTTTTTGAATGCTAATGGCATATTTATTCCGTTTTATGAATATTACATCATTTGCCGGACGATTTTACTTGTCGCGCTCTTGACTTCCTTGCAGACCCAGTTTATATTATTAATAGTTCTTGGATGATTTTCATTATTCGATCCAAGGCAGAAGGATTTGTGTATGGCACGGTCGGACGATAATGTGGCCTTCGTTGATTCCGGAATTAGCTTTTCGGATCACAGGAGAATTGGCGAGTTTATCCCGCCAGCCGGTTGTGGTGTTTCCGCTGGTGCCAAGACGTTGACGCGTCATACGCTTCAGGTAATCAAGCCGCGCAGCGAGGCAAGGCGAAGTTGTCCGCTTTTCTCGGTTGCCTCGGTGGTGCATCCGGTTGTTTCGGAAATTGCGGCCAATCTTATGGCAGTGTGGGCTTTCCACCCTGTTTGGCCGTCGGTATCTGTTTTTCCAATGTCGGCCGCGTGTTGCGGCTGATCCGTGTCCGCCCGGTTTGGCGGAGGTTATTCAATGTGTCTTCCTCGGTTCGGAAGGAGAGGATGTTGTGGATGTACTTAATGGTCGAATTGTAATGTGTTTGACAGGAACTTTTTAAATGTTATAATAGTAAACATGATTGCGGTCATTCCATAGTGTTCTCAAGACCGCGATAACGTCGGCACGGCCGTAACCGTTCACGGGTCGAAAGTTCGTGAACGGTTACCGGGTATCAGAGAAAGGGGGTACAGGGCGGAAAGATTTTTCTGGTGAGTTGGCCAAGGTGGGCCGACTTGACTTTTGCAAGGAGCTCTCAACTTCAGATTTGCCAACCGGTCTGGTTGGCATGAAGTGGAAGAGCAAAGCGGTTGCTTATATAAGGAAATATAGTATGAGCACAAAATTCAGTATCGTTACATCCGCCGCAGATGGTTGCGGCAAACCGTCGGCCATTCGGCCAATGGACAGTTCACACAGCTCCAATATGGAGCGGAAGGAGTCGTTTATGTTTTCCAAGGGTTTAGCAGTTTCTCATGTTTTCTTACTGGCGACTGCGACGCTCGTGGTCGCGGGCTTGGCGACCTCTTCTTCGGTCGCTCGAGCTGGCCTGTTGGTCTACGAGCCGTTCAATTATCCCTCGCTTGCAGATGGTTCCGAGTTCGACGGTACCACCGCTAATGCCGTCGGTCTCACAGGCTCGTATATTTTGACCGAGAATGGCGTGCAAGGCTCGACTGCTGGCCATGTCCATTATCACACAACGGGGCTGGCTTTCAACGGCCTTCAGGAATCCGTCGGAGATGGGTCGATCACCGTTTATAATCCCGATGCTAGCAACACGCCGACCGATATGGTGGTTCAAATCGCGCCCAGTACGACGGTTCCGGCTGGGGGCACGCTCTACGGTGGATATTTATTTGAACCTCAGGATCTGCAGAATGATCCATCCATGTCAATGCTTATTGGCGGTGAAGAAACAACCCCTTGGAACAGTTCGACGCTACAAGTCGAATCGGCACCAGCCAGGCGCGGCAACAACGGTTATGCCGGCCAATACGTAAATAGCGGCCAGGGGCTGGAGGGCTCAAATATCGTATCCGACTCAGGAACATCATTAACAAATACCGGGACCTATCTCGTGCTGTTTGAAGTACAAAACGTCAACGGTACCAGCGGCCCGGTATCAATGAACCAATGGATACTTACCGATGCCCAGTACCAGCATTTTGCGTCTAGCCTCACGCCAGCGGTCCTCAATGCAGCGGGAGCCGGCACAGGGGCATCCAATGTCCTCCAATCCGGCAGTTATTTGAATGCGTCGCCTTCGTCTTGGCCACAATTTAACGGCACCTCCGGTGGCGTAGGTCTGAATATTTTTAACCAATTCGGTTGGGCCGCCTACGGCGAGATACGCCTCTCAGACGGTAGCCTTTCGGAGGTGGCCCCGGCGGCACCGGTTCCGGAACCGGCCACTCTGGGCCTGGTCGCTGTTGGCGGAGTAGGGTTGCTACTGGTGGCCCGGCGGCGCAAAACGCGCGTGTAAACGGCCTTGGCATGCTAGTCGTAAAGTAGAGGGCTGTGGGTGACTGCGGCCCTTTTTTTTCTCTGTCTACTTAGACTATAAAGGAGTATGAATCGTGTTTATTGCGCAACCAAACCTCGAACCAAAGCCAAGCACAACCCAATCTACTGCGAGCCCTCGGCGCGATTGCCTACACGGTTTTACGCTCATCGAATTATTGGTGGTGATATCCATTATCGCCCTTCTTATCGCGCTGCTACTGCCAGCTCTCGCAAGAGCCAAAGAACTGGCTCTCCGGATGCAAGGCGCTTCGAACCTGCGGCAGGTCGGCATCGCGTTGCAGGAATACGCCAATACGTATCGTGGGCAATACCCGCTGGCTAACTTGGGAAATTACCCCTTTGGGGACGCTATCTACTTCGGGAATGAGACTTACCCGATAGCGGGCCTAGCGATGCTGTATTATGATTCCTTTGGGGTGGTCAACAATGCCATGATTAACCCTCGTCCCGGAATTCTGAGTCCGACCGCAAGCGGGCTAAGCCTGTTGTTTTGTCCGGATACCAACAGCGGCGAGCGGGAGCAACTCCCCGCGAGTTATTACAACTCGCAAGGGATCCTTACGAACTGGGAATTCTACACCGGTTACTGCAACTGGATTGACCGTGGTATTGATTATAAGCCCGCGTACGACATATCAGTCGTGTTAGGGCACTACACCGGAATGACAGTAACCGATAATGTGTTTTCAAAGAATCTCGGAAATGTGTGGTATTTTCTTAATTTCGACCCCGCCCACCAGCCAGCCCTAAACCCGCGATCGGGTCCCGGAACACTTCTGGTAACGGACAACGCGCTATTCTCAAATTCAAGCGCTACAATGGGTTTGGCAAATTACACTGCACCAGGGGCAAATTCCAACTATGTGGACGGAACGATGGGGAATTTCCTCCCCGCTGGCGAGCATGAAATGTACAACGACGGCTCCGTTTCCTGGGTGCCGATGTCTGAGGTGAAGGCGCGCGTTCTTGGCCCTGGAGGCGTATATTTTGGCTGGTAGCTTGGGGCGCGGCAACAATTTAGTCAACCATGGATTTAACTGTTACATGGCTGCCCAAGGCGGTGATAACCCATCCCAGCGCGATGCGTACACTTTGGCCGATTAAAGCAGACAATAAACAGGGAAAATTTTATTATGATGCGGTCATTCAAGTGTCAAACGGCGTGCCCTGCACTCCTTGCATTACTGTTCCTAGTTCCATTACCCGTGCGCGCTGCGGCTGTAACCGGTAAGGATGTTCTTAAAATACTCAATACCCCCTTCCAGAAAACACTTTTCCAGAACACCTACGAAAGTCTGGTACGCCGCGTGGCGCCGGACGGGTATTTGCCTGAATCGCTTACCGGGGCTTATGGTGGGATGTTCCCGCGTACCGTTGGGCCTTACGTGTTCCTGATGTTGGAAACACATCAATGGGGAATCGCCAAAAAGGTGCTGCAATACACCCTTGAAGCCACCGCGCAGGCCCATCTCCAT
>JBMFGW010000088.1:3838-11423 GCA_049977145.1 Phycisphaerae bacterium
TTGGAAACACATCAATGGGGAATCGCCAAAAAGGTGCTGCAATACACCCTTGAAGCCACCGCGCAGGCCCATCTCCATCGCGTGCCACATGTCATCGGCCCGGCCCAAGTCAGTGTTTCGCCACAGGTTGATGCCGACAATCCCGGTCAGCTTTTTCATTCCATAGTTTTATACAATCTTAAAGTGCCAAACTTCGGTGGTGCCCAACCGTTCAAGGCGATCAGGCGTAAATTGTACGGCGCTGATATGTGGCTGTCGGGGGCGGCACGCGGAGAATTGCGGGTGGCCATCGTGCGGTCTCCGACAGATCAGCACCCCCTGGCTGTGACCACCGTTCCCGCCAACGAGCTGCTACCACAGGGCGGATGGGTGCGGGTGCAATTTGCAAAGCCGGTGTCGCTGCAAAAAGGGGCGACCTACGATTTGCGGCTCCGCTTTAACGGCCATGGAAACGCCAATTGGTGGGGGCTTAACAATGTCAGCAACAATCCGTATAGCGGTTGCTATTCCTATGACAAACTGCCCTTGGGCTGGCGATTTCATCCCAGTTATCTTACGGCATTCGCCCTTAACTACGGCACCCTCAAGGATCAACGCCGAGAGGTGATTCCGATATATAGCAACACCGATGAGGTGGACGGCCAGTATTCAGTCATACTCGCCTGGGCGCGCTATATCGCCACGACCCACGACAACGCCTTTGAAAATGCGACCTACAACCAAGTGGCGCGGCTTGCCGACCAAGCCACTATTACGCCCTACCTTGACAATGCGTGGTACACCACCACCACGAACCTCGTACGTAATCCCAGCTTTGAGCATTCACGACAGGGCCGTTTCTGGGATGCCTACGATCTGCTGACCCAGGTTTTCACTGCCGAGGCCTGGCGGGAAATGATTCCCATCGCCAGAGCCAGAGGCGACATGGCGCATGTTGATAAATGGCAAACGGCGTTAAATGAATTACAATATGGGATTCGATATTATCTCACGCGTCGGCTGGGGGGAAAGCTCATTTATGCGGAAATGCGCCTGCCCAATGGACGTGACGGAAAAATCTATACCGGCCTTTCCTGGGTAAATCTATCACCCATTGCGGCAGGATGGAAAGGCGCAAATCCGAAAATTTTGAGTAATACGGTGGCAGCTTATTGGAAACGCGCGGTGTTCCAATGGGATGGATTTAATATTTTGGGATGCCAATGGAATCCACCGTCAACAATTGCGCATATCCCGGTAAAAAAGAAATATGGCTGGATATGGATCAACAAGCCGGTTTCGCGGCCCGCCCGAATTAATCATTCGCTGATAGGCAAACAATGGGCTTGGGCTTTTCTTTACGCCGTGCAACAAAAGCAGTGGGGGCGGGCGTGCCACATGCTGGAGTTTCTCAAGCAAGCATATAAAGCTCCGATTTTGGGGGCGACTTTTCCAAAGACGTATCCATGGCCGGTCTTCGCGGAGTGTTTTTGGTTTCAGCCGGATGGTAAGATTGTCTTGAGTGATCCTGGCAATGGCGAGCAATGCTCATGGTATTGTTGGGCAATCACTACCGCCCGCAAAATTCTCGCGGCATCGCCGCTTTAAGTTTGGGGTAACCGTTCCAGAGATTCAGACGGGAAGCGTGGAAAACCATGCAGCACAATGCGCAGATCTTCCGCAGCACAAATGGACCCGGTTAGGGGTGCTGTGAGATCGGCTAATGAGTGTAGGCGTGCGCGGTTATGGTTTGGAAATTAGTCAAGTCCGAGATGGTTATTCAATTACTTTCCTTAGAAATCCGTGGGCTTGTTTTAATAGATGATCGGCGGTGAGGGCGTCGCATTGGTGTTTTTGCATTACGATGGCTCGTTTGACCTGCCCGCCGGCGCGTTGCAGGAGCGTTTGAGCTTCCATGCGATTCACACCAGTAATCTGCATGATAATCCGCATGCCGCGATCCAGGAGCTTGTGATTTTTCAAACAGTCCAAATCCACCATGATGTTGCCGAACACTTTGCCGATGCGGGTCATTGCCAGCGTACTGATGGTGTTGAGCACGAGTTTGGTGGCGGTTCCGGCTTTCAGACGGGTGGAGCCGGTAAGGACTTCCGGGCCGGTTTCCAAACAGATAAAAACATCGGCTTGTGCGGTGATATGTTCCCGCCGGGTGCAGGTCAGGAAGATCGTTTTGGTGCCACACTTCCGAGCTTCCGCAATGGCACCATGCACAAAGGGCGTTGTGCCGCCGGCGGCTATGCCCACGACCACATCCGCAGCGGTGAGGTGAATATCCCGCAGCGCCTGGGCACCGGCCAGCGCATCATCTTCAACATTTTCAAGCGACCGTTGAATGGCCGCAACGCCACCGGCAATAATTCCCACAACCATTCCGGGATCGGAAGAGAAAGTCGGCGGGCATTCCGCCGCGTCCAGAAAGCCCATACGTCCGCTGGTGCCGGCGCCAACATAAATTAACCGTCCGCCGATACGCAGAGCCGCTGCCGCCATTTCCACCGCTTGTGCGATGGCAGCAGCCTGTTGGCCCACCGCCGCCACAGCCCGTTGATCCTCCCGGTTCATCAATAATACCGCATCGCGCACCGGCATTTCATCGAGATGCGCGGAAGCGGGATGGCGTTTTTCCGTTTCAATATGGCTGCGGTCATGCACCATCAATCGGCGGAGCCTCACTACTTGGAAACAGCGGTAATTTCCGCTTCGGATCGCCAGCCAGGTACAGCGTTTGGGTGGGGAATGAAAATTCGATTTCCGCTTGGGCATACGCCCGCATCAAGGCCAGATTAAAACGCTCATTATATGCCATATAACCCCAATAATCGTCGGCGGGACGGAAATAATAATAGATCTGAAGATTAAGCGAGGCGGCATTGAAATCATTAAAATGCACCCGTGGTGGAAACAGCGCTGGATTTATCGGATCATGAACGTTGTCCCAAAATTCCGGAGCGTTGAGAATGTCTTTGATGATAGTCACGGCCTGCTGGATTTTTTCTACGGGCGTATCATAGGGAACCGTGACATTCAACAGCCGCCGAAGGTAGGGCCGCAGTGAATAATTCTGTACACTGCTGTTGACAATATCCGAGTTGGGGATGGTAACGAGCGTACCGTCGAAAAGCCGTAGCCGGGTCGAACGGAATCCGATTTCCTCCACCGTTCCGCTGAAGCCCTGATAGCCCACCCATTGCCCGACAATGTAAGGCCGATCCAATAACAGCGTGATGGAGCCGAAGAAGTTTTTCAGCGAATCCTGCGCCGCCAGTGAAACCGCCAGACCGGCAATTCCCAGACCCGCCAGCCAAGATCCGATGTCGCGATTAAATACATCCTGCAGAATAAATAACGTCCCGATGATGGTGATAAATATCCGCAGAGTTTTGCGAACAATGGGTAGAAGTTGCTCGGTGACGGCGGTATCATGTTTGGCGATGAATTTTTTCATCGCTAATTCCACGGTGCTGACGAGGTTGAACAGGTACCAGAAAAAGACCACCGCCACCAGCAGCAGAATGGCCCGGGCCAGAATACCGCGTAGCGCCGGGGCCAGATGCAGTTGGCTTATTCCCGCCAAAAAAAACAGCGTGCAGATGAAAAGATTGCCCGGCCCCGCCGCGCCCTGCACCAACAACGCCTGAAAATGCCATTTCCGTTTTTCCCGGTGTTCGCCTATTTTCCGTAATGCAATGGCAGCGGCTCTTCCGGCGGCCACACCGAAAAAAATGGCTGCAAGCAGAATCAACCAGTTGTAATAATGGTTCTGCCGGGCCAGGTCTTCAAACCGAATCGCATTAGCCAGATGCGTCAACAAACTTGGCAGGGAATGGCGCGCCGCGGGCGTAGTGGCGGCGGGCATCGCGTTTTTGGCAATTACAGGAAGTATGGCCATATCTTTTTTCCAACCAGAAAACGCGGTGCCCCGTTACCAGACCGAATTACTTAACACAGGCTGTACCATGCCGGAACATAAATTTCAACCTTGGCTGAGCACAAATACCAGTGCGTAGAACACCTGTGCCCCAACGAGGGTTGAGCCTTTGGCCTGATAATTCGCCGCCAACGCCACCATAATCCAATTTCGGTGGCACGCTTCTCCAGCACTGCAACGCCTGGCGGTGGTTGGGGGGCTGCCTGCGACATGTTCACGCCGAACAGCGCATGGCCCCCTGAAACAGCTCGCACAAACAAGGCGGATGACCACAGCGTATTATATTGCTACAATACTAAGTTGTAGAGTGGCAGTTAGCCACACATTGTTGTTGGTACCACGGGAAGGTGAATTCATGGCCTCCAAGGAAGAAATTTTGGCAGCGCTCCGGTTGGTTCAGGACCCGGAGTTACACAAAGATATTGTCACACTCAATATGGTCAAATCCGTGGAAGTTGATGGTTCCATGGCCAAAATTGATGTGGAATTAACTACGCCGGCCTGCCCGCTGAAAGATCGTATTCGCGCTGATGTAACGGCGGCGGTAAAAAAAGTGGCCGGAATTAAAAATGTGGAAGTCCAACTTAGCAGCCGCGTGCGTTTTACCGGAGAACCGCGAACACTGCTGCCCGGGGTTAAAAATATCATAGCGGTCGGGGCGGGCAAGGGCGGCGTGGGTAAGAGCACCATCGCGGTGGCGATTGCGGCGGGACTGGCGATGCGCGGCGCTACAGTGGGATTGATGGATGCTGATGTTTATGGCCCTTCCATTCCCACGATGACGGGGCTGGACGCACAAGCGCCGGTGGTGCAAGGCGATAAAATTATACCGTTTGAGATTGCGGCGCAAGGGCAGAGTATTAAAGTGATGTCCATTGGATTTATTGTGCCGAAGGAAAAAGCTCTGATCTGGCGTGGGCCGATGGTCCATGGCGTGATTCGGCAGTTTCTTGAACAGGTACAGTGGGGAGATCTAGATTATCTGGTGGTGGACTTGCCGCCGGGCACGGGGGATGTGTCGCTGACTTTGGCCCAATCCATTCCCCTGACCGGTGCGGTGATCGTCGCGACACCGCAGGAAGTTGCGCTGCTTGATGCGCGGCGGGCGGTGCGGATGTTCCAGCAACTGGGCGTTGCTATTCTGGGAGTAGTTGAGAATATGAGTTATTTCATCTGTGAACATGGTACGCAATACGATATTTTTGGTCGCGGCGGCGCGCAACGTATGGCGCAGGAAATGGGACTGTCTTTTCTGGGCGAATTACCTCTGGATATCCGGATTCCGCGCTATGGAGATCAAGGCGAACTGTTTGCCGGTTTTAAACCTGACTCCGCATCTCGGAGTTTTCTCAACACTATTGTGGAAACTCTGGCCGGGCAGATCAGTGTACGAAATATGACACATCCACCCGCAAAATCACTGAAGGTGGAAGTAACGGATTAGCGGTTGATTGCCACTGGAACAAAATGCAACACTGCGAATCTTTTCCGCCACCGGATAGAATATTGTTATTGTTTTCTCAAGCCCTATAACCTGCTTGCCGATAATCAAGAAGTTGGCTTGTTGCGTCCGCGGTGAACGCTGCGCGAAAAGTTGTTGGTAAATTGGATTTTTCTTTGTAGAATTTAAGAACCCTTCGTCCACTGTGGACGTATTGAATTAATGTGGCGCGTTGGCGTGAAGAAATAATGATGTAAAACAATGATTTGGCTGGAAGTGGAACTTCCGGTGGTTCAAACGGAGCACTAACCATGGAACGGAACGACAATCCAGAATCTTTATTTCCTGAACTCTACCCCATATCCGGAACACGGCGACGATTTATTGCCGGCCTGGTGGGGACAGCTGCCGCCGCCGGATTGGCCGGTTGCGCTTCGCCGCCTCCAACTTCCAGCAGCGGTAGTAACATCAGCTATCTTCCCGAAGGCGTGTTACCACCCGACGCGGGTATTCACGTTGGGCAAATGGATACCGGTTATGCGCCACCAGCTAATTTTAAGCCGCGCGTAGTCTACCATCCGCCGGTACCGGGGAAAAACATCGTTCCGGTGGGAGCATACGGCATTATTCCCCGCAGCGCCTGGGCCATGGCGGGACCGAATATGCGCACCATTCAACCGATGGCCGGGGTACATCTGATTACCTTCCACCATACCGGTGATCCACATCCGATTTATTTTGATTCCCTGGAACAAACCGCGCATTATTGGGAACTGATACGGGAGTATGAGCGCCGCGTCGGTTTTGAAGACATTGCCTATCATTTCGGCATTGATCGACTGGGGCGCGTCTGGCAATTGCGCGATTTGAAATACCGCGGCGAACATGTGCGTGACGGTTTTGCACCGCCGCACTGGCTGATGCAATATGTGCAATATCGCAATTCTCCCACCCAGCCGATACATGGACGATATATCTGGAATGCACATAACATCGGGGTGGCCTCCATTGGGAATTTCATGTTGCAGGAACCCACGGTGCAGCAGAAACAGACAATTTTACGCTTTGGCGCGCTGCTGCGTCGCTTGTACAGCATTCCCATTTACCACTGTTATACCCACCGTGAACTGGTGGCCACCGAATGTCCGGGGCATAATTTACAACCATACATGGTATATATCCGAAGAAACAATATTCTGTGATCGGTAAATAACTTCGCAGCAATTGCAAAATACGTAGCCGTTCGCAGGACTTTGGACCGGCAGCTTGGAAGGTCTGCACCACAATGCGAGGCATCACCCGAAACATATCTTGCAACGCGCTGAGCCGTTGTTGGACCGCCGAATCGGTATAGCCGTGATTACCTTTAACCCGTAGTTCCCCCCCGAAATACACTTCGATATTCATTCATAAGTTATTGCTGTGTCATGGTTTACGGCAATTGGCGGGGGCTGTTTTCTCTTAAATTTGTACCCATGTAAATAATATGTGGATACTTGACATTGAATTTATTCGTGATATACTTATGCCATGTACATCGAGACCATACCCAACCGCTCTTCTCCACCCGCCGTTCTGCTGCGGAAATGCTTCCGCGAAAATGGCAAACCCAGGAAGGTGACGCTCGCCAACCTTTCCGAGTTAAGCCCACGCATCATTGACCGGATGCGCCGGGCGCTGAAGGATGAACCCGACACCACCATGGGTGGCCAGGGGATGTTGCACATCCTTGAGGCGTTACCCCATGGGGCCGTTCATGCCGTGCTGGGCACGCTGCGTAAAATCGGACTGGATAAGATGATGGCGTCGCAATCCAGTCGGCAGCGGAACCTGGTGCTGGCCATGATTGCCGGGCGAATCCTTTTTCCCACCAGCAAGCTCGGCACCCTCCGGCGATGGCAGCATTGCACGTTAGCGCAGGAGTTGGGGGTTGCCGATGCGGAGGAGGATGAACTATACGAGGCCTTGGATTGGTTGCTCCAACGCCAAGGTGCAATTGAAGCCAAAAGCTGGCCAGAAAGCACTTGGGCGAAGGCTCTGCGGTAATCTACGATGTTTCCAGCAGCTTCTACCATGGCGCGCATTGCCCCTTGGCTCAGTTCGGGCATAACCGTGATGGCAAGAATGGCTTGCCGATTATCGTCTATGGTGTACTGGCCAATCGGGAGGGTTGCCCGGTGGCGGTACAGGTGTACGCCGGGAATACCGCCGACCCT
>JBMFGW010000088.1:12264-16330 GCA_049977145.1 Phycisphaerae bacterium
ATCCGGTGTTGCCACCGGAGCCATCGGAGTCCGTCATGGCCAAGAAGAAGACGCACACCACCGTGGATGGGCTGCCGGTGCAGAGTTGGGCCTCGCTGCTGGAGGCAATGGGCACCCTGACCCGGAACCGATGCGTGATGCGTCTGAAGGAAAACCCGACCGCAGCCCATACCCGGAAGACCAAGGCCTCGGCCAAAACCGCTGAAGATATGAAACGAACCGTCGAGGAACCAACGTTCACGGTGATCAGTGATGCGACACCCCTGCAGGAACGAGCCTTGAAACTTCTGGGATTGTACCCAGTGCGGTGAAGGGAAAAAATAAAGAAACCCCTCTATTTACAGGGGTTTTCTACTTTTGGTGCCGGGAACTACGGATTAGCCATCCCCGCGGGTAGCGGCTGCACCGCACCCGCACGACCCGCAAGGGGATCAGATATACGAGAGGAACCAGTACAATGCGAGGAAATATAGGTATATGAGTATACTCCGCGCGGCCACCAATGATACATTCTTGCGAGGGCGGGAAAAGCATATCTACCGGCCCGAAACGCCGCGATCCCGTCTGTTAGCATCACTGCATAGCATTGGGCGACAAGGTCGGGTTGACAATATTGATGACCCTCAGCCCAGTTGTCCCGGCTATTGGTGGTACTCCAGCCGGCCCCGCAGGTAACTGGTTAGCCGGGATACTGGCAGCGTGACCGTCAAAAAACACTGCATTGGCCCAGCCGCCGTTATCACTAGCGTTGGTCTGCCCATGACGGTAGCGCATTCCACTCACATTAAGCTGCCACGGGTAGCCCAATGATGGAGTGTCGGTATTCATGTTCCACCCCGGCGTGAAACCTTGTGACGATACCATGTCCTCTGGGGCAGCAGTTTGGAGTGATGGGTAGACGTTCTGCCACCAACCCAAAATAGGCCAGTCAACACCGCCATTTGGCAACACTTGGCTGCCATCCCCAATGGCCACCTTCTGGCCAGGGTTGGCAACGTTGGACATTGTAATGGTGAAGTCTTGGAGTGGATTCGAGTTCACCCAAACCGCCGGCGCACCCGACTGCGCACCAGGCGGATAGCAATCCATAAAGAAATTCGGATTACACTCGTAGGTTGTAAAACCACAGACCGGGAGTGCTGTTAAAACAGGATTGGTACTGCTACCCATATTAAGTCGCACGGTTGCGGATGGGCAGGTAAATATCTTGGCCCATGTTCCCAGCAGGCCGTAGACCTGCTGAGAACTCATCGGGGTTTCCGATAACGGATACATAAACGCCTGCGCGAAACTACCCGGAGAAATTCCCTGATTGTTGCAGAATAAGAGAGTATCCCAAGTAGAAGCTCCCCACATTTGCGTGCCCCAGATGGCTCCAGCGTTCCTACAGAAGGGAATGGCATCCTTGTACTCAGTGGCGTATTCAGCAAGCATTTCTCCCTGCGAATGCAGGTTTGCGAGGCACGCGACACTGTTAGCGTCTTGCTTGGCCTCCTCCAAGGCCGGCAACAACAAGGCTATCAACAACGCGATGATTGAGATCACAACAAGTAATTCTATGAGCGTAAAACCGCGATTGGCGGTTCGACGAACTAATTGAACAATACGAGCGCTACACATGACGGTTCTCCAAAAAAGTACATTTGCATCGCAAATATATGCAATATCGAAAAAGGTGGAAGCACTACAGACACCCGCAATACTCCCACCATGAACGTCAATATTAAGCTGATCGGCGCATCCTACGTTTGCGACCAACCAGCAGCAGGACCAAGGCTCCAGCTCCCATTAAAGCCAGGCTGGCCGGTTCGGGAGTTAAATAGAAGTCATTGACGGTTCCGGTGACACCATTGCCATCAATTCCAACCGCCGATATTCCGACAGGATTGGGATTTGTACCGCTGGTTCCGGTGTACGTAAAAGTATTCCCTATTTGGTTTCCGTTGTACCAAAAACCTACCGTCCAATCGGCTGCCATGGTGTTCAGAACCACCTGTGCGGTTTCATTCAGGGGAGCCGCCGCCCCAGAACCGGTAATCGTGTCAGTGTTACCACCGAACGTATCGGTATACGTCTGTTGAGTGCCGTTATTATTCAGCTGAATAATCGGACCAGCACCGTGGAGAAATGGCGATTTCGCCCCCGTGGTACCCATCACCGCACCGCTGATGAAGCCCAAGGCCATAAATCCCTGTTGCCCACTGGGCAAATTGGCCTCATCAGTAGCTGGGTTCAGAATGGCGGAAAGCGTGTAAATGTAGCCTGGCTGGGGGCTGAAATTAAGGGATGCCGCTTCTTCCGCGCCATTTGCGCCCGCGTTCAGCGAACCGGTTATAGAGCCATTATTCATCCAGAAAGGCACTATCGATGTATCTTGGGTATTGTCGGGATTACCGCCATTGGTCCCAGTACCAGTACCTTTGAGATTATACCCGCTATTCCACTGTTCGATCCAGGACGTGCTCGAACCGTGATCAACAGTTGGAACAGCGCCAGCGAGCGAGGCAGTGCCATCTCCGGAAAAATTATCCTGGTAAATATAGTAAGGCGTTGCCGAGGCCGTGCCGACCGTCATGCCCAGCATCGCCAATACCGCACCGGCGACAGCGGCTTTAGCCGTTAGAGAAGAAAATTGACAACCACGATACATTGATAGACTTTTAGTACGCATTTGAGTCTCCTTTTAAGCCGTTCCGCCTGGGAACGGCCTTGAACTACCCTCCAACCGGGCGGGTTGCGGGTCCACACACCAACATGGTCATGGACATTGGATACCCTGCTGCGGAACCGGTCCAAATGGGCGGCTCGCTACAGCACCACTACTCCATAAGCACCTCCCTCATTCGGCTGAATCCAGAATTCCACCAAGCCGCATCAGTCCCAGCCGACCTACCGACAGACACAACCGCACCGCGAAGGTGGAAGTCCCTGCATTCCGGAGTTCTTTGGGACGAATTGTTGGTACTTCTACACGGGTCAGACCCCCAGTGCGCCAAGGCCACTCCCAGAACCCAAGCCCGTGAGCGCGACAGGAAAGCCCCAAACCGGACCATTGCTCCGGCCAGGGGCAACATTGATATATATACAAGTGTTGTTATGTATATGTAGTTGGATGATGGGGAGGAGGTATGCTGCGCATTAACGAATAACAACCAGCTTGTTAATTCCGGGCGACAGGTGCCAGTACCAAGATACACCGACTTGTGATCCGAAACACCAATTCCGGATTCAACGAGAGGCAAGTTGCCGTTCGACCCTGCCATACAAAAATCCTTCTGCCTTGGACTGAACAATGAAAATCATCCAAGAACTAATAACAACATAATCCCGGGTCCACAAGGAAGTCAAGAGCACGACAAGTAAAATCGTCCAACAAATGATCGAATATTCATAAAACGGAACACATGTGCCATTATTACTCAAAAAACGCCATTATTATAGGACTACAGTCTCAAATTTTTTTCTAAAAATAATTAAAGTTTTGTGGTGGCGTGCCCTGAAAAGGCCATTGTTGATCCGATGCCACCTACAAAAAACACCTTGATCTCGCGCGCCGGAGCAATTGCCGTGTCCCAAGCCGTTGGTTGCCGCGCATATAATGTGTATATGTAGACATAAATACATACATTATGTCATTATATTTACACGATATACTTTAACGTATCCCGACCAGGCACCGGCGTAAGTTTTTTTGTGGTGTTGCCTGGTCAGCGGGAACTCCGCAGGCTATAGCCGGATGATACTATGGACCAGATACGAATTTCCTGGCGGACAGTTTGGTTAATCGTGGCGTGTGCCTGCCCGTAAAGCCATTGAGACGGTCAACAATGCCCGCGTGATGGGCGTGACGGACGCTGACAATAGAAATTCACGACCGTTCAACCAAGGAAGATTTCTGATGGACCACACACCGCCAGGAATTCTGGGCGGTAGCCAGACGGGATACCGGGATTCGCCTTGGGCCGCCGCCAATCGCTCTTGGCGGTAGCTGAAACGGGGTAGATGCCGTGGCATTCATTGACGCTACGGGTGGCGAAACCAACGGGGCCACGGTTTCGCGTGGCTG
>JBMFGW010000089.1:0-16208 GCA_049977145.1 Phycisphaerae bacterium
GCGCTCGCAGAACTTTAAGTTTCATCATCTTCGCACCGTCTATCCGCATCCATTATATTATCGGACAGATTATGCGTGAATCATCACATTTATTTTGTCACAAGCCCTAACGCTCACGCAGTTCCTGCGAGATGGTCTGGAAAACCGTGCTGTCATTAAGGTTGCCCTCGTAAAGCTTATGAAACAGGGGAATGTGGAAGTCGGTGCTGACCAGCATCCCCAGACTGACTTGGCGCAGGTCGCCCCGCTTCTGCTTGTTGTGGCCGCGTTGGGGCAGGGTGGCGGGGGTCTGGGTGCGGATGTAGGTGAAGAAGTTGGTTCCGTCGTAGGTCAGCGTCCGCAGCGACAGGTGCAATTGCTCGACCAGCCGCGCGGAGAGTTCCTTTTCGATCTGCTGGATGTGCGACTCGGTCACGCCATCCATATGGTTCCAGAAGGCCTGGCTGGAGAGTAGCGATTCCTGCGCCGGCAGGAGCCGGCGCAAGGCGGTCTGACCATACCACGCGGCCAGTTGCGTCTTGCTGGCGGGATGGACGGCCCGGTTAATCGCGGCCAGCAGCAGATATTGCCCGATACAAAGGCCTTGGCGTCGCTTGGGCACAATGCGGTCAATGAGTTCCATCAGCCCGATGGACTGGGCAAGATCCTGTCGCGGCTGCGCCGCAACCAAAATTTCACGCGGAGTCGCGGAGATACCAAAACACGACCACGGAGCACGGATTTTTGGAAAACTGTGCCGAAAAACGCTCCTAAAAAATCTTTGCACGCTGCGAATAAATGGATGGATTGTGGCATAGAGGGCAGCGACGTCGCCGAAGCTGGCAATATCGACGGACTGGGGCGCGGGAGGCTGCTGGGCACCGTGGACAGCGGCCAAGATGCGGTCCAGCGAGCCCAGATAGACGGTGCGGACGATCTTGGGGCGGCCCCCGACGCGGCGGCACTCACGGGCATAGTAATAGGTGTGACCCTTGATGACTTTGGCGGTGAGGCTGGCCATAATGACGACTCCGTTCTTGGAAAACCAACATTGTTAGGACATACTATAATAGTCAAGCAATGTCGTGTCAAGTGCTTTCTGTGACACATTACTCTACAAGAAGGCACATTAGCATCCTTATAAAGACGGGATGCGGCTCGGGCAGTCATTATAGATAGGTCATACATAAGCTGGGCGCAGGCCGTCCCGCGCCGCGACGGCCAACCGACTGCGAATCCCCTGTAGAATTGCGGCGAAGTGCGCCTCCCCTCCCGCCCAGCCCGGGTTATCTCATGACGAAGAGGTCACATAACTTGTAAAGTCATGCTAGGTCGAAACCTGCACGCCACCAAGGACGCCCAGAGATTCCAGATTAGCCAGTGGAATTTCCCGGGCGAGTTTTCCGTCTTTATCGGTGACCCGCAGCGACATGCCGCGCACACCGATATGCACACCGTCGCGCTGGGCCACGAGGTGTATGGCATCATCCCGTGGCGGCCAAAGTTTGCGCGGACTGGTCGCGTTGGTGCGCTCAAAATTAACCTCATCCGGCAAGCAGAACGGTTGCAGGGAGCAGCGCGGACATTTTGAATCATTAACCAGCGGAGCGGGCCGCGGGCCAGCGGCGCAGTCGCGGGCGGCTTGCAATGTGGTTAAGGCTTCATGCCGTAAATCGTCAATGACCGGGAGTTCAATGCGGCGGCGCTCAGCGGCATAGTACAGGGTAATTTTGGGAACTTCATAGCCCGCCTCTTCCAATAAAATGGCCTGCAAACCAGCCTGCACGCGATCCGTGGGCTAGGGGATGGCGGGCGGTGAGGCGGCATCGGGTGCCAATTCGCCGGGATCGTCCGGCGGTGGCGGCAGCGATGTGTATTGTGGTCGGCCCTTGCGGTATTCCACCGGCACCGCGACATTGCCATTAATTTCCGCAAGGTCAAGCGTTGCAGTCAGGCCGAGTTTCTGGCTGGTCAACGCCAGACTACGCACGGATTTGGGTTTATCCGGATCGGGCGGCAAGGGTTCGGATTCCGAGCCTTCTTCATGAGTTTTGGTGCCACTGCCATTGTTTGCGGCACTGGGTTTGTCCACGTTCTTATGGACAGCCTTACCTTTTTCGGTATCGGCACTGGGGTAATACACCCCCTCCACTTCCATAAGATAAAACAGGCGCGGGCAGTAGGCGTATTCCGCAACGTGGCGAGCGGGCCATAAATATTCGTCCATATCCCAAACTCCCTGCAATAAATCGCCATGCAACATCACATGTTGCCACGACAGCGCGCGTTAAAACGAGTCGGCGGCGCCGGTGGCAGTACACGTTCAGATGCGTATCCATATTAAGAATAGAACAGGTTTGGGGATAATGCCAAATTTTTTTCGGTTATGGGACGGCATGGACCGATAATTGGCGCGGTGAACAGCGTGCGACATAAATATCGGCGCTAAGACAGCGTGTGGTCAGGATGTTATCATGTTGTCCATGGATATATATTCCACGTTAAAAAATGAAGGGAGAATCCATGTTGCCGCGGAACAAACCGATTATCGCTTGGCATTTTATTTTTTGTACGTATGGATTCTGGTTGCCCAATGACCCGCGCGGATCGTGGTCGCAGTTTGTGCGATCTCCCGAAATTCTCGCGGCGGGTGGCCCGGCGACCGGGGGCGGCAGTATCCGGCGGTCCGTGGCAAGGGCAGATCATAATGTCGCCGTGCGGTTACGGGCCAAGCACGCGCTCTATCACCCGCCGGTGCGTTTAACCGGATTGCAGGCACTGGCGGCGGTACGCGGGATAGAGGTGGCCGTCCGGGAAAAGCGACATGTCGTGCGGGCGTTGGCCATTATGCCGGATCATGTACATATTGTGATGGATGTCCATCATTTGTCATCAGCGCATGTTGCCCGGCACCTGAAGGCCCGGGCCACGCAGTCGATGAGCGCGGCCGGAATTCACCCGTTGGCCGCGTTGGCCGACGACGCCGGAAGAATGCCATCGCCCTGGGCCAGAAATCATTGGTGTGTGTTTGTGCATTCAACTGAGTTGGAGCATGTGATTCGATATGTTGAAAACAATCCGATCAAAGCCGGTTTGAAGCCACAGCGATGGCGTTTCGTGGCGGCAAACGTCAGTACGTCCACCTTCACGTAGCGCCGGCATTTATGCCGTTGGTAATATCGGTGTTATTCAACGTCAACCGCCGCCAGAACGCCCAAGCCGCAATGGCGTCCGGCCCCGATGGTGATGGGGCCGGGGACGATGTCATTTTGGAAAAGCCCGCGTAAATATTCTGGTCTTGCCGATAGTTTCACGGCGAGATCGGTAGACCGCTGAAATGCCAATCTCTTTCAGTTCGGCAGTATTCGGTGAACCTTCAAACAGCCCCGGAAGTGTCAGTATCGAGCGCACCGTGTCGAGTGAAACAGGCGCGTTCCACAGTCCCCATGTGAAATCCCGGGTGCTGCGTCGACCGGTAAATCCGGAAGTCACTAAATGCGAAGCCTCGATTGTTGACGGGAATAGCGGAACCGCCTCAATCGCCAGCCTATTGGCCCCCAGCACGTTGCCACGTTTCTTGCGATCAGGATCGCCGGAAGGGGCGGCCCATTGGAGCGCACGTCGCCGGTCTTCCGAGGCGTCGAATTTGAGCGAAAGATTATCCATTGGATCGTCGTACGTCCAAGGCTTGAACAGTGCGTTCTCGACATGGCGGCGCTCGGCAGTGGTGATGATGCTCGCCAAGTTGCCAACGAAATAGTCGGCCCGTGGGGCGCGTAGTGCCGAGTCGGTGTCCTCGCCGTCCGCAAGGGCCATTTCCGTTCCGATGGCGGCGAGCCAATCTGAGTGGTTACGGGTTTCGCAGTCGCACTGTTCTTGAACGGAAGAAAACACGCTCGATACTTTGTCACCAGTTTCCAGCCAGCCCCCCCAAAGACGCGAGTCTGCTCGCCCCGGCTTATTGGCAAGGCGATTCCAGGTTGGGCGCGGTACCCAGTAATGCCAGAGGAGTGCTGGGTGCGCAGCCGGATCGTCACGGAACGGTTCCATATATTTTGCCAGCCCCTCGACCAATGCGGAATCTATGAGGGATGCTTTGGCGTATATGACGGGCCGCCAAGCACCACCGCTTAACCGCCAACTCATGCGAATACGTTCCGTTGGTAGCGCGAGCGATAGAACGCGAAATGTTCCCAACGCGGCCAGAAAGGCCAACAGGTTTCCGCCGGTGAGGCCGGTCAGCATTACCTCAAATTCCCGATTTTCGTCCGTCATGAATGCACCTCCTCCGGGGTTTCTTCCGCAGCGGTGGCCGCCGTACTCGGGTTGGCGCTGGCCTCCCAGTCGGCGAGCCGCAACATGGATTCAAGGTATGCCAAGCCCCACCAGCCGAAATGCCGTGTTAAAAACCAGAAACGGTCAGGAATTCCGGAGCCAAGGTGGTGTGGTTTCGGCGGTCGGTTGCGAGCTTCAGCAGTCAATTTCACAGCCGGATCAAAACCGTTCGGTGCTAAAATATCCTCGGGGTCCGAGTCATCGCGCACCGGCGCAAAAGGCCGGGCGTGGCCGTGGTGCGCGGCAATCAGATGGAGTAATAGTTCGCGCGGCATTTCCTCGGCAGGAAGTTGTTCCGCCAAACAGTTCTGGACGATTTGCAGCGAGATCATCTCGTGCCGAAAGTCCGGCTTCCTACTGAAGCGTGCCTCCGATTTTGCAAGGGGCTGACTACCGATATTGCTCAGAATTTCCTGGAAGCGGGGATCAAGCTTTCCGAGATCATGCCATTGGCCGGCTTTTCCCAACGGTTCCTGTAACCCCGGCGGCAGGCCGCACGCGAATTTTCGCGCAGCCGACTCCACATCCTTAAGATGGCTCGCGAGCGATATTGACCGGCTTGAATTTGTGGCCGCATCCTCGTCGGATGTCGAATTGTCCATCTCAATGGCCGCCCCCGGAATGGCGACGATCCATGCCCCGGTCACAACCGGGTGGGGCTTTATATATTTCGGCTTTATTATTGCGAGTTCGGCGGCCTTGCAGACCTTGGCGAAACGCGCAAGCGTGGATTCCTCGCCTGCGGTTCCGCCATCGGGCACCGCCGCCAATGCCGCCCTGAGTGATTCAATATCCGGAGAATCCGCGCCCTCATCTAAGGCATTTTGATTCAGCCAATCCAAGAGGGAATGGGCGGCATCTATGAGTGGTGGCTGCTCGAGAACTGTTTTATTGACTCGTAAAAATATTCCACTGGTTTCGCCAGCATTTTCTCGTGGCCAGGCGATCCACGCCGCCTCCTCGGCACGGTCAACTGCGGCCTCGTTTAAGTGAGTTCCAAGTTCATCAGGAATTTTTCCGTTCGGCAACATGGGTAAGACGACCAAGTCGTTTGGCCGGATCAGGTCATGGGAATCTGTGGCGTTAACTAATTTCCAACCGCCGCCCCGGCATCGGAGAAATGGCATTCCCTTGGCGGTGTCGGAACCCGATTTGGATTCCTCATCAACCGCAGCACCTTCAACATCTTCATCGCCAGCCGACGACGCACCCCGGCCCAGAAGATATCCTTGCAGGCGGAAGGTCGGAACACTGAGGCATTCCTGCTTTCCCACTGGACACAGGGTGAATAGTTCGCAATAGGCGGCAGCCGCCTCGTCATCCGCCTGCAACTTACCATCCGCGCCAGCAACATCCACGCGGAACGCCACGCGCACCTCCGGTTGTCCGCGGCCAACGCCATGCAAATAGGCCGGAATGTCAATATCCGGCACCGGATGCGGGGCGGTCTGGCAGAGAATATCGACGTGCGATGGCATAAGGATCGGCGCATCGGGATGTGGCGCCAGCATGGGATCGAGCGTATCGCGTCTCAACGAGCGGACCGTTTCTCCGACGGCGGAGATGGCGAAGTTTACGGTTCCGGGTTCCGCCGAATCCTTGGACTGTGTCATGAGCCACTTCCATGTTTCGGCGACTGCTTTACCGTAAATTGGATCGTCCACCGCATCAGAAATATCCTGCTTGGCGGCCAGAATAACTGAATTTGTCTTGCCCAATAGCCCAAGGCGATCCAGCCGACCGAACCGCTGGATCAGCGCATCAATGCTTGCACACTGCGTGATCAAATGGTCGAAACTGAAGTCCGCTCCGACCTCGAGGCATTGGGTTGTGACGACAAGTATCGGCCTTTGCGGCTCCTCCGCATTGGAGGCCCGCAGGAAGCGGGACCATTGATTCACCAGATCATCGCGATCAATTGGTCGCATCCTGCCGGTCAGCAGCACAACGTCGCACAGGGGCAGCCCCTTGGTGTCCTTGATCGCCGTCGCAATTTCACTGGCCAACTTAACCCGGTTTACCATCACCGCAACGCGCTTGCAGCCGTTGCTGATTGCTTCACGGGCCAGTGCGGACGCCCTTTTGGAGTGGCCGCCATTATCGATTGCTTCCAGTCGGGCCGATTTCACATTGGTAGACCGCTTGATAATTTCCGGATCATCCAATGCTGCGGCACGCTCTTGCGGGCTTGGGAACCTGTCCAGCGGGTTACCCGCCGCATCGGTCAACGGTGCCGTGGCGCTCATCACCACAAGCTTAAGCGGTGGGGCAATCGCGACTTTTCCATGCGACCATTTATCACTGTCCAGATAATTCCTAACACTCAAAGCGGTTTGCATGAAAGGCTGGGCGCAGTGAGCTTCGTCCAGAATGATCAGGCTGTCATAGGCCGCCATGGCCGCATGGATCGGAGCAATTAGTGGTGACCCGCCGTAGGAGCGGAATAAAAGTCGCGAGCCAATCTGGTCAACGGTGGACGTAATAACGGCGGGCTGCAAAGGATTTTCCGACCATCGCTGGCGTGCGCGTGCAGTCCCGCCGCGTAGCTTCGCTACGGCGAGCGGCGTTTCGCCACCGGAAACGTGGCGCAAACGATCAGCCACAGTTTTCAGGATTCCACTTTCAGCTTCAGCAAGTTTGTCGGCGAGTTTTTCAGCCCGTTGAAAGGCTTCGTCCACCACGATGCGTCGATCCACCACAAAAAATATCCGGCGGCTTGCGGTTCGCTGAAGCGGGTCGAGTTCCGCCTGAAGCGCCAAAGTAAAAACCGCGATGTCGATGCAGGCCGTTTTCCCGCTGGCGGTGGGCAGGTCAATCACCTGGGGCCAGTCGGCACCAGCGGCCACCTTTTCCAACAACAGACGCTGCCAGGGAAATGGCTCGTGTTTATGAACTGCTTCAAAGAATTCAGCAAAATCGCTGGGCGAGAGTTCAGCCATTGTTTTCTCCACCTAACAAGGGCTTGAATAGGCCGTATCCACGATACCGTCCCGCCCCCAATAATACCGGTCCAATTACGGGCATGGAAAATACGATCCGTGCGTGCAATTGGCGGCGAAGGCTGCCATCCTTTCGCGCCAATCGTGGAAACTGATATGCGGTGGGAACGCCGTACTTGACGAAACTGACATGAGAGACATCAACGCGCTGCGGTTCCGGAAGGCCAATGCGCGTGCAAGTTTTTCTTATCATTGCGCCGATTTCATTCTGATAGCCGTCAATGTCCTTGGATTTCGGATGTTCATCGAAAGCAACAGGTGTTACGGATTCCCAAACCTTCGCGCCATCGCTACCGCCAGTCCACACGTCCGCACGGATGGTGTATAAGGCTGGAAATTCCGCTCCGGGCACCAGCTTCCACTTTCCGATCTGGCCAAGCCTCAGTCCGTCTCTTAATATTGTCGCGGCGGCTCGAACGATCAAACGCCTGTCTGCGGTGCTGACCATTTCAGGCAAGGCGATCGCGACACCAAGGATATGGCCGTCCGCATGTTCTCTGCCAACAAACGGAAGCGGCATTATGGCGCAATGCGGCTTATCACTGGGGGAGCTATCCGCATCTGGCCTATGGCCGCTGATCAATTCGGGCACCGGCCCAAGCTGGCCAGCAACCTTCAGCATGGCTCGGCGCAGGCCATTAACCAATGCCTGCGAGCTAAGGATGCCCATCCTCGCGTGTGCGCCTTCAAGCGGCCTGAGGCCGAAGATAAGCAATTGGCTGCTCCAAACGCTACGTGTTGGCGTTCGCTCAGATGAGCGTGCGATGCTGTAACCAGTTGCAACCTGGAATTCAGGGCGAACGGGCTGGGGCCGAGATCCTCCGAAGCGTTTCGCAAGTTCCTGTTTTGCCTCTTTTTTTGCCTTACCCTTTGCTACCCCGACAAGCGCATCTAAGCGGTCAAACTCAGCCATGTCTTCGGCCCTGTAAAGCCGGCGCAATTCATCCAATCCGCCTGGGGTGACCGCGCGAAGTTGCTCTCGCGGCCTCAGCCCATCAGGAACCCAGCGGTCGTGTATTTCGGAAATCGTCGGGCCTTCAGCGAGCCACATCCGCACCAATGATGAAGAATGGCCGATGCGCGTGACCTTGCCGCAGACGCCTCGCAGCGCCTGTGCCGTGCCTGCATCCGCATCGGCATCTGCCCAGCAGTAGTAGAGCACCGGATCATCCGGGCGGACGCGCGGAAATTCACGCGGCTGGCGAGATCGCAGGATTGGCAACGGTGCTCCTGCGGGACCAAGATCGTCGTTTACGGGTACGTAGTGGGTGACTACTGAGCGTGGCTGTGCGGGCGTCGCCAAAATCGTAGGCGGTTTACCAATTTTCTCAATGAAAGTCAGTGCCTTTGCTTCCGCTGAATCTTCGCCGGTTTCAAAATGCGCTGCCGCCATCGCCATGAACACCCTTGCCGGATGTGGCGGCCACTCCGTCATGTCGCGTGCGGACGGATGCGTCGCAACGTAGTAGCCGGTCAGGAATTCGATTCCCAGGCAAAGCATCGTCAGGCCTCCGAACTCTCTTCCGAATTTCCTTCCCCAGCTACCTCCTGAGACCGCTTCACAAGTTCCACCAGGTTGGGTGAAGGCTTGAGCCTAATCTCCTCGTCCTGCCAAGGAATTCCAGCTCTGGTTGCGGCCTCGGCGGCAGATATAAGCAGTGCAACCGCTTCGTCCGGTGACAGATCATACGCCGGGGGCGCTGCCCCAGCCCCAGCGACGATTTCCCACTGCGACGTTTTCACCGGGTGCAACTGGCAGCGGGATCTCAGATCGCCGTCCGCTCGGGCCAAGGTCGCCGCGCAGATTCCAAGCGCCGCCAGGGCTGTGCGGGCTGCAAAATTATGTGCCGGTGTGGCACCACCATTCACGACGGGAAACTCGAGCCGCCGCAACGCGGAGAGCGAAAGCACCGTGGTCTGTGCCGCATGATCCATTGTCACACCTCCCCCAAGGGGAATATCCATGTTGCCGGCCTTTCCCCATTTTGAAACATCGGGCGGAATATTGCCGTGGTTAATCGCCGAAGGCTTTCCCGTGGATTTTCCGGAACCGAAGAGAATTGGCTTTTTCTTGTCGTCCAATTCCGCCTCATCGGGGTTCATCGTCCAGCCGCCATTCCTTGCGGCGTAAATAACTGCGGCGTTCGACGGGATCCCCAGCGGATCTATCCTGCTGCTGGTCTTCACGCCGAATTCGACATCAATCGCCACGATCTCCGATACGATAGCCCGGGGAAATTTCGGTCCGAGGCCGCCGGGCTTCTCTGGTGAACCCCATGTGCCGAACACCAACGCCGTCGGGCATAGCCTGAACAGCTCAGTCGCATTGTGCAGGCTCGCGGAACCCCATCGCTTGGCATAGTCTGATTTGCTGAAGGGAACAGATTGCCCGTTGGCTTCAACAATGCTGTCCCTGAGGATCGCATCGGCGATGCGGTGCGGGGCGTCCAGGCTGGTTATCCGGAAATTGCGGCCCACTTCTCGCAGTTCGTGCCCAGAAAAGTCGACGGTGATTACAGGTATGGAGATACGCTTGTCACGCCATGCCTGAAGGAGCGCCAGTTCCATCCGGTTCGCTTGTGACTGCACGGAATCCAGCAATACGCACGGCATCCTTCGCCCGTCAATGAGGCGCGTTTCCGTGGCGTAGACTCCACCCATATATGTTGGTGGAAACACCTTGTCACCGGGTCCGCCGGCTGGCTGGAGTTCCGTGATACACCTCAATGCCGCAGCATTTTTTACTGCCTCGGTAAGAATTTCGAGTGTCAATTTTTCCGACATTACAATTCTCCTTTTCTATATCAGGTATTGCCAACGCGGCCTTTTCCCCCTAAGCGCTTTGAACATGTCCACAAATTGCATCATGGCGCGATCCATATATTGTGTCATCACTCTGGCCGCCCCTCCGTCCCCTTATTCTCTGATAAGCGTGCCCTCGTAACCTTATTGAGGTTTCGCGAACATGTACCACTGTACGCTGCTTGGGGCGGCATGGCAAATAGAATCTTTCATGATTATTTCTCGCTGACAAACCGGTGTCACTGCGATGGTGGCGGGCATCTTGCCCGCCATCGTAGGTCGCGGCAAAACATATCGCTGCCGTTACGCAACAAATTGTCTATCCCAAAGGCCCATTGACAATGCGCGAAACCCAAAGTTTTTCATCAGGCCAGGCGTACGCGCACCCGGAAAGCTCTCCTTCACAATCCGCGGCGGACAATCCCCGGCGGGGACGGTGGCGGCGGGGACTCGCCAGTTCAGGCAATTTGGGGTAGACTTTCGCACCATGAAATTAGAAAACGATCATCGCCCGTTAACGTATAAACAGGCTGGCGTCGATATCGACGCTGGCGATACCATGGTGGATCAAATCAAGCACTTGTGCGCACGCACGTACGGACCGCGTGTGCTGGGCCGCTACGGTGCCTTCGCCGGCCTGTTTCGCCTGGATTTCAACGAAAAAATATTCGCCCGCAATTATAAAGAGCCGGTGCTCATTGCCTGCACCGATGGCGTGGGAACCAAAATCAAAGTTGCGGCAGAAATGAAAAAGTATGACACTATCGGCATAGATCTGGTCGCCATGAATGTCAACGATCTGATTGTCCAAGGCGGGGAACCGCTGTTTTTTCTGGATTATCTGGCCGTTCATAAGCTGGATCCCGCCATCACCACCCGGATGGTTCAAGGCGTTTCCGATGGCTGCGTGGAATCCGGGGCGGCGCTGCTGGGCGGAGAAACCGCAGAAATGCCGGCGGTGTACGCGCCGGGTGAATTTGATATGGCCGGGTTTGCCGTGGGAGTGGTGGAACGTAAGAACATTCTTGACGGCGCGGCCGTGGCCGTGGGGGACAGCGTCATCGGGATAGCCAGCAGCGGCATACATTCCAACGGTTATGCGCTGGTACGGCGAATCTGCTTTGATAAACTGGGGCTTTCCACGGCCATGCCGGTTCCGGAACTAAATTGTACATTGGGCGAGGAACTGCTGCGGCCGACACGCATTTATGTAAAATCCATCCTCAGCCTGTTGCGCAAGTATAAAGTAATGCATGTGATCAAAGCCATGAGCCACATTACCGGTGGGGGTCTGCCCGGCAATCTGCCCCGTGTTTTGCCGGACGGCCTGGCGGTAAAAATTAAACGCGACGCCTGGACGGTTCCACCGATTTTCCAGTTTCTCCAGAAGCACGGCCCGGTGGATCAGGACGAAATGTTCAACGTATTTAATATGGGCATCGGTTATGTCATAATTGCCAGTCCCCGATTCACTCGGGCGATCATGACGCACCTGCGGTTGTCGGGGGAGCAACCCTACTTCTTAGGTAAGATCAAGAAAGCTGTCAACGCGGTCCAATGGGAATGGGCGTAGGAATCCATAGCCGCCACTATTGAGGCCTCCCACGCCAACGGATGATACATTTTCGCGACGCCGGTCGTGCTGTAAGCCCGTCCAAGTAATGGCCGGAATGGCGATGGAGAAATTTCTCGCGGGCCTGCGACAGATTCTGCCAGGGGGCCTGTGACAGTTTCTGCAAAGCCTCGGTGGTCGAAATCCTTCACCTTCGCGCCGTTTCGCCCTTATCTACCCCACGGCTACCCTATAGCGAATTAACGAACAGTTCAGACCCGCTGAACACTGTTCTTTGACAACTGAATAACATGCCGCCACAGCGATCGCGGAAAAGAATCCTGAACAGGAACCGGAACGCGTGCTGCTACGCAACCCTGTTGCTCGTTGCTCGTTGAGCGCAGTCCCGATGACTATCAGGATTGATCCTTACAATGAAACGCCCGCGCCCAATCCGCGCCCAAACGGCATTCTAGATCCTAGCTCCTAAATGTCGGCGGCCACAGCCCCCCACGAAAACATCTTGGGCATCTAGGGCAACTTGAACCAAAACCGCTAAAATCAACGCTCCCATCAACTTGCGCATCTTGGGCAAGTTGCCTCGCTAACTTGGACATCTTGGCCACCTTGAAATTTGCAAAGCAAACCTTTCTGCCGTCTGGATTCCGGGTCCTTCCCCCATCGTCATTGATCCGTGATCAGTGTTCCTTGATCAGTGAAAAGGACTCCTATTAAGTTCTGGCCGGGGGCTGCATTTTTGCGGCGGCATCACGATACCATGGCACGGTTTGCTCCAGGCCTTGATTGAAGTACAGGATCGGCTCGTAACCAATGACCGCACGCGCCAGAGAAATGTCGGCCAGTGAATCCCGCACATCGCCGGCACGCGGCGGCAAATACTCCGGTGCCGCTGATTGGCCTACAAGTTTTATAATTCGCTCCAGCAGAGCGTTGAGGCTGATATTTTCCGCGCACGCAATATTGACGACCTCGCCGGCAGGCGGCTGCAGGCATATTCCCGCAAGCATGTTCGCATACACAACGTTGGATACGTGGCAAAAATCCCGCGTCTGCCCGCCATCCCCATAAATCTGTGGCCGGCGGTTTTCCAAAACCGCGGTGATAAACGCCGGTATTACCGCCGCGTACGCGCTGCGCGGGTTCTGCCGCGGCCCAAACACGTTGAAATATCGCAAACTGATGGTGGACAGGCCATATACCTTGGCATAGACTGCGGCGTACAACTCGCCGGTATATTTTCCCACCGCATAGGGACTTTTTGGAGCGGGCTTCATGGTTTCACGCTTCGGCAGAGTCGGGCTGTCCCCATACGCGGCACTGCTGGCGGAATAAACCACACGCCGCACCTTTTCCAGCCGCGCCGATTCCAGCACATTCAACGTACCGCCAATGTTCACCGCGTTATACCCAATCGGATCCGCCACCGACCCCGGTACACTGCCCAGCGCGGCGAGATGGAAAACAATTTCTCGGCCTCGGACCGCCTGGCGGCATGACGTGTGATCGGTGATGTCACCAAGCACAAATTCAATCCGGCTCTCAACCTCCCGCAAATTAGTTTTGGATCCCTGACTAAGATTATCCAGCACCCGAACTTTTGCGCCAGCCTCCAATAAGCCGCGGACCAGATGTGACCCTATAAAACCAGCACCGCCGGTAACCAGGACGGGAAGATTATTATATGCGGAAAAATCCATAATATTTCAGACGCTCCTGTTTCGCCAATGTGGGCAACCGATAGAAACTATCAATTCCATTTAATAATCCTACGCGAAAGCCGGATTTCAGTCTATTGTTGCTCGATGTCACAATGCGTGAATTTCATTGCGGTGCGGAAAGAGTTTATGCGGCGCATTTTGGCGCTATTCTATACCCAGCTGCGCCCTTGGCGCAGGCGGTGGTTTTAGCTCGTAACGGCTGTGGCTGTTTTGCATGGTGTGCATGCATGGTGTGCATGGTGTTGGCATTTACAGGCTGATGCGTTATTATGTCCGTCAGCGGTACTTGCGATGTCGTGTGTATACATCGTTGCGTGACGATGTTTTTATTTTTATGTGGTCCCTTATAGGAGTCCAGCTATGGCCAAGGGCAACAACAGTCAGAAACGGGAAGTTAAGAAACCCAAGAAGGACAAGAAGAAAAAGTAGGTTAGCGGCATATTGTCCGGACTTACCGATTCTCTTGGGACTTCCCGTCCTTCAGGCCCCCCATACGGCGGGCCTTTTTTATTGATGGCTGTGAAAAACATTGCCAACGTTATGCTGTGACGGCAATGACCAATGTCTACCGGTCTCACCATGATTTCTGCATCTGATTCACCACCGCGCGGGCCATGCGCTCCACCGCGATCTGTTCGGCATCCGCCAATTGCTGGCCGACCTGTGGAATCTCAGTGCTGGAAGTGGCAAAATGAATCCGGCGTGACAGAACTTTTCCGGAGTGTAAATCGCGCCAGGTAAAATTAACCACCAACGTAATCTGCGTTTCCTGCGGCAGGTTGGTCTGAAAGCTGTTGCTCAATACGCCTTCCTGAACCTGTTCAATGGTACCGGTTAATTCCGTATCCGCTTGATTCAGCGGCGCTAGTCGATAGGGCGTTCGTGATTCAATATTTTTATCAATCGCTTCGGTCAGACGAAATTCCAGCCCGCGCCTGAAGGTGCGATTTTTCCAGATTGGAACCGCCACTGTGTGGATGCCCGCGGGATAAATAGAATTCATTGTGTAACCGCAGCCGGCGGGCAGCGTAGTCAGGCTGGCGAGCACCAATAAGCCTACAATACCGTGAATGCCCCGTGCCAGCCGCCAATAGTTCCTCATTTTAACGCCTCCGCCCCAAAATGCTCCTGCAGTTCCTTGTTCGCTATTTTCGCCCACGGCGTATCCGGCCAATCGTTAATAACGCGATTGTAATAATACCGGGCTGCGGCCGGTTTATCGAACCGGATGTAAAATCGGGCGATTTCGAGTTCCTTGCGACCCTCAATTTGATAAATGCGTTCTTCCAGCGCTCTTACCTGCATCATTTGCGCAAAATGTGGATAATTCTGAGTAAGGGATTCCAGCTCGGCATCGGCGTTGCGCAAGGGCGTGAGGTCGAATTTGACGCCGCGAAATGTCGCCAGCAGACATTGCACTTCCATGAGTGTGGCTTTGACTACAAACTGGCTGTATGGATAGCGCCGCAAAAAATCTTGATAGGATTCAAACGCCCTGTGGAACCGCGCATCACTGTAATAATAATCCGCCACGCGTATACCCGCTAGTTCGGCCAGCGGGGACCCGCGTTGCCGATCCTGAATTCGCCGCAGCAGTTCCAGCGCATCGCCGTTAACCGGCAAAATGCGCATGCCTAAAAATTTGCGTTTGTATCCGCGGAGGAAGGCGCAGGCGATGTTGTACTCGCGGCGCAGGCACGGCCCGTACAGGGGACTGGTGGGATAATTATCCAGCAGGTCCTCATAGGCGAACAGGGCCGTATATTTAGCGCCCATCGCGTTATAAGCGTCGCCGCGCAGCAATAGCACTTCCGGCGCCAATGGATTAGTTTTGTTAACCTTGATCCAGTGTTTAGCCTGTTTGGGAATTTTTTTCAGATGGCCCGAATTTAATTCGCTGATCATCTCGGCCACCTGCCCCTCGGGCGTATTAGGATTCGGTGCCACCAGAGGAATCCATACCCCATTTTGCAATAACCATGATGGGGTAGGCCGCGGTACTATCGTCACCGCGCACAGCGATGACGCCACGACCAGTGACAGCAGTACGGCTGGAGCGACTATGATCGCCAAACGGGATAACCAGCGATGTTGCGCTACGCATCTCATGGGCGAAAAGTATAGGGCAAAGTACTGTCGCTTGCACGCAGTGGTAACAATTTAGTGGTTACTATTAAGTACATGGGTGGCTTTTGTGGGGCGTGCCCTATGGTGGGGGGCATAGGCGTTAACTTAAGTTTGCATTTGCACGGGCCGTGTGTATATTAACGTGCATGAAAAATATAGAGCGACGGATCGTGCGTGCGGATGAACAATGGGAATTGTTGTCGGGATTGTTGCCAGATGGCTGGGAAGCCAAGGCGCGAGATCTGGCGGCGATTCGACGTGTCCGGGGCGTCAAAGACGCTCCCACGTTGCTTCGGATGCTGCTGCTGCATTTGGCCGACGGCTGTTCGTTGAGAGAATCCGCGGCTCGTATCAACGAGGTGGGATGGGGTAAAGTCTCTGCGGTAGCGTTGTTCAAACGACTGCGCGCTGCGGAACGATGGCTGGCGTGGATGGCCTGCGAATCGTGGAACAAAGACTTTCGGGTACCTGCGGGCCGCCGCTTTCTGGCGGTGGATGCCAGCACCGTTTGTGAACAGGGAGAGACCGGCAGTCAGTGGCGGGTACATTGGTCTATTATACCTCATGCGGCGAATAACTGAAGCTTATCGAACATTTGAAAATTGAGTGTGAGGGTAGTCTTCAGCGCGTCTTTGTGGCGGGTGTTTATGGCCTTAAGGCTGTCGAGTATGGCGG
>JBMFGW010000090.1:0-16083 GCA_049977145.1 Phycisphaerae bacterium
GTACTCACTACTCCGGAATCCTATACAACCGAAGTGGTAGGCCCAGACGATTTGGCATTAGCGAGCAAAGGTGCCACCGCTACGTCGGATAGTGAATTACCGTCTGAACCCGGCTGCACGGCCAAAGTAATTGACGGTATTATTGCCACGCCCGCAAATTTTGCCGCCAACCGCTGGCATTCCGCTAATACGCCGCATCCGCATTGGGTGCAGGTGAAGCTGCCGCAGCCAGAGAAGATCGGCAAGGTGGTGATCGACTTTGCCGATCCGCTGGATCATCCCACCAGCTTCCAAGGCATTGTGCGGGTAAATGACCAGGATCAGGTGGTGTTTGATGTCAGCAATTATCAGGGATGGCGAAAATACACAGCGAATATTACGCCGGTGGAAACCGACACGTTCCGCCTGGTGATCCGTGATTCCGCCAGCCCGCTTCACCCCAATGCCGCCCAGATTAGTCAGATTGAACTCTATGCATAAATGAATGACCTCCATTTTCTGGAATCTATTTTGTCACGATGCCTCACGTCCATTCGTGGCCATCAAGATCATTCCATGGCAACACCGTTGCGCTGGAGCGCTGCTGCCGCGATACTCCACCGTAAAGCGGATCATCCGCTACGAACCGACGTGTATCGGGAGATTCAAGGCTGGCGTACGCATGATCAGGAAATAAGGCGCGGCACAGCGTGGACTTACCGCTTTGCCGGGGGCCGGTTAACGCCACGACGGGGAACTCCCGCGCCGCTTGCCGGAGGGTAGTACTGACATCGCGCTTAATCATAAGCCATATTATCCCCCGCATTCCGACAGATTCAAAGTCCTACTTTGAATCTGTCGGAATGCGGGTGTGCCCGTTTTTGTCTGGATTTGTAAAACATCCTGGAAAACGGTGATTTTCGCTTGGAGCTACTATTAAAAGTTGTGGACGGGAGAAAAGAGGCGGCGTAACCTAAAGGCAATACGGTTTACTTAAGGAAAAATAGGAAAAAAAATGCCCCGGAGTGGGAGTAGCTCCGAGGCATCTAGGGAGAAGGAGAAGTCATGAATCCATTAATTGCTTTGCTGTACAAAAACAAAGCGTTCCGAGCCGTCGGCACCGCGCAGATACATGCGCACACCTGATGTCAGACGCACTGTTTTCAATACTTCCTTAAACTGATCCGCCGATGTAATTTTATGCCCCTGCACCCGCAGGATAATATCACCCGGATTGATTCCCGCGCTGGCCGCCAGGCCATTGGGGTTAACCTTGCTGACCACCACGCCTTCCGTTTTGCCCAAGTGATACTGCTTGGCAATTTCCGAGCTGACACTGGCTACCGTCAGTCCCAAGTTCTTGGAGTGTACCACTCCGGGCTGCTCGCCGCCGCCGTTGGCCAAGGCCAGTTGACTGATGGTTGCCGGCTGCAAACCGACGGGGAAAGTCAGATGGATCATTTTACCCCGCCGAAAAATGCCCAGGGTAACGTCTTTGCCGGGGCGTGTTTCAGCAATTTGATCGCGCAGTTGATTCATTGTGCGAACCTTGGTGCCGTTGATGGCGGTAATAATATCGCCGGCTTTCAAACCGCCCTTAGCGCCCGGAGAATCCGGCCATACCTGCTCCACGAGTACGCCGTGGAGATGGGTATAACCGAAGCTGCGTGCGGTTTTTTCCACCGCGCGGTGTCGCACATCGGCAATGGTTACGCCGAGGTAGCCGCGCACCACCTTGCCATATTTCAGCAAGGCATGGACGACGTATGTCACTTCATTCGATGGAATTGAAAAACCAATGCCATTAAAAGATCCGGTATTTGTGGCGATGGCCGAATTAATGCCCACCACCTTTCCCTCCAGGTTCAGCAGCGGACCGCCGGAATTACCGGGGTTGATCGCCGCATCCGTCTGGAGATAATCGGAATAGGTCAAACCGGCGAGTTTGGGATCATTGGCGGCTATAACATTGACATCGGTCCGGCCTTCGGCGGAGATAATGCCTTGCGTCGTGGTTTGCGTAAAGCCAAACGGCGAGCCGATGGCGATGACCCATTGCCCCACCCGCACATGACGGGAATTGGCGAATTTAAGGAACGGCAAATGCGTGGCCGCGATCTTCACCACCGCCAGATCGGACTTGGGATCGGTGCCGATCACTTTTCCTTTGAACCGGCGATGATCCGCCAGTGTAACGGTAATTTTAGTGGCGTCGCTGACGACATGGTTATTGGTAACAATATAACCGTCGGATGAAATAATTACTCCGCTTCCCGTACCGTAAACAATCTCCGGACCGGGGTTGGACGGAATCAGCGGAAACGCGCCGGGCGGCAGCATTTTGCGAAAGCCCGGGGGCAACTGCATCGGACCGCCGGGGTTAATACCCTGCTGCCGGGGAATTTTCTTGACTACCTGGATATTGACTACCGCATTGTGATCAGCCTTGTAGACCGCCTCAAAGGCCTCGGAGAGTTGATTGGCGAAGGCCGTAACTTTCGGGTTAATCGCCGGGGTACTGGAATTACTGTCGGCATGAACAGTATTGGAAGCGCCAAAAATACCCAAGGCCGCCACCAATCCGAAAGAAGATGCCAACGCCAGTGCGGCGGCAAGAGTAAGCAAACGCGAAGATTTTTGAGAACCGCTTTTCATAGGTGTAATCTCCATAAACTTCCAAACAATTCAAACACGAACACTTTTTCACCAGGCGGGCACTTTCAAACCAGCGCCCGGCGATTGCCCGTTCATCCTATACGTTGCCGCCGGGGTTGCAATCCCTACAAGAAATGGGAAAGTATTGCCCTACCGTAGTTTCAAATCTCGCGCAAACGACTCTCAAGTTATCTTGGTCTTAAATCGGCGGGCTGGGTAATCCTCGTTTTCGGTTTGATTGTCTACGGACCAGCGTTAATTTGTGCGATCTTCAGTGTGATATGGCGAATCCACCGCCTGCCGATTATAATAAGAGCTATGAATATCACCCATGAAATTTTCGGTCATACCCAAGAAGCGCAGCCGGTGGATATCTTCACCCTTACCAGTCCGGTCGGGCTGACGCTGAAAGTCTGCGCGTACGGAGCCACGATCACGGAATTGCACACGCCGGACCGTAAGGGCGACACCACCGATGTGACACTGGGTTTTGCGCAGCTTGGACCTTATCTTGGAGGGCATCCATCACTGGGTTGCGTGGTGGGCCGCGTGGCCAATCGTATCGCCAATGCCCGCTTCCGCCTTAATAAAAAGGATTACCAGCTATTTGCCAATACCGGACCGCACAGCCTTCATGGTGGCAAGGTGGGCCTGGCCCGCCGCGTCTGGAAATCCCAGATCATCAAGGTCAATGGCGTTCCCGCAGTGGAATTCAGCTATCACAGCCCGGATATGGAGGAAGGCTATCCCGGAAATGTTGAATTCAAAGCCATCTATTTGCTACCCGATGAGCATACCATCCGCCTGATTATGGAAGCCCGAACGGATTATCCCACCCCCATCAATCTTACCAATCATGCGTATTTCAACTTTCATGGCGCCGGCCAGGGTGATATTCTGGACCATGAACTGACCATTCACGCCGATCATTACACGCCGGTGGATGCCACGCTGATTCCCACGGGAGAAATTCGTAGTGTCCACGGCACGCCGCTGGACTTCAACCAGCCCACCGCCATCGGAGCGCGTATTGCGCAAGTCCCCGGAGGCTATGATCACAACTATGTGCTGCGCGCCGGCGATGATCCATTACATCCCGCGGCCCGCCTGACCGAAGTAAAAAGTGGCCGCGTGATGGAATTGTGGACTACCCAGCCGGGCGTACAACTGTATACCGGAAATTTTCTGGATGGCAGTGTGACCGGTATCGGGGGAACCTATACCAAACACGGAGGTGTGTGCCTGGAAACACAGCACTTCCCAGATTCCGTACATCATGGATATTTTCCGTCCATTATTCTGCATCCGGGTCAACATTATCATCATGTTGCGGAGTATCGGTTCCCCAAACCGGTGTAAACAACACCTTGGCCCCAATAATCCGGTATGATGGCTCGGCGATGATCCAATTGTTTTTTGCACATTGGTATACTGTTTTCTTTACGCTGCTCTGGGGCCTGGCGCTTTTAATTGCCGCCTGGGGTGTGCGGGTGGCACAGTTTTTCAATCTGCGGATGCCGCGGGTCATTAAACAGCCGCTGGCGGATAGATTTCCCATGGTGGCGGTGATCGCACCGATCAAAGGTGTGGACGCCAACACCCGACAGAACATCACGGCTCTGTTGCAACAGGATTATCCATATTATCGTGTTATTTTTGCGGTGGAATCAACAGACGACCCGGTATGCGCGTTGATTCATGCCGCACAGGCGGCCAACACGACGAAGGCGATTGAGCTGGTGGTCGCCGGCAGGGCGACTTCACGTGGTCAGAAAGTTCATAATCAGCTTGCGGCGGTGGACCGCACCACACCGGCTGACACGTTTCTGGCCTTCATGGATGCCGACGCCCAGCCCGCGCCGAACTGGCTGCATGCCTTGGTTTCCATGTTAAATTCCCATCATATTGGGGCCACCACCGGCTATCGCTGCTATGTGCCAAGTAATGCCGGCGCCGCCAATGGAATTATCTGTGTACTCAATGCCATGGTCGGAACCTTATTTGGACCCTATCGGCGAACGGTGGCCTGGGGTGGTTCCATGGCCATTCGGCGTGCGGATTTTTTCTTATTTGGCGTACATGACGCATGGCAGGGGGCCTTAAGTGATGATTATGTTTTAACCTGGTGCGTGAAAAAGAAGGCCCACAAAAAGATTCATTTTGTGCCGCAGTGTATCGTGGCCTCACAGGCCGCTTTCGACTGGCCGAAGGCTTGGGAGTTTGCGGTGCGGCAATACCGTATTACCCGTGTGTGCGCGGGCCGGTTATGGCTGACGGGGCTGGCGGGGGCTATGCTGTATATTTCCGCCTTGCTGTCCACTGCGGTGGCGGCGATTTTACTGGCGCTTTCGGGATCAGCTTGGTGGATGGCTCCAATGGCGGTGTTTGCGGGACTGTACAGCTTATCGATATTGCGGGGGTGGTTTGTGCTTAAGGCGGTATGCCGTTTATTGCCAGATCATGGTGCCGCACTTACCCAGGCCCGCTTGTGGTTTACCTGGGGTATGCCGGTGGTACATGGTGTCAATGCGGCATTTTTACTGGGCGCGGCGACGGGGAGAATTATTACCTGGCGTGCAAGGCGTTATCTCATGCGTTCGCGGACCAAAACGATAGTGCTTCCTGATCGCTGCTGAATCGGGTGGAGACCCATTTACCGTACTAATCCACACGGTACCGCATTATCATCCTGATGCTGATCAAAACCGCCATAACTCCTCGGCACCGTAATGCGTGGCGCCGGTTGGTCTTCGGTTGTGCATGAACTGCCGCGTGGTGCCGCCGATACTCTGGAATGCCCCCCGCTGTGGTCATCGCGCCGCTGGGAACAGTTATTATATTTATAATGGCCTGCGGTTACTGTCCGGGCAGGGGCAGGTTTAATGACGAATTCACTTTGTGCGCCTCTTGGGCACTGGCCGCCGCCGCCTTAAGGGCCGCAGCGCGTAACGCCGCATTATCAGATATTCCCGCTACCGACAGATCCACATTGTACATCATGGCGGGGACAATCCATTGCCAGGGCGAGGACCCCACCGGATAAGCGTTCTGAGCCTGTTTGAGAGCGCCGGCAGCATTTACATTAAATTCCAGCATCGCCTGCTTGCGAAAATTCGCCGCTCCACCAACTGGCGGCGGCAGCAGTGGCGAGGCTTCGTTCACAATGGTAAATATCCGCGCACCCGCTGTCGCCGCACTTTTTTGCAGTTGCGCCGCATACAACTGCATCGCGGCGATTTGACCGGCTTTCAGCGCGACGGCGGCGCGATAAACTTCCAACGCACATTCCGGAGCGCGATTTTGATTGGCCACCACTAGAGGGTCTTCTGGCTTGAATCCGGTCGCGATAAGATGTTGCGCATACGCCGTCGACCGACGCTGTTGATTCAAGGCGGACATTAAATCAACGGAAGCCTGTGCGGTATATTTCTGGGCCAGTGCCGCCTGCTGACTTATGATTTTAATAAGGGTGTTAATGCGTACCGCCCGTGCGGCGACGGAGGTTGGAGAACTGTCGCCCGCCCCGTCAATAAGAACAGTGACCCCGGCCTTGAGCGCGGCAATCTGGGCTTGATCGCTAGTGGCCATTTCCGCCGCCGCCTTTTGTGACTGGCGCAGCGCCTCGACTTGATTGGCCCATTGTACACGCAGTTGCCTGGCGGACTGGAGCGCCATGTCGGCTAATTGATAATGTATTTGCAGAACTTTTACCAGCGCATTGGCGGCAGCGGCGCGATCCAGTAACCCGGCGCCGCGTTTGAAATCCACCAGCCTGGCCGGCGTAATGTTGGCCGCTCCCTTGGCTTGCAGGGCCATCCCACGAATTGTCAAAACCCTGGCAATTTTTTGATAATGCGTCAAAGTTCGCATCATCGTATCGGCTCGTTTTTGCGCCGCAATCACCGCACCGGCAGCGGCGCGCTGCATCCGCATGGCGTGTGCGACATTCGAATCATAAAGGTGGAGATAAAGATCATGCTGCTTCTGTAAAAATGCGATTTTCTCCGCGAAATGACCGACCTGGGTTGCGGTCGTATCCACGGCCAGAACCTGATTCCGCAACTCTATCAGAGCTTGCGATAATTCATTGGCATGCACTTGTGCAGCGGCGTCATTGACCAATCCGCGCTGCATGGTCAACAAGCCTTTAAATTGAAAATTCAGATCAGGATTACTTAAAGCCGTAGCGAGTGTGGCGCCGGCATGACGTAAATCGCGCCCTACGGAAGGCTTCTGAATGTAATATTCCGGATGGAGTTTCGCGGCATTTTTGGCGGCAATTAATTGCGCCGAACTTAAGGGAACAGGAATGGCAACCGGAAAATTAGCCTTGCGATGATAGCGCCCGGCATTCATCAATAACATGGAGGCCCGGGCTGATGCTCTCTGCGCCCGCACCTGCGCCTGATGGGAAGGTGAAGTTCCGCATCCGCCTAATGTCGCGGTTACCACAACCGTGGCGGCCAGAGCGAGAATTCCGGAGCCGCCACAGCACCGCGTCGAACCGCCTTGCGTATTCGTTTGCGTGTTGGAAATGATACGAACTTTCCAATGTGTTCTAGCCATCACGACAACTCCTGCCATACGCCTGACCGCAACCCTGCCCCAAAACCAGTCATTTATGTACCACTATTGCGCCTTGGCGTCAACTCGCCGGTCGCCAACTTTTCAAAATGGCGGCAAATCGAGTATAAATATACTCCAGCCATGACGCGCATGGCCGGGCCGAGTTACTTATATGAAGGAATCACACCATGACCGACACCACCAACCCCGCAGCTCCCCGCATTCGCATGGATACGGAACAGGGCCTTATTGAACTGGAACTATGGCCGGATGTGGCCCCCAAAACGGTTGCCAACTTTGTCACGTTGGCCAAAAAGGGGTTTTACAATGGTCTGACCTTTCACCGCATTATTCCGGGCTTTATGATTCAAGGCGGCTGCCCCACCGGTACCGGCACCGGCGGACCTGGTTATCAGATCAAGGCGGAATTTAACCATCGCAAACATGTGCGGGGCGTTGTCAGTATGGCCCGCTCATCGGATCCGGATTCCGCCGGATCACAATTTTTTATCATGCACGCCGATGCTCCGCACCTGGATGGCCAGTATACCGGTTTCGGACAGGTAACTTCCGGTTTGGATGTGGTCGACAAATTGGCGGCGACACCGCTGAAGGACCCGCGTTCCGGATCGCCCAAAACCGCGCCTAAAATGAAAACCGTCAGCGTGTTGTGATGCTGGATGCGGTCCTGTTTGGAAAGTTATTTCAGGTCCGTTGTTGACTAGCTTCCGCTCGCTTATAACACCGATATGATGGCATCGGTTAGTTCGCCGCACGTTGCCTTACCGCCTAAATCACCGGTAAGTTTCTGTCCGGCGTTAAGTACCGTAAACGTTGCTTTTTCAACCGCGGCGGCTTCCTTGCTTAAGCCGAAGGTGTAGTTAAGCATCATGGCAACGGTGAGAATGGTGGCCACCGGATTGGCCTTATTTTGACCGGCAATATCCGGAGCGCTGCCATGGATAGGCTCATAAAATGGCACCGCCGATTTTCCGCCGCTGTCCGGCTCGCCCAGGGAGGCCGATGGCACCAGACCGATGGAGCCGGCGAGCATCGAGGCTTCATCGCTTAAAATATCGCCAAACGTATTTTCCATGACCATGACGTCAAAATCCGAGGGCCGACGTAAAAGCTGCATCGACGCATTATCCACATAGATATGCTCCAACTGAATATCCGGATATTCTTTGCCCATGCTGGTCGCCAACTCGCGCCATAATTGGCTGGTGGCTAAAATGTTGGCCTTGTCCACACTGGTTAACCGCTTGCGGCGATGGCGCGCGGTTTCAAACCCGATTTTCAGAATCCGGTTGATTTCATGTTCGCTGTACGGCAGGGTGTCCACCGCCTGGCGGTGCGGGGCGGTGCCGCTGATTCCCTGCGGCTGGCCATAATACAGCCCGCCGGTCAGCTCGCGGATGATCATGATGTCAATGCCGCCTTTTATGAGTTCCATTTTCAACGGACAGCGGCCGGCCAATCCGGGCGGCAAAAGGATGTGCCGTAAATTGGCAAACAAGCCCTTGCGCAATTCCAGCAGCGCCACACGCTCCGGACGGTCTTTTTGCGGTAACGTTTTATCCCGCTCCGGCAGTCCCACAGCGCCAAATAAAATGGCCTGATTTCGTCGACACAGCGCACGCGTGGAGGCGGGCAGGGCCGTGCCGTGCTTGTCAATAGCCGCCCAACCGACATCGCCGAATTCCGCATGAATGCTGTGCTTGAATTTATCGCCAATTGCATGCAGCACGCGCAGCGCCGCATCCACAACTTCACCGCCAATGCCATCTCCGGGCAACACCGCAATATGCATATCCATACATCAACTCCGCAGAATAAAACTTTCCAGGTGCCAAACAGTAATCTGAAAATAGTCTGCAAGCAACTGTTCCGCACCGGGCACACCGCCGCATAATTCACGCATCAGGTCTTAACCATATCCAGCATTACCAGTGACAAGGGGCCAAAGAGCACCACGGGCAGCCAGGCCCCGGCAAAGGGGGACAGTCCGACCCCCGCGAGCTGAAAACATACAAACGTGGTGATAAAGCAGATCGCGCTGATGACGCTGCACCACAGCATATTGGTGATGAGTTTATTAGGCTCGCGCGCCAACAAAAAGGGAATTCCAATCAACAGCATGATCATATTCATCAGCAGTTGGGTAATCCGGGTATACATGATCTTTTCCAGGGACAACCGCGTGGCGGGGGTGCTGTACAGCATCAATTTGCTGATTTCGGCGATGGACAGATAGTCCACGGCCTTTTTTTGAAAAATCAAGTTCAGTTGTCCCGGCGTTACCGGAGTCTGGTAGGTCATCCGTTTTACCAGCTCCGGCCGCGCATTGGGGTTGGCGGCTTTGGCGGCGTTGACCTGCACCACATCATACATGCGCCAGCCGCCGGAGACGGGGCCTTCACCAATGTCTTTTTTCCATACGGCCTTTTTCGCCAGGATCATGGCCTTGGCCTCGCCGTAACGATTGCGTTGAATAATACGAACCTGCCGCATGGTTTTGGTTTTGGCGTTATAGCTGCCCGCCAGCACCAGTGAGTGGTCACTTTCCGGTACAAAATAAATGGGTTCATTATGCACAAAAGAGGCGGAAACCTGCCCGTGTTTGCGTAACAGTTGGCTGATGTTGGCCGGCATCAGCACTTCCTGATCCACCACCACCAGGAGGTTAAATCCCACCGCACAGAGGATAATGGGGGCGGCCACACGATACAGCGAAACACCGCTGGCCAGCAGCGCGATAAGTTCCCGGTTGCGGGTCATGCGCACCATGGTGAACCCGGCGGCCAGCAGCGGAATAATGCCGGAAATCATGGCAAAAATCACCAACGTACGGTACAGGTAAAAGGTGGTGATTTCCCTTAGCAATCCCCAGAAGGCTTGCATGGCGGTGGCGTGTTGATAGGTGGAGCCGCGCGTAAAAAGGTCAAAATTAACAATAATGTCCAGCAGAATATACATGCCGATCATTACCGCCAGCGCCAAGGCGCAGTTGATCAGATAATTGCGGATAATGTAACGGTCAAGAATTTTCATGCCGGTTCCAGTTCAACGCTTCAGTAGCCGGGAATAAATCACAATATTCAGTAACACAATAATGCCATTGCCGGACCAGATCAAAATGGTGCCGGGAACGTCCGAAGTGGTGGTCCGGGTGATCATTTCCCGGCCCGTATTGATCAGCAGAACCAGAATCATCGCCGGCACCACGCCGACGACGAAAACCGCGAGCGGATTTCGCCCCTGTAGAATAATTCCCAATGCGGTCCCCAGGAGCACCAGCACCAGGCACGAAAACGCGAAAGAACCGCGGCTTTGGAATTCCGAAAGTATCTGCCGATCAAGATGATTTTCCTGGGCATGAATGGTCTTGATCAACTGCGCGACAATGGGCGAAGCCTGATGAAGCGGTGGCACCGGCGGAATTCCGGAATCCGGTGTCACCGGATGAATGGATGCCAGGACGATCATGGGCGGGCCGGTGTGAAATCCGCGATCCAAGCCGATATTTTTCTCTCGAATGTCGCCGGTCAATTTGAGCAGCGCGGTGAGTTGCGGCGTGCTGCTGAGGCGGCGGATGGATTCCCGACGGGATACTAGCAGTTCGCCCCGCCGGGCCAGATAAATCTGCGTAACCCGACCGCCGTGTATCACCTGCACCCGCACCGGCACACTTTGGACCGCCGTGAGCAGTAAGTTTTTATGCGTTCCGCTGAGCATGGCCGCGGGGCTGGTGACGATGATCGCTCCATCCGTGCGTGCAAAAGATAGAGGTTGGTTGGGCTTAAACGCATGGAAGTACCATGCCGCGATATTCTGCTTTTGCAATTCGTGCAGCAGGTGCTGAAAATTTTTGGCGATAGGACCAAACTTCAGGGGATGCAGCGCCAGTTGTTCAAGGCGAAATAAATCCAGAAATTTGGGGCGGTTTTGAATCAGAGAACCGATCGCCGCGGGGCGGCCATCCGGCGGCAAATACCGGATGGTGCCGCGAATCTGACGTAAGCTATTGGGATCAAACGCCGTCCCATTTTCTAATTGTACCCCGACGCTGACCTGATTGTGGGCGCGGTCTTTATCCACAATAACATTGGCGGCTTTTGCAATAATAATCGCGGTGGGCTGCCCGTTTTTCAGCGGCATGGCGGCCAGCCCGCGGAGTTGGATGATGGTGCGCAGAACCCCTGGTGGAGGAAGATCGTTGGCGGGTATCGGTACTTCATAGGCCCGGTCCGCGTAAACCACCATATTGTTGAATTGAAAAGGCTGTCGCTGATCCACATTGTGCAGCAACATGGATGCGACATCCATCTGAATGACTTGGGAAGTTTTTTGCAGAAATCGCGGTACCACATAACCGACAAACACCAGATCAATGAAACCCACCGCCAGCCCCAGCACCATCGCCGGCATGACCAATGTAACATAGCTCACGCCGCTGGCCCGGGCGCCGGTCAATTCGTTGTCCGTGGCCAACCGCCAGTAGACAATCACCGCGGCAAACAAGGCGGCCAGCGGAATGGAATAAGCCAGCATGGCGGGCATTAAATCCAGCAGTACATGCATGAGTTGCACGATCGTTAAGCCTTCCTTGGTCAGCGGGCGAAAGGTTCCGCCGAAAGCCAGGATCGTCGTTAACACCGAACTCGTCAGCAAAAACATCCGCAGCAGCTCGCGGAGAATATACCAATGCAGCGTTTTACTCATGTCTTGTCCAGATCCGGATCAGCCAGGGTAACCAATATACGCTGTTCAGGCATGGTATATTCATACTCCTGCATCGCCATGGCGCCATGCCATCGCCTTATGCCATTTTACCGGTTTGCTTATGTCGGCGACACCGGCGGATGGAATTTAGCGCACGCCCGCCGGTAATAATGGATCAGCCTGCCCGCGGCATGTGCGTCCGCCAGACGCCCGCACCTACATCAATCCACAAATTCCACCGGCGAACAGGGCGGAATCAACTGCGCTTTGGCGCCGGCGTCCAAAACGGCATGGACCGCTTTCCGGCCTTCCGGGCCAAAATCCAGGGTCCAGTGATTGACATACATACCGACAAATTCATCCGCCAGCTTTTCATTCATATTCCTGGCGTATTGCAACGCGTGGCGAACCGCTTCGCGCCGATGCGCCAGGGAAAACTCAATGCTCCGTTTCAACAGGCCCGCGACTTCCCGCATGGCCGCCGCGCCCATATCCCGGCGAATCGCATTGACTCCCAGCGGCAGCGGCAATCCGGTTTTTTCCTTCCACCACTTACCCATATCCACACAGCAAACCAAGCCATTCTTCTGATAGGTCAATTGCCCTTCATGGATAATCAAGCCCGCATCCGCATGGCCCGCCTGCACATATTCCAAAATGTGATCAAAGGGTTGGACCACAGTGTCGGTGCCCTTGCCCAGCAGTAATTGCATGACCAGAAAAGCCGTGGTCAGCGCGCCGGGGATGGCAATGCGCTTCGTCTTTAATTCTGCAATGGTGAAAGGCTTTTTCGCAACCAGCATGGGACCATAATTGTCACCCATCGAACAGCCGCTGGCCAACAGCGCATATTTATCTTTAACATAAGGATACGCATGCAGGCTGATCGCGGTTATTTCCAATTCTCCCTGCATGGCTCGGATATTGAGTGTTTGAATATCCTGAAGGATATGCTCAAATTCATAGTTCCCCAAATCCATTTGTCCGGTAGCCATACCATAGAACATAAACGCGTCATCCGGATCCGGAGAATGTCCCAGCCGTAGTTTTTTCTTTTCCACTGTTGTCCACCTTTCCAATTCAGAAAGTCAAGCCAATACGACGATTCTAGCGTATGCTAATGGTTATGGCTAAATTCTGCGCATTACAGATTCGGCACTGGATGCTCAACACGCTCGTGGCGCTGGGATGTATGCTTTTATATCTCGGCGGCGGATACTGGCTGCTCCATACCGCCTGGGCCGACGGCCAAAGGAATGCGGCTTACCTCCGCGCGCGTTTAATGGCGGAATCTTTGGTGGCACGGCCAGCGCCCTTGCACAACCAATTCACCGGCTACAGCTTCTGGGATCAGCAGACACTGCCGTTGCTTCTGGAACATGAACAGGCCTATCGCCGTGTTGCCTATATCATGATCTGGAAAAGTGACGGCACCGTGGTGTTTCTGGCGCCGCGCCAAAAAGGACGTTTCGTGCTCAATGCCGTTTTCACGGACCACACCCTGGACCCCACGCAATGGCCATCCCCCGTCGACGTAACTATGGCCACCAGCACCATCCGGCGGCTGCCCTGGCGCCGAGATCATCATACCTATATTAATACCACCATACCCATCCCTTGGCCGGGCGTACCGGCTTATCTTAGCATTGGTTATTCGGAATCCAGTTTTTATGGCGGTTTTTTTCATGCCCTGCGGCGACCTCTGCTGATTTTGCTGCTGACGGACATTGTTGCGGCCCTATTGCTGGCGATCATGGTTTTCTTCATCAAACGCCGATTTGATAAAAGTCGCACGCACTACGCCCGTACCATCCTGGCGCGCACCAGTCTGTTAAGTGAACGCGGGATGCTGGCCTCGGTCCTGGCGCACGAGGTGCGTTCCCCTCTGACCGCCTTACGCTTTAATCTTCATTTTATACGGGATATTTCGGAGTCCCCCAATCCGGATCCGGACCGCTATGCCGCGCTGGTGCACGCGTGTGAACGCGAAGTGCGTCGGCTGGATTTGATGTTGGATGATTTTCTTACGCGTACAGAGATTGTCGGCGCGGGGCGGGACACATCCTTGAATACCGTGGTAACCGAAGCGCTGGATTTTCTACGCCCGGCCCTGACCAGCCAGGATATCCGGGTTATTACCCACCTGGATTCCGCCGATCCCCATGTGGCGATCAGTGCTGATGAACTGCGGCAGGTATTGCTGAATCTGTGTACCAATGCCCAGGAGGCCATGTCCCGTGCCGGAACGTTGGTGATCTCCACGATGGCGGAACCGGAAAATGCCGTGCTGCTTGTACGCGACAACGGCAAAGGCATTGCTCCGGAAGTTCAGGAGCGAATGTTTGATCCCTTTTTTACCACCAAACCGCGCGGCAGCGGGCTGGGCCTGGCGCTGGTGCGCCGTGTGGTGACCGGCGCGGGCGGCGGCGTTTATTTTGAAAGTGAAGTCCAACGCGGAACCACCTTTAGAATTGTCTTGCCGCGTACTTTTCCGGCCATGGCGCCAGTTGCCGTGCCAGCCGCCGCGCCGGACACTACCCCTGGTGCGGATGACATCGCCAACGCTGCGCCGCCAACCCCGGCCAAACCAGAGAAAGGATACTAACTATATGCAATGTCCTGCTTGCCGGCGCGGCCGGATTTTATTGGCGGAAGATGATCCGGGCGTTCTGGAAGCGTTAACCATGGCGCTGCGAAATGCCGGATATGATGTGCTTCCCGCCCGCTCTGGCCGTGACGCCTTGCGAATGTTAAGTGCCCAAGTTGATCTGTTAATAGCCGATTTATGGATGCCGCAGATGGATGGCCTGGCGCTGCTGGATGAAACCAGAAAAGCCGTACCGGCGTTGCCAGCCGTCATTATTACCGGCAACGCGACCGTGCCCAGCGCGGTGCGGGCCATGAAATTGGGGGCCTTTGATTATCTCCTCAAACCTTTCACCCCACCGGACCTCCTGGAGGTGGTGGAGCGGGCCATCGAGCAAGGACGCCTGCGCCGCGACTTAAACACCCTGACCGCCCGGGCCAGCCAGGATACCGAGATTGAAAACCTCATCGGGCACTCCTCGGCCATGCTGGAAATTGCCCGGACCATTCGCCGCGTGGCCCCCTTCAAAAGCACCGTCCTGGTGGAAGGTGAAAGCGGCACCGGCAAGGAACTGGTGGTCCGGGCCATTCATCAGTTAAGTCCGAGAAACAGCCAGGCGTTTATCGCTTTTAATTGCGCCGCCATGCCGGGCAATCTGGTGGAAAGTGAACTTTTTGGCCATGAACGCGGCGCGTTTACCGGCGCTGCGGCGAAAACGGCGGGATATTTTGAAGCCGCGCATGGTGGAACGCTTTTTATTGATGAAGTCGGAGAACTGGAACTATCCGTGCAAACCAAACTCTTGCGGGCCTTGGAATCCGGTAAGGTCATGCCCGTCGGCGCAACGCAGGAAAAAGCGGTGGATGTACGGGTGCTGGCGGCCACCAACACCAACTTGGCCAAAGCGGTCGAGGAAAAACGTTTTCGCGCCGACCTGTTTTATCGCCTTAACGTGGTGCGCATCGAATTGCCGCCGCTAAGAAAACGCCCGGAGGATATTGCTTTGCTCACCGCGTCGCTGGTGGCGCGTTTGGCCGACGAACATCACCTGCCCGAGCCCACCATTGAACCATCCATGATTGTGGCCATGCAGCACTACCACTGGCCGGGCAACGTCCGGGAATTGCGTAACGTCCTGGAAAGTCTGCTGATATTGCAACAGAAATCTGTGCTCACGCAAGCCGACCTGCCGGAATATATCCGGCATCCGGAATCCCGCGTGCAAACTCTCGATCTGGATTTGGCGGAACGCGAGGCCCTGGCCAGTGCGTTGCGGCAGTATCACGGCGACCGCACCGCCGCCGCCAATGCTCTGCGTATCAGCGTGCGAACGCTCTACCGAAAAATCGCCCGTTACGGCTTGAGCTGATGCGCGGAAGACAAACCACGGCAGGCGCCGCGGCGTATTGGCTTTTCTGTGGCGGAGTCGCCGTGGCTGGCGGCGGTTGGGTAATAGATTTTGTAACCGTTCACGGCCTTTCGGCCTGCCAAACGCGGTATGCGTTCACGGCGGTACCACTCCCTTACGGTCGCGGCTCGGCCTGCCGTTATGCGTGGTAGGTACGCCAAAA
>JBMFGW010000091.1:0-16083 GCA_049977145.1 Phycisphaerae bacterium
CAGAGTGGGGAGGAATGATCAATGATCAATGCTGATAATACTGCAATTACTGATCAATACTGATATTACTGACCAATCCTGATAAATACTGTAAAGGAATTGATCCGTGATCAACATTTGCGGAAGCGCGACGCTCAACGACCAATAATCAATGAGCAAATCATAAGGACGCAAAGATATGGTTAGGCATGGCGGGGCATTTTCTTTTCCAATTGTTTTGTGATTTTCAAGATGGCCCGACTTGTTTAATCCAGCTAAATTGACTAAGCTATACCTCATGGCCTCGACCTGCTCAACTTTTGATGCAAAAAATCGCCTGGGCCGGCTGCTGGATCGTGTGCAGGCGGGCGAAGAGGTCGTTATCACCCGCCATGGACAACCGGTGGCAAAATTGGTACCCGCCACGCCTTCTGATGCGGAATCCCTGACCGCCGTGCTCTCTGAATTCAAACGGATTCGAAACTTGATCTCCCGGTGCGGTATCAAGATTACACGCAACGAGTTTCACCGATGGAAACATTAAGATGCAGGAAGCATCCATTCACCGCTGCCATGTCCGGTTTGCCGGGGATCAGCGCCGCACCCGGATAAACAATTGTACCGCCGCATGAATTTGCTGGTCAGCCGCATGCATAGCAACGAAATCCGCTATAATCAAGGAATAAATGAAAAGCCGATGGCGGGACTCGAACCTGCAACCTACGGTTTACAAAACCGTTGCTCTGCCATTGAGCTACATCGGCGGATACCGTCAGAATCAACATGATTATCATAGTTTTCACTTGATTCCACCAGCGATTGTGATTGTACCGCACGATTGGCGTTGCCGCCACCAACCGCGGGCTTCGCCCTGCCGTTCACGGGGGTATGGCCATTTTTCCGGGCAAGCGGCGAAATCGACGGCATAAATTGACTTCTTCATTGCCTAATAACCGGGCGGCTAGAGGTATCTTATTTTTGTTCTGCATTGAAATAAGGCAGATGGGCAGGCTGGTTTTAACGTTTTTACCCTCGGCACGTAACTTGCATTATAATCTTATATCTGGTTATTCTAATGCTCTTAGCGGCATTAGACCGCGTGTTGAGTTCCGTGGATTGCGGGCCACAAATTTTGGAAGGTTGCCAGAGCCTGTCCGAGTATTGCCCGACTGGAGATGATAAAAACTTACCAGCGGATTACAAGGTTGGCTATAGAATGAGTTTGTTTTCCGTTTTTGGGGCTTGATTTTTATATTTGCAAGAGTTGCGGTGTCGGGTAAAATTGTCGCCTTTCCCGAGTGGAGCCGCTTTGTTAGTTCAGGCGGATAGTTATGAGTTTCTTATAGGAGTCTCTTTGTTATGGGTGCATCAACTGCTCGTCATGCGGCGATCGTCGCATTAACCAATTTCCGAATTGTTCCCCCACGCATTAATTTCAAGGAAAAGAGCGTGAAGGAAATTTTCGCCAGTAATGTGTTTAATGAGGAAGTGCAGCGGACACGCCTGCCCAAGGCGGTGTTCAAGAAACTCCAGCAGACCATTAAAAAGGGCCTGCCATTGGACATCTCTATTGCCGATGTGGTGGCTGCGGCCATGCGGGATTGGGCCGTCGAAAAAGGCGCCACCCATTACACCCACATTTTTCATCCGTTGACCGGTGTGACCGCCGAAAAACATGACAGCTTCGTGGCTCCCACCGGTGATGGCGGCGCCATGCTGGAATTCTCCGGCAAGGAACTGGCACAGGGGGAACCGGATGCCTCGTCGTTTCCCTCCGGCGGCATTCGCGCCACGTTTGAAGCCCGTGGTTACACCGCTTGGGACCCCACCAGCCCGGCCTATATTCTGGAGAATCCCAACGGCACGGCCTTGGTGATTCCCACAGCGTTTGTGTCCTGGACCGGCGAAGCACTGGATGAAAAGACGCCCCTTTTGCGTTCCATGGAAGCGTTATCCCACCAGGCGTTGCGGGTTTTGAAACTTTTCGGCAATACCACCGCCACCAAAGTGTTTACCACAGTGGGACCGGAACAGGAATATTTCCTTATTGACCGCAACTTCTATTTTGCCCGTCCGGATTTGATCAATGCCGGCCGCACCCTGTTTGGCGCCAAGCCGCCGAAGGGGCAGGAAATGGAAGACCATTATTTCGGCAGTATTCCCGAACGTGTTCTGGCCTGCATGTTGGAAGCGGAACAAGAACTTTATAAGCTTGGGGTTCCGGTCAAAACGCGGCATAATGAAGTGGCCCCTTCGCAATATGAAATTGCGCCGATTTTTGAAAATAGCAACTTGGCCCATGACCATCAAATGCTGACGATGGAAACACTGCGCCGCGTTGCCGAGAAATATGGTTTGGCCTGTTTGTTGCACGAGAAGCCTTTTGCCGGGGTCAATGGTTCCGGTAAGCACAATAACTGGTCCATGGCCACGGATACCGGAGAGAATCTGCTGAACCCCGGTGAAACCCCACATGACAATGCCCAGTTTCTGGTGTTCTGCGCGGCGGTGATCCGTGCGGTTAATAAACATGCCGCGCTGCTACGGGTGGCCATTGCGTCCGCCGGTAATGATCATCGTCTGGGGGCTAACGAAGCGCCGCCCGCAATTATTTCCATTTACCTTGGTGATCAATTGCAGGATATCATCACGCAGATCGAAGATGGCGGCGCCAAGAGTACCAAGCGGGGCGGCCACCTGGAAGTTGGTGTGACGGTGCTGCCAAAACTGGCGCGTGACGCGGGGGATCGCAACCGGACGTCTCCGTTTGCTTTCACCGGCAACAAATTCGAATTTCGCGCGGTATCATCGGGGCAGTCCATTGCCACGCCCAATACGGTGCTTAATACCATTGTCGCCGAATCGTTGGACTACATCGCCGGCGTGCTGGAATCCGATCTCAAAGCCGGTAAGGACTTTAACAAGTCAGTCCAACAGTTACTCGCCGCGCTGATCAAAGAAAATAAGGCGGTTATTTTCAACGGTAACAATTACGCCGCGGAATGGCACAAAGAAGCCGAAAAACGCGGCTTGCCGAATCTAAAGACCACGGTGGATGCGGTTCCGCATCTTATTACCAAGGAATCCATAGCCTTGTTTGGCAAATACAAAGTATTCACCGAACGGGAAGTTCGCAGCCGTTATGAAATCTATCTGGAAAAATATGTCAAGACGGTCAACATCGAAGTGCAGATGACCAGCCTGATTGCCAAGACCATGATTATTCCGGCAGCTCTTGAATACCAGAAGAATGTCGGAAAGTCCATTGCCGCGGCCAAGTCGGCCGGTGTGGCGGCGGCATCTCTGACGGAGCAAGAGAAATTGCTCTCCGAGCTTTCCGCTGCCATCAGCGATATGCAGAAGAAGAGCGATAAGCTCAATGAACTTTCGGATCATCATGTTACCGGCGATACCCTGGCGCATGCCAAGTATTCCCTGGATAAGCTCATTCCGGCGATGAATGCGGTGCGTGATGCGGGTGACTATCTGGAAACCGTTGTTTCCGACGATCTTTGGCCGCTGCCAACCTATCGTGAGATGCTCTTTATTAAATAAGTTACCTCCGGTATGAAAATGGTGAATATCAGGGGCCGCCCTTCGGGGCGGCCTTTTTTATTAACTTTGGTGTGACCGGCCTTTCGTAACTGTTCACGGGTGGTCAGCACATTCAGTATTATCAGTATTATCAGTATTGGTCAGTAATTGCAGTATTATCAGTATTGATCACCGATTCGCCGCCGCGATGGGACGCCGCCAGTGGTGGTGTATGGGACTTCGTTGGCGGGGTGTTCGGTGGACGTAAATTGCACCAGCACTTGTGTCACCTGATCCCGGCAGGCGGAATTCAGCCATATCCGTGAACCATCCGCACGGAAATCCACCCACTCCAATTGCCGCAGATATTCCAGGGTGGGGGTAAGTATTTCCGGATTTTCATCGGATTGCAAAAGATCACTGGTATCCAACCCGCGATCCCGCGCGGCCAGTTGAACCAGCACCGACGCGGCACGCACGCGATCCGCATGGGCTGCCAAATGCCGTAATAATTTCTGTTGGGGCACGGCCCGCGCAATAATGCGTGGACCAAAAAAAAATGGGCGCAGCGCCCAATGCTCCGCGTCCGGATAATCGTCAGTGAGGGGCATTCCCAACGGCGCAAAACTTTGTAATTCCACTTCGTTTTCCGCAACGGAAACCACCCGCCGTTCGCCATCATCCTCCTGTGTGCGGATGATGGCCGCCTCCGGCATCAGGTTTGATTTTTCCCGCCATAACAGCAGCGGTACAAATAAGGCGGAAAATCCGGCGACAAACAGCAGCCATACCAGCCACGATCCCGTACCGTCCGAGAACTGCCGATACGCCAGATACGCGAGGGAACCCAGCATTCCCGGAAGCAGCAAACTTAGTGGAATACCGATCACCAGCATCCATAGTAATGTCTTGGTACGCGACTTTTCCCGGTGTTTGAGCAACTCGGCAACCGACCATAATTTTATACCCGCCACTTGATCATTGTCGGATAAGGGTGCGTCTGAATTAAAATTGCGACCGGCCTGTTGCATATTCAGTAGTTCGGTTCGGCAGGATTCGCGACTTGAGTTCTACCGCACTATTTTGTGTGTTGTTTTTCCGATAGCTCCAAACCGAGTTGTTCTCGGACGCTGCGGTTCAGCCATACACGCGACCAATTCGTATTTAGCTCAGCCAAATCAAGAATCAGCAGTACGCACAAGGCGGAATGCAAGGACTCGTTGCTCCGCAGCTCGGACCGCAAGGCCTCAACGGCCAGTGACGCCTCCGGCGCGCCGGCAATCTGCCGGATGGCTACCGCCGCCGGTAAAAGATCCACCGTGGCTGCAAAGTGCCACACTTGCCATTGCAGCAACGCTTTAATGACAATATTCGTCCAGAAACACGGGATACGAATTAACCAGGGCGCCGGAACATCATCCTCTAGTAAATCCGGACCCAATGGAATGTAGTAAGGCGGTTCGCGCAGCGGCGGAAACAAATCCGGCGGTGGTCGGCGCTCAATGGACTGATAGAAAAAACGCCGCAGGGTCCGTTCGCGCTGCCATGCGAGCATCATAAGCACAATATAAAATAGTACCCATAATCCAAAAACGAGCAGCAGAATTTCCACGGCCACGTTAAGCGTGGCAACCACGATAATCCATATCACAATGTAAAATGCCATCAGCATGGCGACCACACCGCCGAGAATGGGCGTAAGAAATATCCCCAGAATACCGACTCCCGCCTTGATGAAAATATGGCGTCGCTGCCGGCGCAGCGCAACATGAATTAAATCCCGACAAACGGGCAAGGTGATGATCGAACTTGCGGCGGGCATGCTGTCCACAATCAAAAGTATAACCTGTAGCTTGCTATCGTGGCGAATCCGGAGGCGGTAATTTCCGCGGCTGCAGCCGGGTACAAGAGATCATGGTAACCGTTCGCGGCGGCCCAATGCCGCCGGCTAAATGCTAACTTCTAACTCCTTCCTGTGCGGTGAAAAAAAACTCAATGTTTGTGTCGTTGTGTCGTTGTGGTGAATTCCCCGTCTCCCGACCACCAACCACCGGGTTATCACCACGGTGCTCTAACTCCTAACTGCGGTGAAAAAAACTCAATGTTTGTGTCGTTGTGTCGTTGTGGTGAATTCCCCGTCGCCCGACCACCAACCACCGGGTTATCACCACGGTGCTCCGGGACGCCCCCCTTCCAACTCCTCGTCGCCGCTTATCCCCTAACTCCGTCCTGAATCTACCGCCCACTGCCGCGCTGCAGGGATTTCATCGCGGCGGCCTCCGGGGCGGCTTCAATATGGGTTAACACATCTTGGATAATGGCGGCGGTGTTGATGCCGTCCACATGCGCGTCAAAATGCGTGATAATCCGGTGCCGCAGGCACGGCAAGGCCACGGCGGCAATGTCTGCGGGCTGCACAAAAGCCCGGCCGTTGAGTAGTGCCTGCACCCGGGCCGCAAGCATAATAGCTTGCGCGGCGCGCGGGCTGGCCCCATAGCGGACGTACTTTTGCACCAACGCGCCAGCTTCGCCGTTTGCGGGGTGTGTAGCCAGAATAATCCGCGCAATGTACCGCTTGAATATGTCGGCCACCAGAACGGTACGGACCAGCTTTTTCATTTCCACCAGCCGTGCCGCATTCAGAATGGTCAGCAGACCGGGCTTTTGCGTACCGGTGGTGCGATCCATGACGCGTACGAGTTCATCAATGTCCGGAGCGATCATGAGTATATGCATGGCGAAACGGTCCAATTGCGCTTCCGGCAGAGGATAGGTTCCCTCCATTTCCAGCGGATTTTGGGTGGCAATAACAAAAAAGGGGTCCGTCAGATGGTGCGTGGTATGCCCCACGCTGATGGATTGTTCCGCCATGGCCTCCAATAAGGCCGATTGCGTTTTTGGGGAGGCACGGTTGATTTCATCCGCCAGAATCACATTACCGAACAAGGGACCGGGTTGAAACTGCAAACTACGCGTTCCATCGGCATGAGTTACCAGGATGGAAGTGCCCAGAATATCGGCGGGCATGAGATCGGGTGTGAACTGGATGCGGGAAAATTTCAGATCCAGTACTTGCCCCAATGATCGGGCCAGTACGGTTTTGCCCAAGCCGGGCACGCCTTCCAGCAAGGCGTGTCCGCCGATAAGCAAACAGGAAAGCGTCTGGCGAATCACCGCCGTCTGCCCCACCATAACCTTGCCCAGCTCACACTCCAAGGCCTCAAATGTGCGTCGGAATTCTTCCACACCCGGTGCGGAGATTAATGGAATATCGGCCTCAACCATTATGTACTCCTGGGAGCCTCTACGAGTAATGGCAATCCCGCCCTTACTCTGACAGGCTTCTGGGCAACAGTATACTAAAAGTCCGCCCAAGCTTCGCACTTTGCGCGGTTTTTGGTGAGGAAATAAGTAACCGTTCACGGCCTTTCGGCCTTTCAAACTCGGTATGCGTTCACGGCGGTACCACTCCCTTACGGTCGCGGCTCGGCCTGCCGTTATGCGTGGTAGGTACGCCCAAAAACATCGTGCGTGAACGGTTACGGAAATAATAATAATAAAAGGGCCTTGACCATAGCGCCAGGGCTTTTTGGGGAGCCAAAGTGCGAAGGTTGGGCTAATTATTAATCCGTGATCATTGCTGTTCGCTACGTCCGTTACAGACCGCTGCCTCGGACGCAGTGGAGAATTCAAGAGGTCAGCGGTAAAATACAGATATTACAGGATGTATCAGATGGAAACTTTCAGTACCGGCGGATCAGAAGAGCATAATAATGCCGCAGCGCGGAATATTTCACCCGTACCGACAAGCTGGAAAATTCGCCGCCTGCTCTGGAGCATCGTACAAAATACACTCTACCGCTATTCCTTTCATACCTGGTCGCGCTGGCGGGTGCTGCTGCTGCGAATATTCGGTGCGAAAGTTGATCGGTCATGCACCATCCGGCGCACCAGCAAAGTTTATTACCCATGGCTACTGGCAATGGGAGACTTGGCCTGCCTGGGCGACGACGTGGTGGTGTATAACCTGGGACTCGTAACACTCGGAGCGCGTTGCTCCTTAAGCCAGGAGGCCTATATTTGTGCCGGTACGCATGATTACACCAGCCTGGCCATGCCACTGGTGACCGCACCAATAACGGTGGGTGCCGATGCGTGGATTTGTGCCCGGGCCTTTGTTGGTCCCGGTGTGACGGTGGGCGATGGCGCGGTGGTAGGGGCATGTGCCGTGGCGATGAAAGATGTACCGCCCTGGACTGTTGTGGCGGGGAACCCGGCGCGAGCGGTCAAAAAACGGGAGATGCGCGGCGCTTCCGCGCAATGAGTAATGAGTAGAAGGACAAGGACGGAGGCAGCCACAGCGCGGCTGCCGCCGCAACCAAAATGTCACGCGGAGTCGCGGAGAACGCGGAGATACCAAAATGTCTTATCCACAGATTTCTCAGATTTCCACAGATTTTTGCTGACTCACCACGAGGGGATGTTTACCACAAAGATACGACATAAAGACAGAACGACGGCGAGCCACAGAGGGCACAGAGCACACAGAGAATTATAGATAACATTGTTTTTGGTCCAACTCTGTGGCCTCGGTGATCTCGGTGGCTAATCGTCGTTGGTCAGTATTCAATTCAGCATTCAGCATTCAGCATTCAGCATTCAGGAGTCAGGAGTCCTTTTCACTGATCAAGGAACACTGATCGACATCAATGATCACGGATCAATGACCAATGATCAAAAATAAGGAGTTCCAAAAATATTGATCAGTGATCAGTGGTCATTGGTCATTGGTCATTGGTCGTTGTGTCGTTGTGGTGAATACCGTCGTGGTCGTCGTACCCGTTGTGTCTTTGCGTCTTTTGTGACAAACTACCGGTTGTTCGTTGTTTCCCGGCGCGCCGGGATTCGTTGCACGTTGTAAAGGATCAGGGGTTACGGACATGGTCGATTCAAAGATCAGGGCGATGGGGAGGGGTAGGAAATATGCCTGAGACATCCAGTTATTCAGTGATGATTCCCACCAAGGATGAGGAGGTTAATCTGCCATTTGCTCTGGCCAGTGCGGTCGGAAAGGCCCGTGACGTTTTCGTTTTGGATTCCGGATCGACCGACCGGACTGAGAAAATCGCCCGCGATGGCGGTGCACAATTTGCGTTTCAGCCATGGCTCGGATATGCCCGGCAAAAAAACTGGGGCTTGGACAACTTGCCGATCAAAACACCCTGGGTTTTTATTCTCGACGCTGATGAGGTCATCACTGAACAACTCGCAGCCGAGCTTGCCGCCGTTGCGGACGCCGATAACTGTGCTGAAAACGGCTTCTACATCAATCGCTTCTTTATATTCCTCGGCCAGCGAATCCGCCACTGCGGCTACTATCCAAGCTGGAATTTGCGATTTTTCCGCCATGGCAAGGCCCGCTATGAGGAGCGTGAAGTCCATGAGCACATGGTGGTGAACGGTACGGTTGGATATCTTAAGGGAGAAATGGAACACAACGACCGGCGCGGAATGGAATACTACATCGCCAAGCATAACCGCTACAGCACGCTTGAGGCGAGAGAACTTTTCAATATCGAGCGAGGCACGGCGGATGGCACGATGGCATTTCACTTTTTCGGCGGCCCCATTGAACGGCGGCGCTGGATCAAACATAAAATCTGGCCCCATTTGCCAGCCAAGTGGCTGGCAAGGTTCGGTTACATGTACCTGTTTCGATTGGGAATACTCGACGGCCTTACCGGGTTCCATTTCTGCATGTTTCTGGCATCTTATGAACATCAGATCACACTCAAACTCATTGAACTGCGCCAGGCTGGGGGGGCAACCCGGATAAGGCACTAACCACAGCGGGGGCATTTCGGTGACCAACGAGCAACGGGGTTTAACCGCAAAGCAGCGTAAGAACGCAAAGACACGACGTTACGACGGTATTCACCACAACGACACAACGACACGAAGGGACGACGGTAATGGGAAATAAAATTCACAAGGAGGTACCGGAGGGGGTGTGAACGAACAACGAACAAAAGTCCATTCCAGCTCGCCAGGAAACAACGAGCAACGATCGATGGATGTTGTTTTGATCCACAGATTTCTAACCTCCTTCTAACTCCTATCTCCTAGCTCCTGAATACTGAATACTGAATACTGATATTTCTGAAACTGCAACTTTCGTCGAAATGGTGCGTGTGGCCTCATGGCGATATTTCTGGAATAGGGTAGAATTGTCCGCCGTGAAAGGCTCCGGATCGCCGATAACATCATTGGTTGGGCCGTTGTTGCGGAACGCGCCATATTGTAGGAATCGTGGAATGCGGGAAGATCAAAAAGATGAAACGCGGCCGCGTACGGTGGTGGCGGTATTAGGTCCGCCGCGCAGCGGTACCAGCGCCATTACGCACGCGCTGCAATGTTTGGGCGTGGACCTCGGCAAGCCCGAAAATCATCGTCCGCCGGATGCTGGAAACCCCAAAGGATTCTGGGAAGATGTATTAATTGTAGATCTTTGCGCCCGCGGGCTGGCGAGTTTTAACCTGCCGTGGTACGGTCTGCAATTATTCGGTAAGGAAGATTGGAATACCCCAAAAGGCCGCGACCTATTGGCGGAAGCCACGGATATTGTCAATCGGCGTATGGCGGAAACGGCCAACGGAATTTGGGGCTGTAAAAACCCGCAGATGGGAAGGATGATTTGGCTTTGGATGCAGGCCTTTGAGCAGGCGCGTTGCCGGGACTGTTATATTATCACCCTGCGCAACCCGTTAAGCATCGCCGCCTCGGTCATTAAGGGCAGCCCGCATTTCGGTGTCGGCAGCAGCCCCACGCACCTGCACCTCATGTGGCTGGTCTATCAAGTGGGGGCCATGGAGGTGGCCATGGCCGGTAAGCCGGCGGTGGTGGTGGATTTTGACCGCGTGATGGCCAATCCGGGAGCCAACCTTGAACGCATATCCTCCACGCTGAATTTGCCGATCCCGCGCGATAAAAAACATGCGGTTGATGCCTACGGCAATGAATTTTTAGATAAGGGTCTGCGCCACACCACCTTTACGGTGGCGGATTTGGCGGCTGATCCGCGGGTGCCGGGGCTGGTTTTAAGAGCGTATGAGGCGCTCTTGGATGTCGCCGGCGATAAGTTGGCCCTGCAAAGCCAGGAGTTCCGACAACGTTGGGGCGCAATTGCGGCGGAGGCCATGGACCGCAATTCGACATTTCGCCTGATTGATCAAATGGACAATCGCCTTACACGCTCACGATACTTGGGCCGAATTATTTACCGCAACTCGCCGCGCATGATGCGCAAATGGATGGCCCGCTTCGCGTGAGCGGCACGGCGGGTCGCGCTGCGCCCAATGATCAATGAACAGTGAGCGGTTTTTGAACCACGAGGTAGGGGAGGTAAACGGAGGTTATGGTGCACGGTAGCAATTTGGAACTACAAGAATTGACTGAAGGGATGGAATCGACCGGTTCTACCGCCCACGCAACAAAAGCCTCCGCTAACCTCCGTTACCTCGTGGTTAATTCCGTCGCCGCTACGTCTCCTAACTCCTAGCTCCTAACTCCTGCGTTCTGTTTTAGCCCCTGTTGATCGCTGCTCGTTGTTTCCTGGCGCGCCGGGATGAACTTCTGTTCGTTGACGCCTCCGCTGCCTTGTGAATTTCCGTTACGCCTTTGATCAGTATTGGCCAGCGATCAGTGGTCCCTGTCCATTGGTCGTTGCGGCTCCGGCGCGCACCCATTCCCATGTTTTAATCTCCGGAGCCGGGCGTCCGAGGCGCTGCGCGATTTCGGCGGTCCAGGAAGCGGCAAAATTTTCGGGGGAAAGATATTCGCGAAGCCGCGCGGTCTTGGGGCTTGGCACAAATGAACAACTCTGTTCCAACGCTCTGGTGATGTCGTCGGCAAATATTGTCAGATTGTCAATGTCGGTCAGGGCACCGAGGCCGAATTCGGGCACCATGATATTCGACCAGCCAAAACGGCTGGCCAGTACCGGGCGGCCAATCACAGCCGCCTTGTTGATGATCCCGGATGGGGCACGGTGGGATGTCCGATAGGTGGCCGCCACCACATCTGAGGCGCAAATCACCCAATTCAATTCTTCATCGCTAAGATACCGATTCAGCAGGACGATTTTCCCCTTCCGCACCATCTCAGTGGGCTGCCGACTCAACAATTCCGCGATCTCCGGTCCAGCTTTTCCGCCCAGAAGCAATTTGTCATCTGGCCGTAATTTTGCTTGCGCGAAAGCCTGAATCACGAGATCAACTCCCTTTCGGGGATCAAGTACCCCCGCACAGGCGAGGTATCGACCCTCGACGGGAATGCCCAGGCGCCGGCGTGCATCCGCCTTACCGATTGGCGCAACATCATCCAGGGGTTCGGGGAGCAGAGAAACCCTTCTCGCCAGAGCGCTGCCCCGACGTTGGATATTTTCATACGCGATCGGATCAATGAGCGAGATCGTAGCCTTGGGCACGGCGTTAATGCTCCGCTCTTTGGCCCAGAACCAGGCACGTTGTTTCACATTGGCCGCCGGATAGGCAAAATCCGCGCGAACGAGGGTATACGCGCAGCTTACGCCCGAAGGAATTCGCACGCGGCCCAGGGCACTGTAAAGGCCCAGCAACGCCAGCAGCGGTTCGGCGTTTGGAACCAGCAGGTGCCCTGGCCGGGCGCGCTTTAACGCCGCGGAAAGTTGGCCAATACGGTGCCCCCGGCTCCCGGTTCCGGGCCTCGTCGTAACCTCGGTGTCAGCCTGGAAAAGATGGCGAAGGGGTGTCAGATGCGTGCGGAATTCCTCCGAAGCAAACCCCTGCTGCGTAATCGCGAGGGTTATATCGCAGCCCAACGCGTTGAGCGCGGGGATCAGCAATTTGAGAAAAACAAAGTTGTGGCCCTTTTCATCAGGATTAAAAATCAGAACGCGCATGGACGGTTCTCCGAGAGCACACTTATCCGACACAGGCTTTCCCAGCGCGCCGCGGGATTTCACCCCTCCCCTGCCGATTCCCTCGCTTTTTCCAGTTTCAGTTTCGCACCGGCAAGAACGGGCGGGGCAAAAATATCTTAGTGTGCCCCGGAAATAGCCGCAAGCCGCAGGTGCAAGCCGCCGCCGCAAGCCGCAGGTGCCACACAATCCTGGGCCGGCACTTGCCGCCCTTAGCGTCGGCGGCTAACATCCAAGCAATTCAAAGGATTCCAAACGACGGTGTTTATCTTATGACGGCAGGCGACAACAGCGGTACCCGGATTGCATGGCTTATCGCCGGTGACGAGATCGCCGGCGTGGCGCAGGCGGTGCGCGGGCTGACCGGCGCAGTGCGGACATCAGGTATTGAGCCAGTTATAATAGCGTTGCACGAAGGCCCCTTTTGTGACACCATGCGATCACTGGGGTTTGCAATTCATGTTTTGAACGTCGAACCGCTGCCGGTCCTTTTTGGGGGGCTGCCCAACAGGGTCCGCCTGCAATTACGCATTCATCGCTCCAGCGCCGCAATCAGGCCCGGCCTGGCTGCCACATTGCGCCGCCTTGAGGTGAAGGGAATCCACGCCGTATGGCGCAACCTCATGCCGCTGGCGGCCATGGCGGCGTGGGATGCGGGCACCGTCTGTTTCTGGGAAATGTCCAACATCATGGGCCACTATCCATTGGCGATCAACCGGCGAATGACGCAGCACACGCTGCGAAAGTGGCACGTCACAGCCTTGGCCAACAGCAATTACACCGCCGCGACATTGGGCGACCGTCCCGTTAAGCCGATCGTGATGTACTTGGGAGCCGATGAACAGCGGTTTGATCCCAAGCGTGCGGACTTCGTTACGCGGGCGGAACTTGGCATCCCAACTGATGCGGTGGTGCTGGGAATTTTTGCCCGGGTAAAGCCGGCAAAAGGCCATGCGCAGATTGTGCAGGCCATGACCCAATTGCCCGCTGCGCATGCCAATTCCCATCTGCTGCTGCCGGGCGGACCAGCCGAAGGCGGATTTGCCGATGAGTTGCGGGCGCTGGCGGCACAGTTGGGGGTAAGTGATCGCCTGCATTTAATTGGCAGCGTGCCCGATCCAGAGCGGTATTACGGGATTGTTGACCTGCCGATAAATGCAAGAATTGATCCCGAGCCATTTGGCCTTTCCGTTGTGGAAGCGATGATGATGAGTAAGCCAGTGCTGGTTCACGCCCTGGGTGGCCCGGCGGAAACGGTAGTCGATGGCGTGACCGGCTGGCACGTAAATGAGCCAACGGTGGAAGGGTTCAAAAACGGCCTGCTGCGGGCGCTGGGAGACCGGGAAAAATGGGCGGCGATGGGAGCCGCCGCGCGGGCCAGAGCACTGGAACATTTCAGTTTATCCAGACAGGCAAAGCAGTACGTGGAAATCGTGCGCAAACGCTTGGGGGAACGATCCACAGATTACACAGACCGCACAGATTAACGCCGACGGGGGTTCACCACAAAGACACTAAGACACGAAGGTAAGACGATGGGTTTTGAACCACGAGGTAAACAGAGGTAAACGGAGGGCGATGAGGGGGTTTACCACAAAGACACGAAGACACAAAGGGCGATTGAGTGGATAACCGATGTGACATTACGTTTAGCGGGCGAGGCGGCCTCGCCGCGCTTTGTCGGCGACGGAAACTCACAAGTTTGATAATAATAGAGTGGATGCTATCATTGAGTCATGGTAAGCGTTGTGATTACTCCGGATGCGGAGGAGCAGTTCAAAGATCTGCCCAAGGCGGTGCGGGCTAGAATAATGGTAGTGCTGGAACGACTTGCCAGGTGGCCGGAGGTCAGCGGAGTCAAGCCACTACGTGGGGAGATGTCCGGGAGCTACCGAATTCGGACCGGTGACTACCGTGTGGTCTTTCGCACGCATGCAGATGTAATTACAGTGACGCGGATAGGGATTCGCCGCGATGTTTATGAAGATTGAACAGGTGTTATTATGACGAATGTGATTGAAATTAAAGGCGAGCGGTTTTTTTTACTACCGGAGTCGGAGTACCTGCGGATGATCGAACAGAGTCTCGAGTCGGCGGGGCTGCTGCCCGCTTATCCGTTGCGTGATCGCTCCGGGAATAGCCCGGCGCTGGATTTTGCCCGGGTGAATCTGGCACGCGAAATTATCCGTGATCGAACAGCCTGCGGCTTAAGTCAACGCGACCTTGCGAGACTGGTCGGCGTGCCGCAATCAACGATAGCCAGGGTGGAATCAGGTAAGGTCAGCGCGACAGTCCGTATGGTTGAACGGATCGAAGCGGCACTGCTGCGGGCGGCCAGGAAGCGCCGATCTCAGCCCGCGCGGGGTCGAACGCCTGAAACTAAATGGAGACGATAATGAACGTATCGTCGTGCCTTTGCGTTCTTTCGCCCCTTTGCGGTTAACCCGGTGGCAATATGAGTCGCGAGGCAACCGATGTGACATTATGTTTAGCGGGCGAGGCGGCCTCGCCACGCTATGACGGCTACGGGTACGGCCAATGATCAATGAGCAATGAGCAAAAGTTTATCCCGGTGCGCCGGGACTGTCTGCCGCAGTGACGAATGCAGGTAAGAAAACCTGCACCACAAGTAATGCTGAATGCCGAATGCTGAATACTAAATGCTAAATGCTAAATACTAACTCCCAACTCCTGAATACTGAACACTGAATACTGACAATACTGATCGTTTCCGCGCAAATTCAAGCCACTGCGTAAGTACGGATCTCCACCTGTACGCCAACTTCGGCGGCGGTATTGGCTTGGGCCAGCAAACGAGCGGTCGTCTTTTGGTCCACATACTGCTCTCCGCAAATCTCGCAGACGTCAGCCGGAACATTGCGGAAGACCACTGTTGCACCTTGACGCTCCAAGGTCACAGTTACCGTAGTGGGAGCCGTTTGGCCGTGTTTACAAATTGGGCATTTCATATATATCACCTCCGATGTCTAAAACCCGCATCCCACCGTGCCGGATCGGGAGTATAAACGGTAATAACTATTGTCACCATCGCCGTCAGATCATCACTGGCAAGCACATGTATCGGTCGTCCACCGCTTCAGCACATCCCGCACTTCCGTTTCGCTGATGTTTCGTTCGAACATACGCTGGATGGCGTGAACGCGGAAGATTAACTCCTGATCCTTCATTCTGATGATTGTATCATAACCACGCATTACCCGCGCTGTGCTGGCGGCACGGACGCCGCACTCCCAGATATTGAAATCGATAGCGGAGGGGGCAATGAGCAACGAGCAAAAGTTTATCCCGCTGCGCCGGGAAGCAGGACGTGACAGCATAGGAATTGATCCGTGATCCGTGATCCGTGATCCGTGATCAGTGAAAAGGACTCCCAACTCCTGAATCCTGAATCCTGAATACTGAACATACTGATATTACTGACCAATACTGACCAGCGGCACGACGGAAACTCACAAGAGGCGGATGAGGTAAAGGAGGAAACGATTTCAACGAACAACGAACAACGAACAAAAGTTTATCCCGGTGCGCCGGGACTGTCTGCCGCAGTAACGAATGCAGGTAAGAAAACCTGCACCACAAGTAATGCTGAATGC
>JBMFGW010000092.1:0-15990 GCA_049977145.1 Phycisphaerae bacterium
GCGGGAGTTCTCCGGCGCGTACATTGGTAATGGTCTGACCGGGCGTGGGGACGCCATAAGAGGAAACATAGAGAGCCGATAAGCCTGCCAAGGGCTGATAAGTCTGATTCGGCGACACGCCATTACCGAGGCTGTTATCCGCGAAAACGTAGTTCGAGACGCAAGCTAAGGGATACTGTCCGCGATAGGTGTCAGCATATTCATGCAGGGCAATGCCGATCTGCCGAAGATTGGAGGCTCCCTGTATTTGCACGGCCAACTGTTTGGCTCGCGCCAGCGCCGGCAAAAGCAGGGCGATGAGGATCGCTATAATGCTGATGACCACCAGTAATTCGATGAGGGTAAAAGCGTTTAGACGTTTCATAGAAAAACTCCTTATCCGAGTGTTCAGTGTGAAGTTTTCGGTCCCGGCGCGCCGGAAAAAAAGAAGGCCCGATAAAGTTAATCTCATCGGCCCTCCCGTTATCATCCCTTATCAGCTACTCGGCGTTCTTCAACCAGAAAAGCAGGTACGAAAACCGACATCACAAGGTCGGCTGTTTCCAACCAATGGCGGGTGAGGACACCCGCGCCCCCATGGACGCAATACGACGCCGCGCACACATAGCAGCCGACTGTGCCGGTGGTGCAACGGGCGTTTCCCATCGTCCGTCCATCGGCCACCGCGTCACAACATGGGCAAGATGCCCATGGCTACGGATAACGCCGGCCCAGATGGTTATCGGGCCAGCCCTTTTTCACACCGTCTTCCGGCGCTTCAGCAACAGCAAGCCCAAGCCGCCCACCGCCACCAAGCCCAGCGTGGCCGGTTCGGGAACAACTCCGACATCGGCCAGTGTTGTGCCCAGATAAAAGTTGTGGAAGTTGCTGGGGCTGCCGCTGTAGCTGTCCAAGTTCACCCAACTTACACTAAACAGCCCGGCGTTACTGTTATTGGTACTGAAGGTAATACCACCACTATTGGGGTTGAAGTTGGTGGTGCTGGGATCCACCCAAGCTTCACCGGCACCCGTACTTGGGTTGTACTGGAACAGAAAAAAGTGGCTGACACCCAGCGCGGCATTCGCAAACGTGCCGATCGGCGTATAGGCCCCGGTCGATGTGCCGCCAATCGCCAGATCGACTAAACCACTGGCGTCATTATTATCGACACGAAAGTACGGTGTTGCTCCGCTGGTAATATCCGATCCAATCTCAACGGCGGCAAAATCACTTGACGCGGAGAATGTGGGCAGAGTCACATCAAAGCTGACGTATATGTTGCTATTCGACGTTGTGTTCAGCACCGAGTTTGAGGCAAGTTCCGCACCAACCCGGCCACCGTAGCCCACGGGAACGGTGGCTTGGCCGTTGGTGATGCTGGGAGCCTCACTTGGGCTTGTGCTGCCAGTGCCTTGCCACGCGCCCGAAAAACCGAAATCGGGCGTTCTGCCAATTAAAGCGCCGTTGACGGAACTATCGCTGGGGGTCAGTTCGGAAGCAACCACGCTGGCCGAGGCCGCGCTGGCCAAGCCGACACATGCCACCGCCGCGAGCGCCGCAGCCGCCAAGAAACAACCACGAGAAATTACTGATGAACGATTGGAAAACATAAACGACTCCTTCCGCTCCATATTGGAGCTGTGTGAATTGTCCATTGTCCGAATGGACGACGGCTTGCCGCAACATGCGGCAGATGTAACGATATTGAATTTTGTACTCATACCATGTTTCCTTATATAAGGAACTACTTTGCTCTCCCACTCCACGCCAACCACACGGCTGACACATATAGAATTGAGAGCTCCCTGCAAAACTCAAGTCGGACAGACTCTCAGCCAACTCACCAAGAAAACCTTCCGGGGCTACTCTTCCCCGCCATGCCGTGCACCTCCGCCAATCCCAAAACCAGACTACACCTATCAACTGCCTCCACCACTTTTACGGCTATCCTAATGCTGGTGCCGATGAAGCAGTGCCAAGTGAATCACATCAACTACGTATAATATATTCCACCACAAGGCAAAAAGCAAGAGGAATCTTTAACAGACCCTTCGTAAGGCATGACTTGTTCGTTTTTAAGAAATTATGGAAACAGACCGATTTATCGGAAAACCTGATTGGGCTTTCACTCAAAAATCCAAGCAGCCCTGAAAACTAAAATACCACGCCTTATAAAGGCTCCTTACGGGTTAATGAATTCTAGCCGACAAACGGATGCTGGTATCAAGGGTGGGAGCGGATATTGTTTTTATGCCAGCGGACTGTGGTGGAGAATTCCAAAGTGCCAGTTGTTTGGTGACTTCAGAACCGGAATAGCGGGAAATACTCATCAAGACGGATGGAAAAATACCGAGGAGGATGACCAACGCGGCAGCAATGGCGGCGGAGAATTGGATCGTACCGGGTCGTCGGACGGTAAATGGAGTCCAAGGTTCACGGATATACATGGAGGTAATAACCCCCAGATAATAGGCTGCCGCGATGGCCGCGTTAATCATGACGATGACCGCCAAGATGCCGTGCCCGCTGGAGAAGGCGGCTTGCACAATAAAGAGCTTGCCGAGGAAACCGACGGTAAAGGGCATGCCGATAAGGCTTAACATGCACACGGCCATGCAGGCGGCGGCCAGGGGATGGGCGGAGGCAACGCCGGCGATATCATCAAGGTCTTCGGCCGCATCAAGTTTACCTTGTAGATAGACCAGCACGGCAAAGGCGCCCACGGTCATGACACTGTAGGCGCCGAGATAAAACAGCATAGCGCTGATACCATTGGTCATACTTTGACTTATTAGCAGCGGGCCAACGGCCAACCCGACGAGCATGTACCCGGTGTGGGAAATGGAGCTGTACGCCAACATGCGTTTGATGTTTCGCTGCAGCAAGGCTAACACATTACCGAGGGTCATACTTAATACCGCCATGACCATCAGAAGATCAGGCACTGCCCGGGCGGCACCATGCGAAAGTTTCCAGCCGGTGAGATTAAATACCAGAATAAGGGCTATAAAACCTGCGGCCTTGGGGGCGAAGGACAAAAACGCCGTCACAGGTGTGGCGGCTCCCTGATAGACATCGGGAGCATAATAATGCATGGGGACGGCGGCTATTTTATAAGCGATACCGATGACCACCATCAGCAGGCCGATGATGGCAATGTAAGGTAGTTGGGGACTGGCGGCGAAGGCGGCGGCGATTTTGGAAAAATCGGTGCTGCCGGAAAAGCCAAAGAGATAGCTGAACCCAAAGAGATAAATAGCCGCAGACAGGGAACCGAGAAAGAAGTATTTCACGCCGGCTTCCTGGGCGTTGGCATTACCGCGTCCGGTGGCCGCCATGATGTAGGTGGGAATGGAAACGAGTTCCAGGGCGATGAAAAGCCAAATTAAATTATCGACCTTCGCCATCATACTCACACCGGCCAAAGATACGAGCATCATGGCAAAATATTCGCCACGAAAAGTTTTGTCCGGCCAGGCCGGGTCCATGGCAAAGGGCATATCCCAGGATAGCAGTACGAGCAAAATTCCAACGCCGGAAGTCAGAAGTGTGTCGTAGGTGCAGAAACTCGCCAGCGGCCAGGCGGGACCGGCATCGACGATACCAATGCGCCAGCCGGCGATAAAGGCCAGGATAAGGCTGATGAGCGCAATGCACTGCGTGCTACGGCGTACCGTGTCGGATCGGGCGATACCCACCAGCGCCACCAAACATGCCGCGGCGATCATGATGATTTCGGGGATCAGATGATTCAGTGGGATATTCACGTAAAAAGCCTCAATGACACCAAAATACTAGCGTGACAACCGGTCCGGCAGACGCAGGGCCACCGCCGGCGCGTGCGGATGGTTCAGCGATGGCAGCGGCGATTGCAGAGCCATGGCCGGATTGGAATTGGCCGCAACAGCCGCCAATACCGCGTGGCGAATTTTACCAACCGCGGGTTGCAACGAATTCAAAACCGGACCGGGATACAAACCGATGAGCAAAACCGCGACGGCCAGCGGTGCAAGCACCAGCCATTCCCGCAGGGACAAATCGCGTGGTGCGGGCGGCGGGAAAGTTTCATGACCGGCGTCGGCGTTTGGCGCGGTTTCAACGAGCGGTCCGAAAATGACATGGGCGACCCAATAGAGCATATACAATGCGCCCAAAATCATACCCAGGGCCGCCGGTATGGCATAAGCCGGGCCTAGATTGCCGCCGTGCCCGGCGCTGCCGCTGACATAAGTTCCAATGAGCGAAATAACTTCGGAGATAAAACCGATAAGTCCAGGCAACGCCGCGGTTCCCATAAAAAAGAAGACCGCAAAAAAGCCCAACACTGGAAGCCGCCGGGCCAAGCCGGAAATTTCGCGCAGATTACGAGTATGATAGCGACGAAAAATCATGCCCATCACCAGCAGCAAACCGCCGGCCAGCAGACCGGAACTCAGCATCACCAGAACGCACCCGGTCAGACCGGTCATGGTAAGTGCCAGCAAGGCCAGAATGCACAAACCCAAATGGCTAAGCACACTGTAGGCGATGAGTTTTTTCATATCACGCTGCACCCAGCTGATCAGCCCGCCATAGAGGATGGATATAACACACAACACCGCCAGCCAGGGCGTAAAGCGAACGGCGGCGAGGGGCAGCATCGGAATGGCGAACCGTAAAAGACCATAAGCACCGAGCTTTACCAGCGCGATCATGACGGCGCCGGGCGTGGGAGATTCCGTAATGGCCAACGGCATCCAGGTATGCACGGGAAATAATGGAACCTTAATGGCGAAGCCGATCAACAAACCGAGAAATACGATGCCCTGTTGCGCGGGACTTAGCGACTGACCGGCCTTATACAAATCCGCCAGCGCAAAAGAGAACGTGCCAAATTTTTCCTGATGCACATAAGCGAGATAAATCAGACTGGCCAGCAGCAAAACCGAACCCGCAAAAGCGTAAAGGAAAAACTTGACCGCAGCCTTCCGACGTTGGGAATGCCCCCAGATACCCAGAATAAAAAAGGTTGGAATTAAGCTGAATTCAAAAAACAGATAAAACAACAACACATCATGGCTGATAAATACGCCGATCATGCAGGCATAGCTCACGAGCATCCAGGCAAAGAATTCGTTTTGCCGATGCCCGATTTTACCCACCGCATCGAGAATCGCCGCCGGCGTGACCAACAAAGTAAGCAGCAACAGCCAGAGACTGATGCCATCAACACCCAGAGAGAAATTGACATGGAATTGCGGCAGCCAGGGATAGAAAAATTGCTGCTGCCATACCCCGCCGTCCGCATAATGAAAGCGATCCAATAACACGATGCCCAACAAGGATGGGATCAGCGCGAAACAAAACGCCAGAATACCCAAGCCGTGGGCACGCGGACCGGTGGGCTTGATCATAAAAATCAGTGCCGCCCCAAGCAGGGGAATAAGCAGCATCATGGGCAAAATTACATGTGATTGTGTCATAACGTTTCAGTTCCGAAAATTCCCGGTACGGATGGGCAAGTCAGCCCCGTATCATCGCAGCAGATACAACACTCCGAGAATCACCAACGCCAGGCCGCTGACCATGCCGATGGCATAATAACGCAAGCGGCCACTCTGTGTGGGTTTGAGCACCCAGCCGACAAACTGCGGAAAATATCCAAAAAAGTTAACCACAATTGCATCCAGGACGTGGTCCAGACCATACAGGGTGCGTCCCAAATACCAGAGCGGCATAACGAGACAGTAATGATAAATCTCATCAAAATACCACTTGTTCTCCAAGAATGTTACCAGCGGGCGGAAGGCGGACTTGGCTATCGCCGCGGCGTGCCGATTGACCCAGTGAAAATAAGAGGCAATCAAAATTCCCAGAACCGCCAAGGTGCCACCGATGATCATGCCCATGGCGGGACTAAGGCGCTGGACCGCCGTGACGGGCAGCAGCAGACCGGCGGGCGGTGTGGGCACATAGTGCAGACCCGCATTCATAGGCACGCGGGAGAGAAAACTTTGAATCCAGCCCTGATCGTCGTGGCCGCCAAAAACGCCCAGCCAGCCCACCAGGGTGGCTCCAATGGCCAAAATTACCAGCGGTCCCCACATGGAAATTGGCCCATCGAACGACGTGCTCCGCGGTCGGTCGTGCGCGTTGGGGGTATCGGATCCCGGCTGGCCATGATCATGGCCGGTGGCACTGGTATGCCCTTCATGGCCCGCATCGGCAGGAAGCGTAAAGACACTGGGTTCATGCAGACCGGCGGTTTGCGGCAAAACCAGATCGCCCATGAATACACGGAAAAACGCGCGGAAAGTGTAATACGCGGTAATCAATGCGGTTAACAAGCCGACCCCCGCCAGCCAAGGCCCGCCGCTCCAGGCGGAGTTCATGGCGGCGGATAAAATCGCATCCTTACTGAAAAAACCGGCCCACCCCGGAAAGCCCGCCAGCGCCAACGCCCCCATCAACAGGCAAATAGTGGTAATGGGCATGCGCTTGGCCAAGCCGGACATTTTCCGGATGTCCAGTTCACCGCCCATGGCGTGCATGACTGAACCGGTGGACAGAAATAAAAGCGCTTTGAAAAAAGCATGGGTAAAGACGTGAAACACCGCCGCGGATCCGGCCGCGACACCCAATCCCATAAACATGTAACCCAATTGCGATACCGTGGAATAGGCCCAAATCCGCTTGAGATCATACTGGCACATGGCGATGGTGGCGGCCATAAAGGCGGTAAAAGTACCAATGATCCCAACCAGATGCAGCACCGGCAAATCGTGCATAAATATCGGCATACAGCGGGCAATGAGGTATACGCCCGCGGTGACCATGGTGGCGGCGTGAATCAAGGCGGAAACCGGAGTGGGGCCTTCCATGGCATCAGGTAGCCAGACGTGCAGCGGGAACTGTGCGGATTTGGCAAAAGCTCCGAACATCAACAGCAGCGGAATCCAAAACATCATGGAAGCATGTGCCGCCCGGAAATTCGCGCTTTGCAGAGGTCCATAGAACACGTTGGAGAAATTCAGCGAATGGAAGGTCAGATAAATCATGAAAATCGCAATGGCGAAGCAGGTATCGCCGATACGGTTGACGACAAAAGCTTTGGTGGCGGCATCGCGCGCGGATTTTTTGGGGTAGTAGTAGCCAATGAGCAGATAACTGGCCAGACCGACGCCTTCCCAGCCCAGATATACCAGAAGAAAATTATTAGCCAGTACCAGAATGGTCATGGCGGCGACGAACATGCTTAAATACGCGAAGAAACGGAAATACCCGTAATCGCCCTCCATGTAGCCGCTGGAATAAATAAAAATCAACAGGGAAATTCCGGTTACAAAGCTGACAAACAGCACCGAAAGTGGATCCAGATAGACGCCGAATGGCACTGTCAAGCCACCGGCGCTGAACCATGTGGCAAAAGAAATATGGTAGGCGCTGCGCAGCACCGCGCCAAGAATCCCGGTGGAAAAAAGCAGCAGCAGCACTATGGAAACAACAAAGGACATGGCCACACCGATGATCGCCGGCACATGCGAATGCTTTTTCAATAACTTGCCGCCGCACGCCCCAATGATGACCATCGCGGCCAGTGGGAACAGTGGAATAAGCGTCGCCAGGAAACAAGCCTTTTGCGATGTCGGCAATTGACCAGCCCAGCTATAAAATTCGGTCAGGTGGAACACTTCAAACTCCGGAACGTCCCCGTGGCAAGAATCTTGGCTCAAAGACCGCGTTGCCCGGGGAAACTACAACCGCATCCTACCCCTGCAGGTCGGACCACATATCCACATTGAGCGTCTGACGCTGGCGGAATAACATCACCACCAGGCCCAGCGCCAGCGACGCTTCCGCCGCCGCCACTGTCAACAGAAAAATAACAAACGACTGCCCGTCAGCATTATGCCAATACCGGCTCAAGGCAACGAGATTGACGGCCACACCCTGAAACATGATTTCTGTGGAAAGGAAAATCATGATCATATTGCGGCGGGTCATAAAACCGACCAGTCCGATGGCGAACAATACCGCGCCCAAGGCGAGGTAATGCACCAACACCGGATCAGAGAAAGAGGTTGTTACAGGTGTCATCATCATTATCCAGCACCGAGTTATTCCGTCGGCATATCTCCCGAACCAAGCATGTGGGTGTGCGGGGCGTTTTTGCGAGCTATGACCACCGCCCCCACCAGCGAAATGGTCATCAAAACACCGGCCAACTCCAATGGAAGCGTGTAACGCGAATAAAGATTCTTGCCCAAGGCCGCCAGTCCGCCCCAATGTGCGGTATGGGCGGTAGCGACGACTCCGCCGCTAACCACTGCGGCGGTACCTGGCGCGGAACCGGAGAACAACACTTCCAATACCGTCCCCAAAAGTAAAAAACTAACCAGTATTGCAATGAGGGGATCAGCGCTGATTTGGTCATAATCCATGGCCGCCGCGGTCACCCCGGATGGGCTGGCGAGCATGATGACAAATACATAGGTCACCAGAATAGCGCCAGCATAAATAATAATCAGGACCACGGCAATGAATTCCGCCTGCAGGAGGATGAAAAGGCCGGAGATCGCCAAGGTCATAAGCACAAAATAAAGTGCCGAATAAATGGGTTTGCTGTGGGCTACCACTCCGACCGCGGAGCCGATGGCCAGCAGCGAAAAGGCATAAAAAAACACGCCCGGGCCGGTAGGGGACTGGCTTGGAAAATGAAGCGCCGCCCAATGCGTAAGGTAACTTAACCCCGCCCCCAAAGCCAATACGCCAATGAGCATACCGAGCTTGACCAGCCAAGCTTCGCCCCGCGGCATCATCAGATACAGAGCAATAGCGCCAAACGCGGTTGCAATAATCAGCGGGTAATCCATATATTCCAACCCGATATAATCAACATCACCAAAACACCGCTTAAGGTTCAAGGCCCAACGCCCGGCCCGGCCCGGCAGGGTTTGCCGCAGTTCGTCCCGGCGGTACAGCGCGAAGCGATAACTACACCGCCCGCAAAACAGAGAATTATGGCCTAGTGCGCAGTAATTGCAAGTTGCCCGGCGCCGCGCATCAAAAATTTTCCCGATTTTGGGGCTGGAGATAAAAACAATTCGGGGAATCCCTCAGTACTACAGTGCGACTGGCCAACGTTAAAAAAACGAAAAAAACGCCGGTTCACTTGCAGTTTCATGCCGACTATCGTAAATTGCCTCATTCGGCGGGCAGATAGCTCAGCTGGTAGAGCAAAGGACTGAAAATCCTTGTGTCGCCGGTTCGATTCCGGCTCTGCCCAGTATAAAAAAGCGGAAGCTATTTTCCGCGGTAGCTCAATGGTAGAGCAGCCGGCTGTTAACCGGCGGGTTGTAGGTTCGAATCCTACCCGCGGAGTTTTTTTATCGAAATCCTCTTCCCCTCGGAAACAGGCGATTTCACCTCGCTTGTACTGCTTGATATTGCATGATCGCCGCAGCGACGGCTAGCCGCCATGCTGAAACAACGCCGGAGTTAATAATAACTATTGCTTGAGCTTAAGGTCGCATAAAGATGGGAATGATCGCCATGGCCACCGGCAGGGTAAGTACGCCCATGAGTATGAAAATGGTTGATGATTGCATGTACTTTTGCAGGGGAATATAAATGATTCCCGCTGCCAGCAAGCCTGTGGAAGCGGGAAAACCGGCGGCGCATAATGCGGCGCAGTAGGTGCCGGAAACGGCCCGCAAGGCCCCGCAAACTGGTAATGCCGATGATGGGAAACCCCTTAATTTGCTTGGGTTTGCCGAGGTATGCAGTAATGTGCATAAGTGCCAAGTACCCCCAACCGGATTCGAACCGGTGTATGCAGACTGAGAATCTGCTGTCCTGGGCCTCTAGACGATGGGGGCAAATTATCATTGATAAATTTAGATCAATGACGGTTTGAAGTCAAACTGAAAGTGCCCGGCGCGACATAGTAGCAACCAAATGGTGTGTGGCGTTGACGCGGAGATGGCGAGATGAGCCCATGGTTTTCCCGGATTGCTGCGGAAATGTACCACAATATCCAATATAAAAAATCGTGGCGCGCTGCGAAGAAATTGCCGGACTGTGGCCCCGGGGGCGGGCATTAGCAAAAATTACTCATGCGTCGCGCCGCCCACGGGGCGAAGGTTTTTGTCCGCCGGAGGAATACCCGACGCCGCGCTGCGGCCAGACGTTTCCGCCACCAGGGCGCCCTGCGCCGAATCGCGATGATTGCGGTTTTCCAGTCTGGAAGCGCCGTCCCGATTGTCCGGAGCGATTGCTTTGCCTGGTCGGTAGCGCCGAGCCTGGGGAAAATGCTCGTGGGGGATTGGAGTACTGTTGCGGCGTTGGCCGTCCGCCGCGTTGTTCTCCGCCGTTAGGCCGCTGTTGTTGCGGCGCCTGTGACGTGTGATCGTGATGGGCAGCGCGTCCGAAAGAGCGTGCCGCATTCGCCGCCGGGCGTGGGGCCATAGATATTTCGCGCCGCGCTCGCTGCGCCGCTTTACGTTGCCGAATCGCGGCAATGCGTTGCGCAATGGGAACTTCCAGCGCTTCGGCTGATGGTTGGGCATAATCAAAATCCGGCAGAGTGATCCGCGGCAGGCGTTTGCCGACAGTGCGCTCAATGGCGCGCAGATTGGATTCCTCATCCGGGGCTACAAAAGTAAAAGCGTCACCGGTAGCGGAAGCCCGCCCCGTGCGGCCAATACGGTGCACGTAATCTTCAGGAATATGAGGACAATCAAAATTGATGACATGGGAAACATCGGCGATGTCGATCCCGCGGGCGGCAATATCGGTGGCTACCAGAACCCGAAATTTTCCAGCTTTGAATCCGGACAGAGCGGCGGTGCGTTGGGCCATGGAACGGTTGCCGTGAATCGGGGCGGAGGCAATATGTTGTTTATCCAAAGTTGCGGCCAGCCGATTCGCGCGGTGTTTGGTGCGGGTAAAGCAGATCACGGATTCCAACGCCTGATTTTCCAGCAGTTTTAGCAGCAGCGCGGATTTAAGGTGCTGCGCCACGGGATAAATGGCCTGGGTAATAGCCGCGGGAGGAGTAGTCTGGCGATCAATTTGGATGCTTACCGGATCTTTAAGCATCTCCCGGGTGAGTTGGCGAATTTCCATCGGCATGGTGGCGGAAAAAAACAGCGTTTGCCGTTTACCAGGCAGGGTTTTGAGTATCCTGCGAATATCCGGGAGAAAGCCCATATCCAACATACGATCCGCTTCATCGAGAATCAGAATTTCCAGGCCGTCAAATTTGGCATAGGACTGTCGCAGGTGATCCAAGAGACGGCCCGGGGTGGCAATTAAAATTTCCGTCCCCGTGCGAAAGGCGTGCGTCTGTGGCCCCATGCTTACGCCGCCGATGATGGTGGCCGCGGATAGAGGGGTATGAACCGCCAAGGTATTAACATTTTCAAGAATCTGCGAAGCCAGTTCGCGCGTGGGTGTTAAAACCAAAGCCCGCGCAGCGCGGTGGGCGGTGCGTGCGGACCGCGTCATCAAGTGATGAATCGTGGGTAGCATGAACGCGGCCGTTTTGCCGGAGCCAGTTGCGGCACAGGCCAATACGTCCCGACCGGCCATCGCCGGTGGAATGGCCTGGGTTTGAATCGGTGTCGGATGAATGAATGCGAGGTCCTTGACACCACGCAGAATATCGGCATGAAGGCCGAAAGAAGAAAAGGGCATAACGCTCCAATAACAGAACCGTCCCCGCAACCAGTAAATCGCGGACTTCGGTGAATTTTCCCGCGTAAGCAACTCAACATTGAGGGGTTCACCATCGGGATGATAATAGTTTAATGATAGCAGATGTCTTGGCCCAAAGCAAATGTGCTGCAGAAAAACGCAGCCACACCACGGAAGCAGGTTTTCACCCGCAGTTGCGTGTTTGCGGTTCCGCCTATGCTTCAAATTGCACTTTGGGAGCGGATAGCAAAATTCCGGCGGCCACGATTGCCACGATCGCAGCATAGCCATAGGCCCATATCCATGATGCGTGAATACTATACAGCAACCCCATGAAAATGTTGGCAAAAAACAGCCCCAGACTGCGGGTCGCGGTTAAGGCTCCCATGCCGCCGCCGGTTTTTTTAGCCGGAATAATCAGGGAGATAATAGTGGGTTCCAAGGTTTCAATCACCCCCAATGCCAAGCCCATCAATGCGACTGCGGGATAAAACAAGATTGCTAAATGCGGCAGGGTGCTGACCACCGCCATGCCCACCGCCCCGATACCGCCGGTGAGATAACCCCCCAAAGCCAGTACTTTCACATTACGTTTATTGAATTTTCCAACTACTAATCCCGTCAATGCGGAAACGCCAAAAAATACCACATACGCCAACACCGCCAAGGCCCGGCTATGCGTGGCCTGATCGACCGTCAGAATTGGAAAGCCAAAACTAAATGAACTGAATCCATATAATCCGGTAGCCCACAGCAAGCGGTGATACAGGGTGCGGCGCGCGGCATTCCCTGCCGCGACCGTGGAATTGTCAACCGTCGTGGCCGCACCGGCTGGATTACCGGGCTTGGCGGATTCCGCCGCGTTTTTGGTGCGCACCATAGCCAGCACGGCGGTGGAACACAGCAGAGGAATAATGGTAATAAGAAAAATTTCTTTTAATGCCACACCGCCCCATATCAGGATCATGGCACCCGTGGCGGCGAGGAAGCCTCCCCCAATGTCCAGGGCGTGCAAAAACCCAAAGGCCTTGCCGCGATGTTCGCGCGCCACCATCTGCGCCAGCAGCGAGCGGCGCGGTGGAGAACGGAAATTTCTAGCCCACCAGCCGCTGGCAAATAAGGCGACGGCCGAGATGGGGGCGGTTGCCAACCCGGTCAGAGACAACAACGGAATAAACAAATTGCCGATGATGGCGACTTTTTTGTGTCCGAAGCGATCTCCCAATCGCCCTCCGATTAAGCCGAATAGCGCGCCGGGACCGTAGCTGATGGCGGTGGCTAATGCGAATATCCATACCGCAGCATGCAAATTTATAACCAAAAATAACGGAAATATCGCCAGTACGGCCTGATAACCAAGATCGGCAAAACATGCGGACAGGCTTATCAATAGCACATTGCGGGTTAGCCAAGACGTTTTTGTTGCCGAAGTTGTGGAAATCATATCACTCATATTCCGGGTTTTACGCCCATTACGCTGGAAGGTCAACCCGTAGCGGGGTGCTGGAATGAGTCGGTTACCCGGGCCGGTGCGTTTTCCGGACCAGGCACCATGGTGGTATGCCTCACATAGCCGCCCGTGGGGCCGGCATTTGAATATTCGATGGGTTCACAACGCTGCAACATGCGATTGTAGCCACAAGTCAGGACCGGTACGGAACAAGTTGCCCCGCCTTCTAATGCCATCGCCCATAAAGGCCGCCCATAAAGCACTGGATAAAGTCCCACCCCGACGTTATTCTTATGCGCATTGGGTTCAGCCGCGGTTGGTCCCACGGGAAGACCACGGCAATTTTAGCGTTGTGGACAACGCTGCATAGCTCCGACGCTCCCTGCCCATTGGTAAGGCCCATGGTGTGGCGAGTCTCGCAGCCGGTGAAACAGATCATGGAAATTATCAAAGGCATTGGTGTTTCATCGGGTGTGGTGATATGCCCGGCGTTTCTGGTCTCGGAAGATGAAATCCGTATCGGCAGCCGGTCTATAAAACCCGCTGAAATACCGGCGGAAATACAGCGACTGAAAAGCGCCATCAGCGCCAGCAGCGATGATATCCGTGAACTGCGTGATTCCACGACGCGTAATTTGGGCAAGGAAACTGGAGCCATCTTCTATTTTCATCTGGGCTTGCTCAATGATCCGGAACTGCTCAAGGCCTTTATCAGCGGTATTGAAGAACAGAATTATACGGCGGAATACGCCATTCATAAGGCGTTACGAGATTATGGCAAGCATTTTCTGGAGCATCCGGATAAATATTTCCGGGAACGCATCAAAGATATTTATGATATTGAGCGGCGCTTGCTGCACAAGCTCGCCGGGCGGGATGTTATCCGCATCAGCCACGTCGATGAACCCGTGGTGATTGTGGCCAAAGATTTGACCCCTTCCCAGACCGCCGCATTAGATCGGAAAATGGTCAAAGGCCTTGCCATAGAGGCCGGCGGCCAGACCAGCCACACTGCTATTATCGCCAATTCCTTGGGGATTCCGGCGGTGGTGGGGTTGGAAAATATCACCCATGAAACCGTCTCCGGTGATTTGCTGGTGGTCAATGGCTACAGCGGCGTGGTGATTGTCAACCCCGACGAAGTCACCATCGCCGAACATAAGAAATATGAAAAACGCCTGCAAACATACGAGACTTCACTGCAGAGGATCCGGGATCTCCCCGCCCGCACGCTTGATGGTGTCGATATCAAACTCATGGGCAATATTGAATTTCCTTATGAAGTGGACAATGCTTTGGAAAAAGGCGCGATGGGTATCGGCCTGTACCGGACGGAATTTTTATATTTGGCGGCGGAGCGTGAACCAACGGAAGATGATCATTATGCCGCCTACGCGGAAGCTATTCGCCGCCTCCGGGGGCGGCCCATCATCATTCGCACGCTGGATCTTGGCGCCGATAAATACTCGCCCTTTCTGGATCAGGCCCCTGAAGACAACCCTTTTCTCGGTTGCCGCTCCATCCGACTGTGCCTGCAAAATATCGAAATGTTCAAAACCCAGTTGCGGGCCATTCTGCGTGCCAGCGTGCTGGGCGATGTCAGTGTGATGTTTCCTATGATTTCCACACCGCGGGAACTGCGGCAGGCCCGGTTTGTGCTCAATGAAGTCATGGACGATCTTAATGAGGATAACATTCCCTACAATCGATACATTCGCGTCGGAATGATGGTGGAGGTTCCCGCCGCCGCGCTGATCCCGCACAGCTATGTTGAAGAGGCGGATTTTCTTTCTATCGGAAGCAATGACCTTATTCAGTACACGCTGGCCGTGGACCGCGGCAATCAACGCGTCGCATCGTTGTTTACCGCCGCGCATCCCGCAGTCATCAAGCTCATCCAGAATGTGATGCGCGCCGCCAAACGCGGCTCCAAACGTGAACCTACCAGCGTGAGCCTGTGCGGTGAAATGGGGGGTGATCCAGAATTTACCATGCTGCTGGTGGGCTTGGGACTGCGCAATTTTTCCATTACGCCGCATAATATTCCGCAGATTAAAAAAGTCATTCGCAGCATTGATTCACGGGATGCCCTGCGGGTGGCGCGGCGTGTTTTAAGTTTTGAAACACCCCAGCAGATTCTCAATTTTCTGCGCGATGAAACACGAAAAATACTGCCTGATCTTTTCCGTGATTGATCGCCCGGCGGTCCGCGTCACAACGCTTGGAGTATACATGCCCCCAGTTGGCGTCAGTGTGGTTGTTCCGACTTTCCGCGAGGCGGAAAACCTGCCCCGGTTGGTACCCCAGGTCGCCGCAGCGCTGGAGACTGCGGGATGGCGGTGGGAGATTATTGTGGTGGACGATAATTCACCCGATAACACGCCCGCCGTGCTGGCGCAGCTCGCCGGGCAATGGCCGCAATTTCGATACCTGATCCGCAAAACCGTCCGCGGGCTTTCTTCCGCCGTCCTGGTCGGCATGGCCGAGGCACGCTATGACTATCTCCTGGTCATGGACGCCGATCTTAGTCATCCGCCAGAATCCATTCCAGCTTTACTTGATCCTCTCTTGCATGGACAGGCGGATTTTACCATCGGCTCCCGTTATGTTGCCGGAGGAAGAACCGAAGATTGGGGAAGTTTCCGCTGGCTCAACAGCGCTGTTGCCACGATGTTAAGCCGTCCATTGGCACACGGGGTGCGCGATCCCATGGCCGGTTTTTTTGCCTTGCCGCGTCGGCTTTATCTGGCGGCGGATCAACTTAATCCCATTGGGTATAAAATTGCCTTGGAACTGATGGTCAAATGCCGGGTCTCCAAGATTATTGAAGTGCCCATTGTGTTCCGCAATCGGCTGCATGGGGAGAGTAAACTGACACTCCG
>JBMFGW010000093.1:0-15763 GCA_049977145.1 Phycisphaerae bacterium
AGGTGAGTTGGAACGCACCTTGACACACATGTTCAGCGAAATGCAATCTATGCCGGAAACCATCAGCGCCTACCTGCGGCCATTTTTGTGATATTATGTCCCTTTAATTATACGCTTCTGTATATAACGAAGCACAAAAACCAGAGTCTGGCGGGGGCGAGCCGGGGCCGCTGGATACAGGTGACATCGGGGGCGATTCGGTTGAGTAACGTATGGCGGAGTGAGTTTAAGAGCCTGTCCAAGTAATGGCCGGGGGGTTGGGGTACCGGGGAGAGGGGAAAGGGTTACTTACAGGGATTTCTATCGTTTATTGAGAACATAACGTCGATCCGGTTGACGGCGAATAACTCCGGAAATTTCAAGGAACGTCAGTTCCGCCATGATTACGGCCGGGGGCAAATCGACAACGGCGCACAGCTCGTCGACATCCAATGATTCGCCGGTGAAACAGGCCACAATGCGTTTTTGTGGGGCGGTTAGTTCAGCAGACGGTAACGCGTCGTTTGCAGCGTTGGGGCGCAACAGAGCATCCCGATTCACCGGCGCCGCAAAGGCTCTGAGTTTTGGTTCGCTGCGGCGACCGGGAGCAGAATCAACATTGTCGCTTTCCACCGAATTAATCAAATCCGTTTGCCCCAGACCGCGGAGAATATCATCAACCGATTCCACCAGCGCGGCAGCCCCGGTTTTAATGAGATGATGCGTGCCGCTGCTGGCAACAGAATCCACACGGCCGGGCATGGCAAAAACCTCTCGGGCATAATCATCAACCGCCAGGCGGGCGGTAATCAGCGAACCGCTGCGCAAGTTCGCTTCCACCACCAGAATACCCAGGGACATGCCGACGATAATACGGTTGCGCGGCGGAAAGTTTTCCGGCAAGGGAGGTTCATCCGGCGGCAATTCACTGATGACCGCACCATGATCTTCGCCGGTAATGCGATCGTAAAGATCAGCATTTTCCTGCGGGTAACAATGGCCCAGTCCGCAGCCTTGCACCACAATGGTGCGCCCGCCGGCGCGTAATGCGCCCAGGTGGGATGCCGTATCAATGCCCCGCGCTCCACCACTGATGATGGTTAAGCCGGCGTCGGCTAGCGCGGCAGCGAATTTACCCGCCTGCTCGCGACCATAAAGTGTGCAGCGCCGCGATCCGACGATTCCCAAGGCCAACATATCCGCACGCAGAATTCGTCCACGCAGGTAAAGCACGATGGGGGGATCGGAAATGCGGGTTAAGCCGGGCGGCCATTCCGCGTGGTCCGGACAGATGACGCGTATCTGCCGCTGCGCGCAATCGGAGAGAATTTCATCAACCTTGATTTGTGCGCGGGCACGGGCGATAGCGACGGCGCGATTGGGACCGATACCTTCCACTTGCGCCAACTGCGCTACTGGTGCGGCCAGTATATTTTCCGGGGTATGCAACACCTCCAGCAAGCGGCACAACAGTACCGGGCCGACGCCGGGGCAGCGGGAGAGCGTGATCCATGCGGCCACGCGCTGCGGCGAAGGTGCGGCACTGACGGATTCAGAAACGCTCATGGGGCGGAAGCTCCATGCGGTTGAAGATAAGTAATCGCCTCAAGAATTTGCGCTTCGGGAATATCCGCGGCGATGCGCGCCTGCCCGATATGTTGCGAAGGCAGAATCAGCCGCAGGCGACCGGAAACAATTTTTTTATCACTACCCATGGCCTGAATCACGGCCATCGGTTCAGGAATCGTGGTACGCACAGGCAAACCAATACGTGTCAGGAGCGATTCAACAGCCAGCGCGGAGGCCGATGGAAATTCGCCGCGCTGCGCGGCCAAGTGACAGGCCGCCACAGTTCCCAGCGCTACCGCCTGACCATGCGCTAAATTGGCGTAGCCAGCCAGGGTCTCCAGCGCGTGACCGAAGGTGTGGCCAAGATTCAGCAAGGCTCTTTCACCGCGCTCAAAAGGATCGGCCATTACCACGGCGGCTTTAATGCGCACATTCCAGGCGACCAGTTCCATCAGCGTGCCCAAATCGTGTGCGCGTAGCGCGGAAATGTTGCGATCTAGAAAATCAAAGAGCTTGGCATCTCTGATAACGGCATGTTTCACACATTCCGCCAGGCCGCACTGCATTTCCAGCGGCGGCAACGTTCTAAAAGTTGTCACATCCGTAAACACCGCCCTGGGTTGGTGAAACGCTCCGATGAGATTTTTTCCCATCGCATGATCCACGCCCACTTTTCCGCCAACGCTGGCATCCACGGCCGCCAGCAGCGTGGTAGGAACCTGAATAAATGGCACCCCCCGCAACAACGTAGCACTGACAAAACCCGCCAGATCACCAGTCACGCCACCCCCCAAAGCGATTACAGGGCTGGAGCGCTCCAGGCGGGCGGACAACAGCACGTCATACGCGGCCGCGACGGTGCGCAGCGTTTTGTTGCTTTCACCGTGGGGAAACACAAACGTACACACGCGATAACCGGCGGATTCCAGGGCGGCCTTGGCATTGCCCAGGTAATGTGTTGCAACATGGTCATCGGTAACTAAGGCACACGATGGGGATGGAGCGCATTGGTTTACTCGCCAGCCTAGCTCAGATAATAGCAAGGCCCCAACATATACAGGATAAGCAACGGCGGTGGGCGGTGGAAGCTCAATAAGTATCTCTGCCATGGCAATGGATTTTAACGGAAAGTTCCAGTTTGTGCCCAACTGCGGCAGAATTTAAATATTTACTGTTTTGGAGGGCCGGTTTTTTTGTGCGGCACCGACGCCGCGCTTGACGACCAATAAATAAAGTATTACGTTTTTATATTATTGTGTTCGGAGTATCCGGACTCCCGGCGGCTTGGTTCGCGACAAGGGTAGGTGAGTTTAATGGCAAGAACGACTTGTTCATCCGGGGTTACGCCAACGTCTATTGCCGGTGTTGCCACCGGCACAAAACGACGCATTATCTCCATGTATGCGTTACTCCTTGCAATAAATGTCGGAGCGTGGCTGTGGGCACTGATGGCTTTTCACAGCTATCCAGTTCTACTGGGCACGGCGCTGCTGGCCTACACGTTTGGCCTTCGTCATGCCATGGACGCCGACCACATCGCGGCGATTGATAATGTGACGCGCAAGCTCATGCAGGAGGGCCAACGACCGGTTGCCGTCGGTTTCTTTTTTTCCCTCGGTCATTCAACCATCGTTTTCGGCTTATCCGTCGCCATTGCCTTGACTTCCGTCGCGATCAAGGACCATTTAGGAGCCTTTGCATCCATTGGTGGAATTATAGGCACGGTCATTTCCGCATTTTTTCTCCTGGGCATTGCCCTGGCCAATATCATCATATTTATTTCCGTCCACCACACCTTTCAGCGCGTCAAACGGGGGGCAACATTTGTTGAGGAGGACCTCAATTTGATCCTCGCCAAACGTGGATTTTTCGCGCGTATTTTCCGAAATTTATTCCGCCTTATTAAGCATAGCTGGCAGATGTATCCCGTTGGCTTTCTTTTCGGGCTCGGTTTCGATACCGCAACGGAAGTGGGCCTGCTGGGCATCTCGGCCACAGCGGCAACCAAAGGACTTCCGATCTGGTCGATTCTCGTTTTTCCAACACTTTTTACCGCCGGCATGGGCTTGATCGATGCAACCGACAGTATCCTGATGCTCGGCGCTTACGGTTGGGCCTTCGTTAAACCGATCCGCAAACTTTATTACAATATGACTATCACCTTCGTTTCGGTCTTGGTGGCGCTGCTGGTCGGCGGAATTGAAACGCTGGGGCTGATCGGTGATGAGTTTAAAATGCATGGGATTGGCTGGGACATGATCGGTTCTATCAACAACCACTTCTGGAGTGTCGGCTTGGTTATCATCGGAATTTTCGCAGTGAGTTGGACCGCATCGATTTTCCTGTACCGCTGGAGGCATTACGATGACATTAAGGTAAGCGTCGATTCTGGCGATTAGTATTCAGGCCCGAATTGACACCTTCCAGAGGCGGGTCTGATAAGAAACAAGAAACAATGGTTTTGACCTATTTTTCATGTGCCGCCAGCCAGGATTATCGGTTGCGCGCGCAGCGGGAAGATTCTCCCGATCACGGACATGGCAATGCGGTAGTCAGGTACAGGAAGAAGGAGATTGCCCCCCTCCATGCGAACATGCGTTGCGCAAGCGGACATCAACGACCACATGGCGCGCTGCTACGAGAGCAGCACGCAGCAGACATTGGATTATGCGGCGTTGCAGGTACAATGCCGGGCAAGACGCCCAACGCCCGCGGTAACACGCCAACGACGCTTTTCTATTTTCAGCAAGTCTACCACGCAAAGTGGGCAAAAGCACGGTTGGCCTCGGCCATTTTGTGGACATTTTCACGCGTTTGCATCGCGGCGCCCTCACGGCGACTGGCCGCCAGAATTTCATCGGCCAGGCGTTCGCACATCGGCTTGCCCGACTTAGCGCGAACCGCCTCCAACAGCCAACGAATCGCCAAGCTCTGCTGGCGCTTGCGGGTCACGGACATGGGCACCTGATAGTTTTGACCGCCCACGCGGCGCGAGCGGGTTTCGATATTAGGTTTGATGTTATTGATAGCCAGTTCAAAGACCTCATTGGGTTTAGCGTCTTTAACCTTTTGACCAATGAGGTCCAGGGCCTCATAAAACACGCGTTTCGCGGTGGCCTTTTTGCCATCATACATCAGACAGTTAATGAATTTTGAAATCAGCAGGGAATTGTAAACCGCATCGGGTTTAAGCTGGGTGGTGCTGACGGTAAACGTTTTGGTGCCCATGGGGACTTTCCTTTCTTTTCTCCGTATCGAATCACCGTGATTCGGGATACTTCAGGATACTGAACATAATATAGTTACAGGCGTTTAAGCCAACGGCTTAATCCACGCCGGACCTCCGATAATTATTTTGGCTTCTTGGCTCCGTACTTGGAGCGGCTACGACGGCGGGCTTCGACGCCGCTGGCATCAAGCACCCCGCGAACAATGTGATAACGTACGCCAGGCAGATCGCGTACCCGACCGCCACGCACTAGAACAATCGAGTGTTCCTGAAGGTTATGGTCAATGCCCGGTATATACGCGGTAACCTCTTTACCATTGGAAAGCCGCACACGAGCCACTTTGCGCAACGCCGAGTTAGGTTTCTTAGGGGTCATCGTCTTGACCAACAGGCACACCCCGCGGCGTTGTGGTGAGGCTTCAAGGTCTTTAACCTTATTGATGCGCTTTAAGCCGCGGCGCGGATGACGGAGCAATTGGTTTATTGTGGGCATAACCTACCTTCGTATACTTCACCAAATACAAGTTATATAGTTTACTCGGATTTGTGCCAACATGCAAATCCGCACAATCCGTGGACTGCAACGGTTTCCATGTTCTACATCGTGTAACCGTTCACGGCCCTTCGGCCTTCCGAACTCGGTATGCGTTCACGGCGGTACCACTCCCTTACGGTCGCGGCGCGGCCTGCCGCCGCGCGTGGTAGGTACGCAAAACACATCGTGCGTAAACGGTTACTACATCGGTTTGCAGAGCAGCCTGGCCTACTATGTTCCGGCTGCTTGATTATTTTCCGGAGCGTCAAGGTTCAGCAGCGTGGCCGCCTCGCCGGCCGGTAATTCCTCCACACTCCGCAGTTTCGCGGCAATGGTACGAGATTTTCGCGTGGTCTCATCAATTTTATTGGCAGCCTGATCCAGCTTCTCCTTGACGTTATCCAAAAGATCACCAAATTTTCCAAATTCCGTCTTGACCGCACCTAAAACTTTCCAGACCTCACTGGAACGTTTTTGAATAGCCAGCGTGCGAAATCCCATTTGCAGGCTGTTTAACAGTGCCGCCAGTGTAGTTGGCCCGGCGATGACCACACGCTGATCACGTTGAATATTCTCCACGAGCGTCCCGCGGCGGATCACCTCGGCATACAGGCCTTCACTAGGCAGAAACATAATGCCGAAATCCGTGGTGCGCGGAGGATTAAGATATTTTGTTGCCATGTCCCGCGCAAATAATTTAATCCGATTTTCCAGGGATTTGCCCGCAACTTCCATGCCCGCAACATCGGCATGATCTTGCGCCAACCCCAGCGCTTCATAATCTTCCTTGGGAAATTTAGAATCAATCGGCAGCCAGACGGATTCCTGGCCATCTTCCGCACGCCCGGGCAACTTAATGGCGAATTCGACCACTTCCGCACTGGATTCTTTGGGTTTGAAATTCTTTTCAAACTGTCCGGGGCTTAAAATCTGTGACAGCAGATTCTCCACCAATACCTCCCCCCAGGTGCCGCGCGTTTTCACATTAGTCATAATGCGTTTGAGGTCCCCCACGCTACCCGCCAGGGTCTGCATTTCGCCCAGGCCTTTGTGTACCTGCTCCAGACGGTCGGAAACCTGCTTGAAGGATTCACCAAGCCGTTTTTCCAAGGTACTCTGGAGTTTTTCATCCACGGTCGCACGCATCTGATCCAACTTCAGAGCATTATCCGCTTGCATGGCGGTCAATCGTTGTTCGACCGCATTACGCACCATATCCAGACGTTGCGCAGTGGAAAGCGTTAATCCCGCAATCTGTTGGTTTAAGCTATCGCCGACACTTTTGAGAGTTGCGGCAAGTTCTTCGCGCATCTGTTGCGAAGCCGCGGCGGTTTCCACGCGATTGCGGCCAAAGTCATCACGTATGGAACGCTCCATTTTCTCCAATAATTTTTCCAGATTCGCTAACGAGCTTTGCAGCGCGGCGCCGGGATCGCGCAGCAACAACACCGTCTGCATGAGCAGCACCGCGAAAAGCACCGCCAGAACTATACCTAAGACAATCAACATGACGGCTCCACGCCTTTAGATTGTACCGCAGCCGCAGTGGTTAGCAATCATGGAAACTATCTAACCCGACGGCGACTCAGGGGCTCGTAGCTACTCGGGATTACCGCGATTTCACCGGCGTCAGTGAGGGCGGTGCATCAGCCGTCGCTGATCCCCACGTTCTATTCGGAGTATTACCCAACATTACCGAAAGATGTCCCCCCCTGGTAATGCTCCGGATATTGATCCAATCGGCCTTGTGGGCACGATCCTTGAATGTAACACTACGAATGTAGGGCGTAAACGCCGGTTTGGCTGTGGTGGTAATAATAAAGTGTCTGCCGGTGTATGGGGCGTGCAGGCGGATACTGATTTTAGGGAACACCGGGCTGCATAGTTCGTAAGCTCCGCTGGCGGGATCCACGGTATACAGCCCCATCATGCTCAGCACCGCCCAGGAAGACATCTCGCCGCAATCGTCATTACCGGGAATGCCATTGGGTGAAAGCGTGTAATTCTGCCTAAGTACTCGGCGAACCACATACTGCGTTCGCCACGGTTTACCCGAGAAGTTGAATTCAAATGGAGCCTCCAGATCGGTTTCATTGTAGGGATTGTAGTACTGGGCCATCCATCCGGGCGTCTTATAGCTGCAGAATGCTTCCAGCCGCCGGTTAAACCTTGCCGTTCCCACCGCATGAACCAGCCAAGCCATGTCACATGGGGCCAGCCACTGATAATGCCAGCCCGAACCTTCAATAAATCCGTGCGATTGTGTGCGTTTGAACGGTTTGCGCCATTGGCCATTGGATAATCGTGGGCGAAAATCATGATCTTTATGATCAAAGACATTGCGGAAATACAAGGCCCGCTGATGGAACAACTTGGCATCACGGGTTTTACCCAGTGCTTTTGCCAGATAATATAACGAGCTATAGGCGACGCAATCTTCCTGAATCTGGGATACCGATCCATACCCTTCATAATTATCCGGATCAAAATGCAGTTTGTTGATCCAGTTAATGTTACTTTCACCCTGATAGGGACGTCCGGCCGGTGGAGCCTCTGTGGCATCTTTGAACATCCCCTGCCAAGCGGCATGGATATTAAATCCATATAGACCATCCAGATAGGCCATACACATCACCGTGGTTAAGGGACTGCCACACATGACGTTGGTGTAATGGTTAATCTGCGGCCAGCGGTCAATCCAGCCCCCCTGCTGGTACATTAACACAATGGACTGGCACATATCTTCCATACGCTTCGGGGCAATGAGCGCCAGCAATGGCATTTCACTGCGGTAAATGTCCCAGCCGGAGTAATTGCAATAAATACGATGTCCAGCGGCAACATGATGTATCTTGCCATCAAATCCCAGATACCGGCCATCAGCATCACTGAAAATGCTGGGCATTAACATGCTGTGATACAACGCGGTATAAAATACTTCCCGCTGCGAAGGCAAACCACCGGAAATGTGGATCACGCTTAATGCGTGATTCCAGGTATTCCAGGCAGCCCGGCGAAGGGCATGAAAACTTTTTCCCGCCACTTCCCGCCGCAAATTGTTTTCCGCGCCGGCTAAATCCACATAAGAAATACCCACCCGCACGGTAATACTTTGTGCTTTAGCTAATGCCGGCCAACTGGCGTAGCCGCCCACCCACTGGCCATGCTTGGTCTGTTGGACGTCCCGCGAATCAACATGAAGTTGGCCAACACCTTTTTGCCCGCTCCAGGTGCCATAGACCACAAAGGGTTTACTGAAACGCATGACAAAATGGACTTTATACGTTTGGTTATTGCCACAAAAGCAGTGATCCACCACATAACCGGTGATTTCACGGTTATCGACGACATGTATCTTGGAGGCGACGGTGTCATTCAGGGTGTGGCTGATGGGAATAAGAATATTGGCCTGCTTTCCGGCGGGGAAGGTGAACCTGGCGATACCGCAGCGATTCGCCACGGTAAGTTGGGTATGAATTCCCCAGCGCAACAGTTTTACCTGATAGTATCCAGGCTTGGCGGACTGCATCTGGTGCGAATAAAGAGATTGAAAATTTTTCACCTGTGTATGTACCGCTCCCGTGGTGGCGGTAAAAAATACATCTCCCTCGTTGGGACAGCCCGGCCCGCTCATGTGCGTCATGCTGAAACCTTCAATTTGCGACTGATAATAGTGGTAGCCGTAACCGCGGGATTCAGTGTCCGGGCTTAACTGCACCATGCCAAAGGGCATGGTGGGGCCGGGGAATAAATTAATGCTACCGCCCGGTCCGGTACCCGTGCCGATAAATGGATTAACCAGATCAGCCGGCGGCTGTGCCGCCAACACGGGGGACGACTTTTCAGGCTGGAATGAAAAATCACTGACAGTCTGCACGGCGGTGGCGGCGCCACTGGCACCCGTGAAGCCGACATACGCGCGATTCCCATTGACCGCCAGTGGAATATCGATTTGCTTGCTCCACGTAAAAGTTCGTCCGGTAATTTCATCTTTTAAGGTGGCGGTTAACGTTAATCCGTTATAATTCAAATGAACACGAATCGGGTGGCCGGAGCTGAAATCAACAGGCTCGGTGCTGTCATATCTGCCTGTGGCACCGGCCGCGCGAACATTAATTCCCTGATGAACGCCACTATAAATGTTGATTTCAAACGCCGCGCTTCTGGAAATGCCCGCATAACCCAACCCTCCCCCAACCGTCCCCAGCGCTCTAAACCCGCGCGGATCATTCTGAAATACCAGTGCGACACCATCGCCCGCACCATTGGCGCCACCGCCAAGTTTTGCCGCCTGATATGTAAATGCAGCGCGAAACGCGCTGATACGACAAGGAATATCATTGAAAACACTGGTGGCTTCATCACCATGCCCAGTGGTCAGCGTGATCAGAGCCGCATCCGCTCTTAGACCAGCTTTATGCCCCAGTACATTGGCTGGCGCAAAGGAAACAAAATCCGTCAACGGCGGGAGTACCGCTGCACCAAACGCGGAAGCCACGCCCATTAGCGACAGCCACAACATTGTTATTCCCGCCAGAATCGTTGGTTGCACTTTCATCATGATGATATAACTCCATAAAATTTGTTAACTCTCCTCCGGTTACCTGACATTTCAAAACTATTGGTTAATTATACATTAAACCATTAATTTTATCGACTTTTACTGCACCAGCTAGGGCTCGAACCTAGGACCTGCTGATTAAGAGTTAGTAGGTTACTATTTATTCAAGGTTTTTGCAGTAGTTGGATTTTGTCGGATTGAGTTTGAAAAAACATCCGAAATGACCGCATTAGTTGGATTTTTTAGGTATTATATTATAATACAAGAGCGATATGGAAGGCGGTCTATTTGGATTGGTTTTGGTTGCCGAGTCCTATTTTTATACTATTTATGCCTTCCCATGAATCGCCGGGGATCAAACCAGTATATTTATGTTATGGAGTTCTAAAATGGATCGTGTTCGTCTCATCGAAAGCCCTTGTCGAATCACCAACAAACTGGTGGCGAGTTTGCCTTTGATGGCATCCGGGCAACGTTATATTTACGACGAAAGGGATGGGCGTTTCGGCGTCTGCTTGGGAAAAACGCGGAAGAGCTTCTTCGTTGAGGCGTCGATCAAAGGGGCCAAGATGAGTCGCCGGGTCGTGATTGGACGATTCGGTGATTTCACCGTCGAGGAGGCACGGGATAAGGCGACAGAACTGCTGGCTGAGATGGTACGGGGGGTTGATCCAGTCGTGAGGCGTGAACAAGACCGTGATCGCCAAGAGGCAGAAAACAAATCGACAAAAACGCTCCGGGAAATCTGGGATCAGTTTAGAACGGAGAAGCTTGGGAATAGGGCAATGAAAGAGCGGAGCCTCGACGACTACGAACACTACCTCGAAACGGTCTTTGGGGGTATACAGAACAAGGATCTGAAAACACGCTATCCCAACTGGCTGGACCGTCCGATCAAGCAAATCACACCAGAAGAAGTGGTGAAGCAGCACCTTTACATCGGCGAGGAACGAAAAAAGGCGGCGTACGCCAACAGTGCCATGCGGGTGCTGAGTTCCCTGTGTGAGTTCGCTAAGTCGCATGACCTCTTAAAGGATAATCCGGTGGATGTGATTCGCAAGAGAAAGATTTGGTTCCCCGAAAAGCGACGGCAGACATTCATCCGCCAGCACCAGCTTCCGGCATGGTTTACCGGACTTGAGGAAGTGAAAGCAAACCCTGATGGAACAGCGTCGGCGAAGATGGGATGCGACTATTTGGAGTTCTTGCTATTTACGGGACTCCGGCGCGAGGAAGCGGCCACATTGACGTGGCAAGATGTGAATTTCGATGAAAACAAATTAGTGATTCCTGGCGAGAAGACCAAGAATGGCCAAGATCATGCACTGCCACTAACCGACCATCTGCTGGTGATTTTGAAACGTCGCAAACATGAAGCGGGCAACTCCCCCTGGGTTTTCGCCGCCACCGGCAAAAACAAAGGTGATGGTCACATCTCGGAGCCTCGCTACACTGCCGACAAGGTAGCGGCGGCCTCTGGCATCAAGTTTATGTTGCATGACCTTAGGCGGACATTCATAACCACCGCAGAATCGTTGGACGTAGGTTATTACGCTCTTAAGCGGTTGGTAAACCATAAAATGAGTGGCGATGTCACAGCAGGCTACGTTCAGATTGATGCAGAACGGCTTCGGAAACCGATGGAGCAAATAACCAACGAGTTCTTGAGGCGGGCGAAAGCGCCTGAAAATCATGTGTTGAAGATTGCATAGAGGTTGCCCCATGTCACAGATAGAAGACGGTTGGTGGACTGAAAAGCAGGTCGCCGAATTTCTTGGTTTCAAGGTATCTACGCTCCAAGCGTGGCGGTGCCGCGGCGGCGGCCCTATCTTCACTGTTATGAATGGCAGAGCAGTACGGTATCAAATATGGCAAGTGAAAGCGTGGGCCGAAAGATTCGGGCAGCAGCGTCACACGCATGCGCCAATCAAGCCACTCAGTAGTAGGAATTATATCCCACGGCGACAGCTTGTGGAGGCCTACAATGGTAGCAACGAATAGGTTCACCGATCCACTGGTAATCACTATTTTGAAGCCTTCTGAGGTGGATGTGCCCGAGTATCAGGAGGGCTATAAAGCCGGGAAAATTGGCAACCAGGAGGTCAAAGGTAAAGGCATGGTATGGATAGAGGGGTGGAAAGATGGGATTGCTGAGTACATTGCTGAGCTCAAGAAGAAAACGGCCTTACAGGAACGGAAGCAGTCATAACGGTTAAAAAACAGTCCATCACCCCCGCTTGGAACGGCCAGTGGTGACGGACGATAGGATGTAACAATGTTTAATTATACTGATGAATGGATAAGCTATGTGGATCGCATAGGTGTACTTATGTGCCAGCAACCGGCGAACCATTTTATGCCGAGGTTGAGGTTGTTATGCGGCAATGACACCTCGCGTGTAATGTTACATCCGTTGACAAAAGGACCGTATAGACGGAAGTTAGCTGTCTGCCAGCCCACCCGGGAAGCAATCGAATTTCTGACTAACTTTTTTTCCTTATGGCCAATTCCAGCTAAATGGGGGTCCCGGTATCCCACGACTCCTCATTACTTATTCAACGAGGTTGAAGTGGCCTTAGACATTCATACGAACCAGCCCTGCAAAATGGCGGAATGGATTGGCAAGCACTGGGTGAAAATGAATCATCGGAATATGGGACGGAGCATTGAAGGTACATATTACTCCGAGAAAAAGCTATGGGGAAATATGAACTTTGTGAGATATTGTGACAACCCCAGCAAAATCACCGGGAAGCCCTGCTGCCATCTTGAAACAAGGGCACATAGCCGCGACCAGATAAAACGGCTTGGGCTGGATAAGGTGGGAGATTTGCTCCAATATGACTACCGCGCCCACTGGCGAAAATTTCTTAGATTTGAAGAAATCTGCATACCTCAGTTAGGACGCCAAGCTCGAAGAATAGGTAGGGCGAAGAAACCCGATATTCGAAAATGTGGCTGCTTGTGTTGGGATGAGGATAAACGTATTGGTTGTCTTATCGCGCGGATGGCGATGTACACCCGTGAAAGCGAGCAGGTAACGGCGCAGGTGGTTCGAGACTACTGCCGCCAATATGAATGGTTCTACCCTGAAACTGTGATGCGACCGCTGAATGTGGAAGAATATATAAAGAATATCCGCGTGAGATCGTTCGAGGCCCAATGATATGTCCTGTTCATCCCTGTTTCCTCATCTCATGCCCATAAACACCAACGATTATGCAACAATCACTACCGTAATCCCGGAGGCCACACTTGAATGAGTTAATCCCAATTTGAGATACATTATTTCACTGATTTCGTTTAACCCAATGAATGTTTTTTACTGTCAACGCAATTACTCAACACAGACAAGGCCTGCCAAAACCTCAGATGTTTGGCTGAGTTATGGCCTAATAACCGTGGAAACCGTAAAAGAATTTCGCCGTACAACGAAGCGGTACCTGCATCTCCTCGTAGCTTGCCGAATTTACCGGTAGAACCGTCATTTGCGAAAATCCTACACCCACACAGGTGTATTATTACTGCTTGCCTACTTTCTTCTTCAGCTCGGCAACGTGCTCATCAATTCCACTAGTCACAGTACCGTCATCAGAGATTGTACGCTTTGATAGAGTAACTTCCCGATCTCTAATAATACCTTGCCCCGGTCTCACGAGTATGTGATGAAGCACTGCCCTATTTGCTTCAGCGAGACTGTTGATAGTGAACACTGTCTTCGCCCAGCATCCATTAGGTCTGCTGCAAGATTCAATCAAGGAGTAATGAATTTTCATTTTACGCCGTCCTTACTAAAAACAGCCTGATTTTACCCGGATCAGGCTTAACCGGACGGCCACCGGCCATACTTTATAAAAGCCTATCCATTAACTGCAACAATTAAAAAGATTATTATGAATAAAATTATGATTACAACGGCAATGATGTCATTCTTTCTCTTGAGCTTCTTAAGTTTCGCTGCCGTATCACCAGGAGCAAATGTTTTACCACATTGTAGACACGTAATCTTGGTCTTCCCTGATCCAAGAGCACCGGCTAATAATCCCAACGGGCCTAGTAGCACTAAACCGGTTAATGCTTTCCCTCCACCAAAGCCTTTTGCACCAGATGATACATGAATAGAACCACAGTAGGGACACTGGGGTACATCGGTTAAATACCCTTGTCCGGTCTGCGTATTCTTCGATTCTGTTTTCAGTTTTACTATCTCGGTCTGGCGTTTCACCGGCAATGCCATTAGGAGCGCGTTGCATTCGGCACAGACCACATGGTCCTGCCACACCATCGGCGTTTCTAACTTGCCAATTAGACGCCCACAATTTTCACATGTCTCAACGCTAACTGAACTAGTAATTTTCATAAACCACCTATTCCTTTGAAAAAAGACACTAAAATTAAACCGTCGCAACGCGCGGCCGGCTGAAAAAAACCGAATAAATTCCCCACACATTCGGAATGCAGGTCGAGACGGAGAGTGCCAACAGAATTACCCCGGACCCCAGCACCAACGCCGGGAACTGCTGTGAAGCAGCAATAAGGAGGGCGGTGATAATCAGTGAGAATATTGACAGTACTGCCCACCGCTCAAACTTCTGGCGGGCAGGCGATGGTGTTAGTGGCGGTGTTAGTGGCGGTGTTGGCGCGGGAATGTGTGTGGCATTCGACGGGCGACTTGCAACCCCGTGCTGCTGTTGCTGTGCATTCCATACGCGGAGTTGTTGGATTTGATCCATTAACTTCTGCGCCGCACGTTGCGAAGAGAACCTGAACCCGCACCTGTAGCGAATGCCGTACTCGTTGGCGCTAATCGCCAGCACATAGGTGAACTGATAGCGCTGTTGCTCCCGTGACAGACGCGCTCCACGGCCAGACATGGCACCGACCACTGCACCTAGCGGTCCTAACAGCACCTCTCCAACAATCGCACGACCAACGACTGATTTGCTTGTGCCTCCCGGCGGACTGAAGGTGAGGTACGGCAGGACTTGAACATCTGCGATATCCTCAATCGGAATGAATATCTGAGCTCCATTCCGGAGCACAAGTGAAACGCCTGCATCGGCGATCTGCACGCGGCACTTACATGGGGTCGGGCACGACGGAATCCCGCCAAGGTACGGAACGCTGTATTTGAATAGAGCCATAAGAATTCCCTTAATAAAGAGAGCGTCAAACCACGACCGCTCTCGGACCCCCGCCAAGGGGTAAGCAGAACAGCACATGGCCGACGCTCCCTTTCGGGAGCGTGGCACAAGTACTGCCTCTGCTTGGATACAAGGGCTATTCACCCAGGCTGGCGGTTTCCGAGAAGCAGGCTTGATGCACACGCATCAATCCAATTTAGTTTTTCGAGCCACCGTGTCGGCCCCATTGGTACTTCGATATCTCCTTTGCCGTCGATTTTCGGCGATATTCAACGGTACGTACTTCACGTCGGTATGGCGACCTTCCATAGAATCCACATAAATTAAAGGCTGCCATGCGAAAGTCAACCATGAAGCACACACTTATCGGGTGACATCAGCCTAGGGCAGTTCCTATTAGAGCACTATTTCTCGATATGAACGCCCTCAACATAGGGTTAGGTCTGATGGCCGTAACCCTATGTATTACAAGCATTTGCACCAGCCAGGGCTCGAACCTGGGACCCGCTGATTAAGAGTCAGCTGCTCTACCAACTGAGCTACTGGTGCTCGAGACAAAACATTTTAGTTGATCTTACCAGGTTTTCAAGCGACTCATGCGTGGCCGGCACGGTGGGGCCTGTGACAGTTTATGCAGCTTTTTTTGTGGCGGTGGCCAAAACATAAGCGGGGCGGTTGGCCCAGAGGCGCTCCCAGCGGCCATCCTGGCTTTTCCACGCCGCGCGTAAGGCGACAATAGCCTCCGC
>JBMFGW010000094.1:0-15560 GCA_049977145.1 Phycisphaerae bacterium
TTTCAAATCCCGGCCAGCCGGGATGCGGCGTCGGAACAATCATTTGTGGTTCCGGCGTCGTGCTGATGCTATAGGGGCGAGCGCGCGGCGATAACAATTTTCACGGATCATGGATCGGTTCCTTTGCAATAATGGCAATATGGCCGTTATCGGCAGCATTGATTGGTAGGAGTTGTCCGGCGTTGAGGAGGTGGCTTTTTGGCGAATAATGAGCCATGGGCGAAGTGCACCTGAAGATCACCTTAAAATTCTGTAGCCGTTCACGAGCGGGCCTTTATCCTGCTCTCTTTTTTGTGGTGCAGACTTTCTTGTCTGCCGCAGTAGCGAATGCAGGTAAGAAAACCCGCACCACAAGTTATTAACCGCCTGCCCGTGAGCGGTTAGAAAATTCTTAGTGTTTTTCACTTGACATCGGGGGGGGTAAACTAAACTTCTGTTTGATGGTCGCCGTGGCGCAGTTTTTTTGCGCGTTTGGAGAAAATGAAGTGTGCGCGAACTTGTGCTTCTCTTTGCGTATGTTCTCTCCGCCATGGGCTTGGCGATTCTGGTTGTCTGGCCGGGGGCCGGGCCGGGCGCGTTCTTCCGCGAGAAGGTTCTGCGGAAAACGCTTCCTCAATTTGCGCATGGCGTATTGGATTGCTACATTTGTTTTGGTTTCTGGACGGGACTGCTTTTGTCGGTTCCCTGGTGGTTCATGTATCACCAGGATTGGATATGGTTCGGCTGCCTGATGATCCCGGCGGTGTTCTGGCTGGTCACGGGCAAATGGAAATAGCCGAGTTCCACATGGAGTGAAAAGATCATGGCGTGCTGCGGTGGACGAAAGCTTCCGGAACATGGACGGCGGATTGCGAGCGGGCAGGCGGCCGGCGCAAATAATCTTCGAGTGCGTCCGCCACAAGCCGCAAGAGGAGGGCACGAGTTTTTGCGGCGTCCGCCACAGTCTGCACCGCATGCGAATGGTCCAACCAACACCGCAGGCCACCAGCGGCCCGATGGATCGGTAACGCGGGGGGATGTATTGGTGCGGCTGGGTGTGGGGCAGCGGCGGGAATCGGGGGCACCGGATTCGGTGCCGGAGCGGCGGACAGTTTAGCGTTTGGGTCGGCAGGCGTGGCGGGCCTTTTTTGTGGAGCATTGCGATGGCGAATTTGCAAAGTTGCACGTATTTGGGTGCGACGATTTGTCCGGGCTACACGGGAACCTCACCGGTCTGGGTGAATAAGAAGATCATCCCCGGTAAATCGCTCGCCACCGGGTGCGCCTTTACCTTCAACGGGGCCTGTTATTCATTACCCGCCGATGCACAGCCAGCCACCCCGCCGGGCAGTGCCGCTTATGCGACATCCATTGGGACCATTTCATCTGGCTGTGCGGATTGCTGCGATATCACCGTCAATCCGCGGCAGTTGTGTCTGAATCCGCCGGAAACGGGGCCGGTGGGTTTCACGATCACCGGCGCATCAGGCTCGCCGTATACGTTAAACTGGGCCAGCAGCGCTATTACAGTCCAAGTCGCTGCGGCGACCATCACATCGCCCTATTCCGGGACACTTCCGTCCGGTGGCGTGGCGACGGTTAGCGTACAGTTTAATTCCCCCACCGTCATCGGTGAAACCGCGGATATCACGGTATCGGGCTGCGGCATGGCGATTGGTGTGGCCATTATTTGCGGCGGCAGCACCTGCAGCGGGACGCAACCCAGTTCGGTGCAGATTACGGACGCGAGTGACCTGACCTTCGTCCTTGGCGCAGGAGCGTGTTCCGCACCGATTACGTATTGTACGTGTAACTACTCGCTTCCTTTGACGTTGACAACCGTTTCCCCATGCGACGTCTATGATATACCGAATGCCGTAACATCGGATAATTGTAGCATCGGCGGAATAGGATTTGTTAACCAAAGTATCCACCTTGCGAATTCCTCCGGGGTGTGGAGTGTGGGCATGCTTAGCTGCAACTTCAACCCGCCGTACGCCTACGGGCCAGTGCAATTTGGTTTTGTAAAGTCCTGTGGAAACGATCCCACCGGGCGATATTTTTATCTGCCAAATAATGGCCCTGTTGATTATACGCACTGGATTGATGTCGAATAACCTCCCCTGATCGATATACCCGCGGAAAAAAAACGGAGAAAAAATCATGTCGAAGTGCCCGCAACCCAAGCCTTCCACACCCTGCACGTCGTGCTGCCAACCAAAACCAATCGGCTCAGCTTCCGCCGCTGCCACCAGCACGAGTCAAGGCAACTCCGCTGTCCTGGCCACGGGCCAGTTCACCTTCGCGCTGGCGTTGCTTTCCGCCGCCGCCGTCGGCGCGGGTTCATGGGAATTTAATCTGGAGTATCTTTCAAATAGTGGGGTGAACGATTTTTCCGGTCTGGGATGGAACCACAGCCAGAACTACCAATCCGTGCAGCTTACCAACGGCGATATTTCCTTGATCACACCGGAAAACACGCAGGAGATGTTTATATCGAACGGCAATGGCCAATGGCTCTCCGGTTATAACAGTACCCAGGCAACTCTCGTTGAAATCAATGCCGGAACCGCCAACGACACTCTCATTCTCACCGACAACGCGGGCACGGTAACGGAATTTTTTGGCTTTTATTCTTCAATTACCACCCCGGGCCGGATGAAGAGCATCACCGACCGCTACGGCAATAGCCAGAGCTTTACTTGGGCCAGCGTCGGCGGCGTGGTGCAGCTTTCCAGCGTCACAGATTCTTATGGCCGCACCACCAGTTACAGCTACTATGGCTCGACGGGCAATTACCTGCTTTCGCAGATTACCGATTTCATGGGGCGGCAACTGAACTTTTATTATGACGCCGCCAGGCACCTGACTGCGGTAATCCTGCCCAGTATCAACAATACCGCCAGCGGTAATGCCTATCCCAACGGCACCGCGTATGTATTTCAATACGATGTCAATAATGCCGACCCCAACCGCCAGAACGATTTAATTAAAATATGGTATCCCAACCAAACCCTGCCATACATGACCAGCCGCAACGTGGATATTGCCTCGGTCTACGCCAATGCCGCACCGCGTTATGTTATCGCCTATGGCCAGACCTCCACCGACCTCAACTACGGCGCGGTAATCTCCGAAACCGTCGGCGATCCCGCCAATGGCGTTGGCGGCACGTATACCTTTACATACAGCAACACCAATTTGCCCGCCAATATCATCGACCCCACCGATCCAATTGTCAGCCAGACCACCATGACCGACCGCAACGGCAACGTCAAAATATTTAACTTCAACTACAACGGCATGGTGGTCATGAAGCAGGAGAACACCAACCGCAACAAATCCAGCTTGGAGGTGGGGCCATACATCACCTGGACACAATACAACGACCAGAATCAGAAATTACTGGAAGTCTTGCCCGCCGGGAACTCCATCGCCTACACCTACGATACCGGGATGATCGACTTTGGCTCCGGGCCACAGCTTTACCCTCCAAGGAGTGGGTTATTACTTTCCGAAACCCAATACCCCGGCAACGGTATCGGCGTGCCCAGTCGCCCCGGTTCCAATGGCCAAGCGCAATTGCTTAAAACGTACCTTTACGACCCGATTTACAATCAGCAGTGCGCAGAAATTAACGAAAAGGGCAATCCCATTGCCGTCAACAGCGGTGTTAATGTTTACTTCACACCCCAGAACGGCGGCACGACGCCCACCGATGCCAATCGCAGCCGTTACGCGACCATCACCACCTTTGATTACCAGAAGAACCAGACCGCCACCATCACCGGCTCCAGTGCGTTGCAGAATCTGCTGGGGCTTACGGCGGCCCAGATACAAAGCCTCATTACCTATGCCAATAGCCAGATGATTGCCGGTGGATTACCCAACGGCTTCCAGACCAATCTCGGCGATATCAACGGCGATGGCACGGGTGATGGCAACTCCTCCGGACTCGCCGCCTCCCCCATGCTCGGCGGCCCGGTGCAGATACAGCATCCTGCGGTATACCAACTGGTTCCCAATCCCAGTTATCCCGGCAGCGGTGATCCGTGGCTGTGGCAAACCCAGAACCGCCTGGAGCTATTTACCAACAATTTCAAGGGCCAGACCACTACACATACCGATCCGGAAGGCAATTTAACGATTTATGTCCGCTTCCCGGAAAACAACCCCGATGGCGACTTTGACCATTACGATCCCAACCTCTCCAGCAACCAATATGGCCGCGTCAAGGAAATCCATGTCGATGCCGATCCCTCCACCGCCATCACACTCGTGGGAGCCGAAGGCGATATGGTCGCATTCACCGGCAACATCATTCCCCGCTCCAATACGCCGGGCGTTTACCAGAACCTGACCACCACCCATCAGGGGGCTACGGGCTGCACAACCTGTAATTACGACCCGCTGGGTAATATCCTCACCACCGTTGATGCCCGGGGCAATCTCACCAAGTTCGATCGCACGGAAATGGGCGAAGTGTATCGCGTAACCGCGCCGGCACCCTACAGCTATCTGGTGGAAACCTTTTACGATGCCAATCGCAATGTCAACCGTGTGGATACGCAAGATATGGTGGTGCTGTACACCAGCACCGACCCCACCGATCCAAATTACGCCAAGTTCACACCCTCCGGCAGCGGTTCCACGGCCAATGTGCCCTTGACCGCCGGGCCGGGTGGATCGGTACGCCCCGGCTGGTTTACCAACCTGTATACGTTTGACATTCTGGATCACAAGATTGAGGATGACCTCGACGCCACCGGCTCCAGCCCTTCCAGCTTGATAACCAGCTATGCCTTTGACGCCAATGAGAATGTTATTCAGATCACCAAGCCCAATGGCAATACGGTCCAATATGATTATGACGAACGAAATCTGCGCATCGCCATCCGCACGGGTTATGCCCCGAGTCTCAATCCGCCCGTGGCCGGTGCAGTGGTGGTCAGTGTCTTTGACGCCAATGGTAATCTGCTTGATGTCATAGGCCCGGCGCAACGGGGAACATCCAACAACAGCCTCAGCGTAACGATTGCCAACGCCTTTAATTCCGGAAGTTCTTTGACTCAGACCGGCGATTGGCTGCTGGCCAATACATTCGACGGCTTTGGCCGGGCGATTACCGCCACCGATGCCGTTGGCGGTGTCACGAACAACACCTTTGACCCCACCGGACAGAATATCCAAAGGCAAACGCTCGGCGTCCCCAACGGTTCGACTCCAACAGATCGCACCGGCAGCGGCAATGTTCCCCTGGAAACGGCCCAAACCCGCTACGATGAGGCCGGGCGGCCTTATGAAAACCAGCGGAACGTCTTTCTCAATACCGGCCTCTCCGGCGGCGTGCCCACCAATACCATCCCATCCGGCAGATCGGTTACCCACACCGGCGGCGGACTGGCGGCAAACTCTGCCAGCAATTCCAATACCGGTACCGTGGCCTTGACCACTGGCGGGCAGAGTTACACCCTGACCCGCAGCGTCTTTGACCGTGCCGGCAGAATCACCAATCGAGGTGGTGATAACGGTGCCATCAGCACCACCGCCTACGACGGGGCCGATCGGCGGATCAGCGAGACCGATGCCGCCGGTAACGTTACCCAATACACCTTTGACGCCAACGGCAACCCCACGGGCATCACCCGCATTGAGCAATGCACAATATCCAACACCATCGCCACGGAAAGCTTTGGTTCATTGCTGATGTATGATGTGATGAACCAATTGGTGGTGCGGGCGGATCAGGGGGCAGATGGCACACTATCCAGCAGCTTTACCGATCCATCCACGCTTTTTACCTTCCACGGCTACAATAGCCGGGGCAATCAGACCAATATCATTGATCCCAAGGAGAATACCACCATTATGGTCTTTGACGGCGCGGGCAGAAGGCTGCAAATCCAGCAGAACCTCCGTACCGGCGGCAGCGGCGGCAATCCGATTGTCAGCACGGTATTAACCCAGTACGGCTTTGATGGCAACGGCAACCAGATACGCTTAGTAGATAGTAACAGCGGCACAACCATTTGGGCGTTTGATACGTTGGATCGCAAGATCAGTGAAACCTATCAGGACGGGTCCATCAGAAAATTTGCTTACGACACCGCCAACGATGTGGTAACATACACGGACGAAAACGGTTCGGTATTCTCTAACACTTGGGATTGTATGGGCCGAAAGACAAATGTAGCGATTGCTCCCGCCAGCGGAATAGGTGGCACGACCAGCCAGAGCTTCCAATATAACGGGCTGGCCCAGACCACATTTGCGCGTGATACTGCGGGCACAAACAATGCCGATGTCACACTGGTGTACGATTCCATTGGCCGAACCGTTGAAGAGGCGCAAGCCTACGGTGGCAATACGCGCTATGTCACCAACGATGCGTTCACGTCATTGCCGGTAAGCCAATTTACCTATCCCAACAGCAGGCAGATTAACAACAGCTTCGATAAGCTCTATCGTCGCCAGCAGATTATCGAGCAAGCCACCAGTGCTGTGATTGCAGCTTGGCAATTCTTCGGAGCCAACCGAATAGCTACGGTAACGCTGGGCAATGGCTTGGTGTGTTCCAATATGGACAATGCCCAAACCAGAACTGCGATTCAATCCGGCCTGCCCACACCCGCCTGGGGCAGCATCGCTACAGACCAACTCGGTTATGACGGCGCGGGACGCATGATCGGCAAACGGTTCTTCAGTGGCACCAATGTTCTGGTGGGCTTTACCAGTGCTTATGATATGAGTTCCAACAAACTCTTTGAACGCCCCCTGCACGCCGAGGAACGCAGCAGCCTGTATGATTCATACGATTCGATGAATCGGCTATTGGATTATCAGCGCGGCGTATTAGCCACCGGCGGCGGCAGTGTGACCACGCCGATTGCGTTGCCGAATACGGATCAGAGCAGGAATTATAATCTGGATGCGTTGGGCAACTGGACGAGCAGTGTGTATACGCCGGAGGGGGCCACCAGCGCGATAACCGATCAGAGAAATCATAACAAGCTCAATGAGATTATCCAGCGGACGGTGGGAACAAGTCCGGCGGTTACGTTCCAGTATGACGGTGCCAGCGGTGCCAGCAACGGCAATCTCAGGAATGATGGCGTTTACGCCTACCACTGCGATGCATTCAATCGGCTTATTCAGGTGGGCACGCCCGGTCCGCTGGAAACACCGATCCTGCAGTTTGTGTACGACGCCTTTGGCCGGAGGGTGCAAAAGCTGGTAATTTCCAGCTTTGTTCCCACCAATTATCTATACATGGGCAATCAGTGCGTTGAGGAACGCAACCCCGCCGGTGGCGGCGGTTCCACGGGTACGCCGATCCGGCAATATGTGTGGGGAACATACATCGACGAGTGTATTCAATTGACCACTCTGATTCCCCTCGGCCCCCAAAGCCTGTCACCTGGAAGTTATTATCCTGTGCAGGATTTGCTCTATCGCGCGGTGGCACTCACGGACTCATCCGGCGGTATCGTGGAGGCTTACGACACGGATGCTTACGGAGATACGTTGATATTTACCGCACCGGGAGCGGACGGCCAGTGGTTCACGGATGATGACACGCAATCGAGCTATGGTGTCAATGAGATTATCTATTGCGGGTATCACTATGATCCGGAGACAGAACTCTATTATGTGCGTAATCGCACCTACAACCCCATCCTTGGCCGCTGGCTGCAGCGCGATCCGATTGGCTATGCTGGCGGCGTGAATTTGTATGAGTATGTGAAGAACAGAGCCGTAGCAGCGGTTGATCCAAGTGGTACCCAAGGGTGTCTCAATGCCGGGCCAGTGGGTGCATGTTGCCAGCCGCCGCGCGCGGGGTGTGCCAACGACTATTGCGACACATTCGCTGGGCTCGCTTTCACACCCCCGGGCGTTAACCCGGACACGATTGCGGTCGGGCTTTCGCTGATTTCGTGGGTCCAAGTCATCGACTTTATCGATAAAATAAAAAACCTTGAACCGATTCCTGGGATGGATAAACAAACTGAAAACGAAATCAACCAATTTATTAAATCGCTGATGTTCACGAATGGGTACTCAGTTTGGATTAAAGTTGATTTCCTCTCCTGTGACAATGGAAAGTGGGGACAACATCACAGATATTCGGAGGTTCTCCGTACAAATGCCATACTTCCCAATCAGGCGGGAGTCTTCGGTGGCCAGGGGGGAACAAGAAATGTCACGCTTCAAGACATTGAGAATGCGATGAAGTCAGCTCTACATCCGGCAGGAGGATGTTGAAATGAAACTGGAGCGGAAAATGTGGTGGGGGATTACCGCATGCACGGGCATCGCAGTAACTGGTATTTGCGCTATTGTGATCTTGAACATCCATAATTCTACTCAATATACACGATCGCTTTCGGCGGAACTTTCCATAAGATGGTGTAAAAGTTCTATCGAGTGGGCGAGTCGGCCGGGACGATCCGTTGCGGACATCCAGTTTGCTCTCGACGAAGCTGCTTCATATGCGGACGGTGCAGACAGGCTTCTCCTTCCACCCGGGACGTCGGGCTCGCTTACGCATTCTGTGCCCTGGCTTGGATGGGTGGCGCTGGTATCAGCCAGTAAAGGCAAGTACCTATTGAACTTCTATTGGTTGGACTACAGGACGGATGATGTGCGAGGATTCTATCTTCAATATCCGAACAAGCATGTGAGGTATTTTGGGCCGACCAATTTCGAACGAACTTCTCGATATCCACCTCTCGTTAATCTCGTGCATATGACGAGCATTCCCGTCGAGATTTCGGCGGGTAATGCCTTATCTGCGGATGACGCAGCATCCGGGCTTGCTTCTTTTCGAAGACCCGCCGTGGTGGTAACTCTCTCGAGGAACGACATCAGTTCACGATTGATCGCCGGACTCTTGTTGCGGCACAATGAAGAAAGTAACTCGGTATTGGTGACAGTCAGCAAGGTCATGGAGAGGCACTATGCTAAATGACACCCGCACTCAGAATGCGGTGCAGTTCGGCACCGTGCCCAATCCCGCATGGGGCACGCCCTCCAGTGACCGGCCGGGCTATGACGGCTCAGGCCGCATGATTGCCAAACGGTACCTTTCCGGCGGCATCAATTCCAGCACTTCTGCCTACAACAACACCACACCAGTGGTGGGCAACACCACCGCCTTTGATCCTGCGGGTAACAAATTCTATGAACGGGCGTTGCACGCGGAGAACCGAAGCTTCCTGTATCAACCGGTGGATAACAACGGCAACATTGCGTCACCGGCACCGGGGTATGACAGTGCGGGTCGGTTGTTGCAATATCAGCGAGGGACGCTGGCATCCACCGGCGGATATGAAAACGCCGGCGGCGGTTCTATCACCGCACCCATTACGCTACCAAACACGGATACGAATCGAACCTACAATCTCGATGGTCTGGGCAACTGGAAAACCAGCGCGTTTACGCCGGTGGGCGGCGGTGCCACCACCGATCAACGCAACCACAATTATGTCAATGAGATTACCCAACGGACATTGGCCGGCGGTAGCCCGACTGCGTTCCAATACGATGGCAATGCCGGAGCCAGCAATGGCAATCTGAAAAACGACGGCACGCTGATTTACGCTTATGACGCGCTCAACAGATTGATTCAGATCAACCGTGTATCGGACGGCCTTATTATTGCAACGTATGTTTACGATGCCATGAATCGGCGATTGCGGAAGACGGTCACGAATGGTGGATTAACGGGAAATATTCCCAACGGCACCACCGATTATATTTGGCGCGGCAGCCAGGTAGTCGAAGAACGCAATGCCGGCAATACCCCCATCCGGCAGTATGTATGGGGGACATACATTGATGAGTGCATCCAGTTTACCACGTTGGTTCCCCTCGGCCCCCAGAACCTGTCACCTGGAACCTATTACCTATGCCAAGACTTACTGTACCGTGCCACATCGCTGACTGAGGCCTCCGGCGCTATCGTGGAAGCGTATGACACCGATGCTTACGGTAATACCCTAATTTTCACCGGACCTGGTGCCGATGGTATTTGGTTTACGGACGACGATGTACAATCCAGCTATGGGGCAAACGAGATTATATACTGCGGGTATCGCTATGATCCGGAATCGGAATTGTACTACGTCCGAAATCGCACGTTCAGCCCGCCCCTTGGGCGGTGGCTCCAGAGGGATCCGATTGGCTATGCTGGCGGCGTGAATTTGTATGAGTATGTGGGGGGACGGGCGGTGGTGGGGTTGGATCCGATCGGTGAGAAATGGGTTGCGTTGCCCTACCAGTTGTGTAAGGAGTATTTCAAGGAGCCACATTGGTGGTACTCGCCCTATGACATCCATTTTGCGCATGCGTGGATCAGGCTTGGGGGATCAGGATGGGGTTTCTACCCAAGGCGTGAGACCGCGACCGGAATACTCTGCAGCCCCGGAATTGTAAAAGACAACTCGGGGGCCAGTGGCCTACCAAGCTTTTCCAGGACCCCAATGGGGCAAGCGTATAAGACTTGTCAGTCGATTTGGGTGAACACGTGCGAGTGTGATCCGAAAAAGGCGATTTCGGGAATTGCGAACGCCATTACGCGTTCGGCGAAAAACCCGCCCAGGTACGGTATAGCGTTTTACGACTGTATCGATTGGGCGGAACAACAATTGACTTGGGGTGCTGTTTCAGGGTGCAAAAGATGGCAGAGGAGCTACGAAATGGGGTGGGGTACACTGCCCGTGCGGATTTCCGGAGCGAATCCAAGCGGCGCACCCAACTTCGTTCTGTGAGAGGAAATGCAACAGATGCGAGCGGTGCTTCTGGCCATTCTGATCGTGTTTTGCGTTGCCGGTGCGCTTCTCGGTAGGCGTTTAGCGAATGGCCGAACTTTTGGGGCGATAGTCGGCTTTATTGCCGGCGTTCTGTTGTGGGGCGGTTTGCTGATGTGGGTTGCCGAGTCCCAACTGGCCGCATGGCGTAAAATGGATCAGCAAATCAGGCAGATGCAGGCGAAAGGTGCTGGCCGCACGGCAGAGACTCGGGGAGGGGGCGAGCGTCTGCGGGAGCGGTCCCGTTCAGGGCCCGCAGGCGCGGCGAAAACGGCGACCGAGGGTGGGTGAGACGGGGTTCGATGTTTTAGATCGAGGGTTCTCCGGGCAGAACCATGGTGGGTAATCGTTGCGGCACGACCGTCTGGGCGTTTGATACGCTGGATCGCAAGATCAGCGAAACCTACCAGGATGGATCAAGCCGGGAATTTGTTTATGATTTGGCCAATGATGTGGTAACATACACGGACGAAAACGGTTCGGTATCCTCTAACACTTGGGATTGTATGGGCCGGAAGACAAATGTAGCGATTGCTCCCGCCAGCGGAATTGGCGGCACGACTGCGCAAAGCTTCCAATATAACGGCCTGGCCCAGACCACGTTTGCGCGTGATACTGCGGGCACAAACAATGCCGATGTAACATTGGTCTATGATTCCATCGGAAGAACTGTGGAAGAAGAGCAAGTTTATGGTGGCAACACACGGTATGTCACCAATGACGGCTTTACCTCATTGCCGGTAAGCCAGTTCACGTTCCCCAATGCCCGGCAGATCAACAGCAGCTTTGACGCCCTGTATCGTCGCCAACAGATTATTGAAGCGGCTATGAGTGCGGTAATCGCCAGTTGGCAATACTTTGGCCCCGGCCGCATCGCCACGGTAACGCTGGGCAATGGCTTGGTGCGTTCCAATATGAACAACGCCCAGACCAGATCGGCGATCCAATCCGGCTTGCCCACACCCGCCTGGGGCAGTATTGCTACAGACCAACTCGGTTATGACGGTGCGGGACGCATGATCGGCAAGCGATTCTTTAATGGCACAAATGTCATCGTGGGCTTCACGAGTGCTTATGATATGAGTTCCAACAAACTCTTTGAGCGCCCCCTGCACGCGGAGGAACGCAGCAGCCTGTATGATTCGTATGATTCCATGAACCGGCTATTGGATTATCAACGCGGCGAATTGGCCACCGGCGGTGGCAGCGTCACCACGCCGATTGCGTTGCCGGGGACGGATCGGAGCCGGAATTATAATTTGGATGCGCTGGGCAATTGGACCAGCACGGTATATACGCCGGAGGGCGGGAGCCAGATAGCGGATCAGAGAAATCACAACAAGCTCAATCAAATAACGTTGCGCAGCGTGGGTGGAACCTCGCCCACGTACTTCAGCTACGATGGCGCAAGCGGAGCCTCCAACGGCAATTTAACCAACGACGGTACCTTTTATTACCAATACGACGCGCTAAACCGGCCCATTGCCATCACCACGGTGCACGGCCAACTTGTTGGTACCTACGTGTACGACGCAATGAACCGACGGGTCAGAAAGACTGTCACAAATGGTGGATTAACCGGCAACGTACCGAACGGCACGACGGATTATATCTGGAGCGGCTGGCAGGTTGTTGAAGAACGGAATGGCAGCAACGTCGCTATCCGGCAGTACGTGTGGGGAACATATATTGATGAATGCATACAGCTTACAACACTGGCGATTCTGGGGCCGCAATCCCTGCCCGCAGGTACGTATTATGTTTTGCAGGATTTGCTGTACCGTGCGGTAGCATTGACGGATTCGACCGGCACTGTTGTCGAGGCCTACGATACGGACGCGTATGGAAATACATTGATTTTCACCGCACCGGGAGCGGACGGCCAGTGGTTCACGGATGATGACACGCAATCGAGCTATGGTGTCAATGAGATTATCTACTGCGGATATCGCTATGATCCAGAGTCGGAACTCTATTACATCCGCAATCGCACATACAATCCGGTCTTGGGCCGCTGGCTGCAACGCGATCCGATCGGCTATGTCGGCGGGATTAATTTGTACGAATATGTTGGGGGACGGGCGGTGGGCAAGGTGGATCCATCGGGGCAGTGGTGGTCGTATTGGGATAACCCCATCACGAATTGGATTGGAGGCGGTTTATACGGCTTGGGTTCGGCTACGGCTTCCACGGTCCAAGATATGTTGGCAAAGTTAAAGGATCTTCCCCAAGGAGTTCTAAGTGCGGTTGCCGAGCCGCTCTTTCGCCAGTATTGCGGTTGTAAGCAACAGCGCGAAGGCAAATACATCGGAGTTAACTTGGGTGGAAACGTTGGGGCGTTCGATATCGTGGGAGGAATTGGCATCGGCGGGGTACAGGCGATTATGCTCTGCGCTAGCAGACAGGTAGTGTTTTACTGGTACGGCGGAGGCGAGGTAGGAGTCGGCACGCCGGTAGTCGCAGGTGGAATTGCTGGTCTGACGGGCGGGAGCGGACTCTACACCGCCAGTGGGTATACAGGTTGGTTCGTCGGTGGTCAGGGGCAGGTCGGACCAGTTGGCGGCGGCCTATACAAGAGCTGGGGGGGCGGCGTGACTAATTGGAACTTCGGACGTAATTTTGGCGTGGGGGCATCGCTGACGACGGGCGGCGAAGACTACGGCCTCCTGGGCCTAGTTGACATCAGCGGGACCACCTCCCCCTGCTGCCAGAACTGATGAGGCGGTGTACCGATGACCACAGTTGCGCTGATACTCGCGTCGCTCTTCGTAGCATCATTGCCTTTTTCCGTTATTTCGTACCTGCGCATGCGAAAAAATAGGAGAGCGTCCGAAGTTCGAATACTTCCCCTGTCCCTCGTTGGTCTTGACGGTTCCTGGTCCATTCCTCTTTGCCCCCCGCCACTGCGCATGGTTTTGCGCCTGGCAGGTTGGCAGTCGTGCGAAATCCAGTCGCCTATGGATGCAGACTATTGCTTTGCTTTGTTATCTTCGACGGTTCACCGATGCTTTGGTTACCGGTGGGCATGGTGGCGTCCATTGCAAAACGATGAGATATTTTATGGCTGGTCTAGGCGGCGGTGGTTTTGGAGAAAGCGAATTATTACAGTGAATTCGTGTGTCGCGTTCGCCGGCCGGGGAGAAGTGGTTGTGTCCATTTTTCCCGTTGGAAGCAGTAGTAAGGTCAGAATATCCTTGGAGTGGGGAACCGCCGTCGTCTGTTTGGCAACAGCCCCGGCGATGGCGTTTTTCGTCGCCGAGGTGGCAATAATTTCCGGCCCCCCCATGATGCTCTTCATCCTCCCGGTTGCACTGGCTGTTACACTGAGAATGCTCGCTCTGCTTTTCGCGAGCGTGCGTTTGAGGCTGACCACGGCCTCAATCGTACGGGTGTTGGTGATTCCGGGCGGCCAGCCTCCGGGGAACTGAGGATAAGCCAAACAATAACCTGGTCTATTTTCTGTCGTATTGCTGCTCCGAAAATAATTTGCGACGGCCGACATTGCGGTGCGAAAGCAAATAATCCAGAAGCTTGCAGACTGCGCACTTGTTGCGGCATTCTCTTGCCAGCCACAGGGGGAATCGCAACGGACCGAGAGCCAAACTTGTCTGGTGAAATTCACGATTCCTGCTCCAATGAAATCCGAACCAATGCCATAACTGCCAACTTTATTGGCGGCTCCAGTGAATTCCAGTTCTCAACGATCACCGATAAATCCGAATCGGGTGCGGAACTTGGTGGACGACACAAATCGTTTTCGGCAAAGGCCGGCAGAACAGCCACCCATACCGGCGGCGGACTGGCGGCAAACTCTGCCAGCAATTCCAATACCGGCACGGTGACCTTGACCACTGGCGGGCAGAGTTACACCCTGACCCGCAGAGGCACACGAAAGGGTGACATCCACTGATTCGACGGACGGGCGCGGAAATGACGGGCGGTGAAGCGGCAAATGGAACAATGGTGGATGTCACCTTTTCGTGTCCCCATCAAATCACTGGACACCTCCCCCAACCCCCTGGTGCAGGGCCTGCGTGATCCGGTGGGAGAAACCCCCATTTCGCTGGCCCGGATTGACCTGGTTGCCGTGCCCGGTCTGGCCTTTGACCGCCGTGGTTATCGCCTGGGGCGCGGCAAAGGCTTTTATGACTGCTTCTTATCACAAAAAGATTTTAGAGGTTTGCGCATCGCCCTGTGCTTTCATGAACAACTCCTGGAAGAACTGCTGCCCGTGGAACCACATGACGTTCCCATGAACATGATTATCACCGATCAAAAAATTGTGCGATGCAATCATCCGGCGCGTTGATCGTCACGCTATCTTGAGTGCCGCAAGTTGCCGAAACCACATGCGGCAGGCCAGCCGCTACGGTTGAACTCGGCGGCTTCCATACCGCCGCCGAAATCAAACCCGCAGCGGAACCACCACCTTCGCAGCGCCGCCCGGAAAAAATTACCACGCCCCGATAAAAGGCCCGTGACAGTTTCTGCCAAGGGGATACGGAGTATATGTTAGGCTTTGGGGACAGCGGTGGCAGCGGCTGGCGAGGTTTTAGGTTACAGGGTACAGGTTCCAACCACGCCGGGGCAAGGTCCTCAAGGTGCTCAAGTTGAGCATGTTGATGGGGGCCTTGATTTTAGCGGATTTGGCTCAAGGTGCGCAAGATGTTTTCGGGCGGCTGTGGCCGCCAGTAGTTAGAAGTTAGAAGTCCTTTTCACTGATCAAGGAACACGGATCACGGATCAATGACGATGGGGGAAGAATCCGCAATC
>JBMFGW010000095.1:0-15447 GCA_049977145.1 Phycisphaerae bacterium
TCTTTCTGATAAATATCCGCCACGATGTCTAAAGCTTCCTTCGCCTGCATGTTGGTTGTGCGCTGGCCGTCCGCACGGATTTGTCTGGTCCAATTGACACATTTTCCGCCAATAGTGCCTTCTGCCCGGATTACCACGGGCCTCTTTTGTATAAACTGAGTCCGATCGCCCTGCTGTTGTGCCGCAAGCCTGATCTCCGATGCAAGGATATTTCTCCTGCTGTTGCGCAGAACCGTATCCGGTGGATTTACCAGCCAAATCCCGGCAGCCACGGCTAATGCGTCAAGGATTGTCGTCTTGCCGGAGCCATTCTCACCGACCAGCAGAGTGAAATGCGGATGCAAGGTAATGCTTTGATTGGCAAAACCCTTGAAATTCTCAATTGTCAGCGTATCAATTCTCATGGTGACATTAGCCTAACCTAAAACATGATGATTAACACGCCCATGGCCAGATGTAACTTGCACTCCGTCGTGGAACCTCCATTGCCTCGGCTTCCTCCGTGGTTAAAAAAAACTGTGGACAACGTCGTTCCCTCGTGTCCCTGCGGTGAACCTCCAGTAGCGTCCGGGACACACTTAACACAAATATTAATATTTGCGCCGGCGCGTGTTTTGTGGTTTACTTTTGGGGCCATGGTGAACGCGGTCACACAATACGCGAAAAAAAACATAGTAAACGCCGGGCCGGAGGCTACTGTATTTTATCGGATAAGCCATGTTGAATTCTAAAAGGCTATTCCAAACTGTTTTGCCGAAAAGCGTTAATTGGCGTTTTGTTTTTTTGGGGGATATACTTTATGTAGCGTTAGGCCGTGAACGGTTACGTCAGAATGGTTACGTCAGAAGTATATGAAATGCGGTAGAATGATAGTATAATGGCGCAAGGTGGGTAGGCGTGCACGCGGGTGCGTGATTTCCGGAACACGGCGCGAAAAATAGTAGCTTTCGGTAGGCGAATGTGTTCCCAGGAGCAAGCTGATGAGTGCGAAAAAGGCTATGGAATCCGGGGCGGGACCACCGGGGCAAGGCTCCGGCGATAAAAAAACGGAGCGCGTTGCCGCCGTTATTCGTGAAGACGTTATTGAAGTGGATGAACAATGGGATCTTCGTACCTGGAATGAATATACTGCGGAATCTAAAATACGGGCTTTGCGCACCCGCGTTGATGCCAAGGCCGCAGCACCACCGCCAATATCCACTGTTTCCGGTGCTAAAGTGGTCGTTGTTGCGCGGAACGGTAGAAATTATCTTTCCCTGGAAAAGAACTACGGCAATATCAACCGGGAAGACATTATTCACCTGAAGCGTGAGGCGGACCGAAAGAACTGGCAGTGTGTGTTGGATGGCGACTTGCGAGGCGCGGATTTGCGGGGGCTGGATCTTACCGCTATGAATTTCAGCGGGGCGGATTTGCGTGAGGCTATTTTTATTCATGCGGTGTGCCATCACACCAATTTTAGTCAAGCCGATCTTTCCGGCGCGGATTTAACCAGCGGTGATTTTCTGGAAGCGGATTTCCGGGAAACCAACCTTTATGGGGTGCTGGCGACCTGTGCGGTGTTTTCATACGCGGACTTCAGAAAAGCCCGCTTGACTTACGCCGATCTACGCTTGAGCGACCTCCATGGCGCCAGCTTACTAAAGGCCAAACTCTTCGGTACGAAACTGGGCGGCGCCACGCTGCAGAAAACCAAAATGACGCTCTTCGGGCTGCTGGTCAATTCCTTAAGCAAAGTTATTACACTGTTGTTTCCGCCGCCCACTGCCGGGTGATAACCGCGGACGGCGGTAAATGTTATCATAGGATGTGAAAGACGCAGCCGACGGCTTGGCACCAGGCGCGGTGGATATTGGCCACGCGGGTGGCCCGTAAAAAATGATGGAAGAAAGTCTGCGGTGAAACAACAGCGGAGTATGATATTGAAGAATGTTAACTTCTGGGTGGTAAGTGTGCTATTAGCCGGGCTTTTGGCAGGCACGCGTTTGTGCCGGGGTGGCGAGCTGGGGCCTGGCTGGCGCTATCGACGGGCATTACGGGTAAATTTATTGCCGACATCGGCGCCGGGCGGAAACCTGGCGTGGGCGCAATTTTATACCAATAGCGCACGCTTGCCGGATGGACGAGATTTACGTGTGACGACCGCCAGCGGCCTGGTCTTACCGATGCGATTGTTGCGTGTGTCCGCTAAAGATGACCTGGTGCGTCTGGCCTTTGCGGAGCCGACGGCTGGGGAATATTTTGTATGGTGGGGTAATGCGCATCCCGGAACAGCGCCGCCGCAATTACAAATTCAGCGTGGTGTTTTTCTAAGAGTATACCCGCTGGCGAATGGTCCCCGTGGCAACTGGCGGCAGATGCTGCGTTTATTTGACGGCGCCAAACCATCCGCATCGCTGTTTGTACCGGAAATGTTCATGGGCTATGACCCCACCGGCTGGAATCGGCACGACATGATGTTGTACCGGACGGAGCTGCACATCACCAGCGCGGGCAATTATACCTTTGCTTTTGATGTCGCGGAGGCAGGATTTCTGAATCTGGATGGGAAAAATCTGCTGACGAAAACGCAACCCGGCGGCATGACGGGGCGTGTGCGTTTCAAACGCACCATTTATCTCAAGCCCGGCTGGTATCCTATGACCGTCGTCGAACTGCACCTTTGGTGGCTGGCAGGGGTGGCGGTGGATTGGAAGCCGCCCGGTGCGGCCCGGTATGCCCCGATTCCGGCGGCGGCGTTCGCTCCGGCCAATCAGGCTGTGGTCGGGCGTTTGGAAAACGTGGGCCGCGGTTATGCCGCCGACTTTTCCATAAAACCGCAGGCGCAACTATTTGTACCACCGGATAATTATATACAGCGCTACACCTTTGCGGTACGTGTACCGGCCACCTTTGCGCCGCGTGTGGACTGGACTTTTTCCGATGGGCAAACCGCGCAGGGTTTGCGGGTGGAGCACGAATTTCTGGCACCGGGCCGCTACACCGTCGGTGTAACAATTCATCAGGCGGGCAATATCTTTACGGCCCGCCGTCGGCTGTTGATTCGCACGGAAATGTTCGCAAAGTTTCCATATCCACCGGTCGACCCCTCCGGCGTCGTGGCGGACATTATTGACAATTATAATCTTAAGGCGCTTTCCGGCGAGCAATTATATCGGGGCATCATGTTCTTTCATCATTACCGAAACCTGCGGGGATTAACCGCCTGGGGGCTGGCTTGGGCGTTATCGCCGGATGCGCAAAATGCAAAGGCGGTGTTGCCTACGGCGCGGTTGTTGGTACGCCGGGCGCTGGAGCGGGGCAATTTTCGGCAGGCCGGGAATATATTTCTGTTGGCGGCGCGTAAACATACTGATGTACTGACGCAAAGCCGGTTATTGGCAAACTACGCGATGACCGCGTGCAACTATACCGCTACGGCGCCTGCGGTGCTGCATACATTACAACGCTGGGCGCGGAATCATGCGAATTTAGCCCCGGCGGCCGCCCATGTTCTTAACACCGCGCTGGCGTATGCCGCGGTTGCCACCGGCGATGGGGCGTTGGCGGCCAAGTATGTGAAAGCAGCCGGGGACGCTGCGCCCATGGCCTACAGCGCGCAGGAAATCAGGCAAGGTGTTTTAGCCCGCAATGTGGAAAGCTACATCAGCAGCCATCATTATCGCACCGCTGATGATTTACTGGAGCAATGGGAAATGCAATTTCCGCGGGCCATCATCAAGGGGTATACGCGCCTTCTGCGCGTGGAACTTATGGTGGCGCAGCAGCGTTTCATTTATGCCGCACAAATTGCCGTACAGTATGTCAACAGTGAACCCAAATCTTTTTATGCCGCCGAATTACTGTATCGCGCCGGTATGGCCTATCAGAGCGCCGGGAAAACCAATCGTGCCGAATTGCTGCGTGCGGAACTGAAAAATAATTATCCTGAATCACCCTATGCGTATAAAAAATATGTTGGATTTTAAGGAAACATAATATGGTAGCTGCACGCTATCGGTGCATATTAATCACATGGTCGGTTTTGCTCGCCGCGGGCGTGGCCGTGTCGCGCGCCGGCAATAGCCAGTATTTGGCGCAGGAAGCTTGGCAACCGGGCGATAATGCGGATACTTGGAATCAGGGACTTATCGAAAACAAATCCTGGGTGCGCAACGATTCCTCCCCGGCGCAAATCAGCATGTTGGATTTTTCCGGTCGCTTACGCCTGGCCGACACCGGTGCGTATAGTCCCACCGTGGCCTATGATTCCACCTACATAGGCTTGGGCACCAACACCGCATTGCTACCACGGCAGCTCAACGATGAAGCCATGTCCATCGGGATGCCGCTGGGGCGATTCGGCCAGTGGGAGGTGGGAATAGCGCTGGGCGCGGGCTATGCCGGTAACAGTCCATTTAACGACCCCAGCGCAATTTACGGCATGGCCCGCATGTCCGTACAGCATCCTTTGTGGAAAAATACCGAACTTGATTTGGCGCTTGACTATAATGGCAACCGGCAATTTATGCCGGATGTGCCGCTGCCATCCGTTGAAATTGAACACCATCAAAAAGGCTTGGACTGGGGTGTGGGTACTTTTGAAACCATCCGCTACAACGTGCTGCCCCGCCTTTGGCTCAAGGTGGATTACTTTCCCTTTTATTCCGGCACGGCAGAGGCGGATTATACTTTGCTGCGCCGGCTGACGGCGTATGCCGGATTTTATAGTGATTCCTGGGCCTTCCATGTCGCTTCTTATGCCTCGGATCAGCGGTTGTTTATGACGCAATGCCGGGTACAGACCGGTTTCAGGATTGTAACGCTGCGGCGACACATAAGCATTAACATCGGTGGTGGTTATGCGTTTAACCAAACATTCAGCCAAGGCTTCGACGCGCGTGACGAACAACCCGTGGCGCAAATTGCCAATGCGGCTTATGTGGCGCTCAATCTTGTAGGAAAGTTCTGAAGATCTGGCGTATTGAACGTGCCGCCGCTTTTGGCCAGTGCATCAATATTTTCGGGGCCAGGGCGGCATCAACATCCTGCCCATGTCACGTGGGTTCGCCGTGGCCGTAAAAATCAGGAATGATACTGGCACAGCCGCTTTGCGCTATAATCAGGCAATGACGACCGCCACTGAGACGAATTTACCCTCCACCGTGAAGGCTTCCGCTACTTGGCGTGCGGTTAGCTTAGTGTGCATGACATGGGCGCATTTTCTTAATGACGGGGCCGCTTTTTATCTGCCGGGGATTCTCCCGGCGGTTCTCACCGCGCTGCATGAACCGCTGGCGATGGTGGGCATCATCATGGCGGCGATCTATCTCGGACAAGCGTTGCAACCAGTGGCGGGAATTTTGGCCGATAAAATTGGCGGAAAATTATTCATCATTGGCGGGTTGGCCGCATGTTCCGTGGGCGGAGCGTTTATCGGTCTGGCGCCCAATATCGGCATTCTACTGACGCTGCTGTTACTAACTGGTTTGGGCAGCACAATTTTTCACCCGCAGGCGTTGGCGGCGGTGCGGAGCTTAACCGAACGGCGACACGGTGCGGGATTGGCACTGTTTTTAATTGGCGGTGAACTGGGCCGCGGGGCGTGGCCATTGCTTACCAGCCTGATTGTGGTTTATCTGGGATTGCATAATCTCTGGATCATTGCATTACCGACACTTATAACGCTGCCATTTATGGTCAAGCTGATTCCCAGTTTGCCGGCGCAGCGGCAAAACGCCCCCAAGATTCATTGGCGCACGCATCGCCGGCCATTTCTGGTGCTGGTACGTTTTTCAGCTTTCCGCGGGTTGGCGGTTTTTGGAACGATTGTATTTATTCCATTGATGTGGAAACTCCGGGGCGGCACGCTGGTGTCCGGGGCTTCGATTATCAGCACACTTTTGATTACCGGCGTCATCGGGCAGGCCACGGGTGGAACCCTTGCGGATCACGTGGGCCGCCGCCCCGTATTGCTGGGCAGCAGCGTGGTGATGCTGATTTTGTTGCCGCTCGTGGCCATAGTGCGGGGGCCGCTGTTATGGATTGTCGCGGCGGTTTTGGGAATCGCCATGTTCAGCACGTTTTCCCCCACCCTGCTCATTGGGCAGGATATGTTCCCGGAAAATCGGGCTTTGGGCTCAGGAATTGCCTTGGGACTTTCCAACGCCCTGGGAGCCTTGGGACTTTTGCCGCTCGGTTGGGTGCTCCATGTGTTTGGCATCTATGTGGTTTTTGGCATTCTCACCGTCAGCGCGGCAGTGATGCTCATCACATCCCTGACGTTTACGCGCCAAGTTCATCCCTGCATGCAATGACCAGATGCGACAAGATTCGGAGCTGCAGATTCCGTATTGTGGAAGTTATTCCGGATACGGTTCCTTACATCATTTTTCCACCCGCATGTTGAATATTACGCAACAGTTTGGCTTTTTGGATGCGTGCGTTGATGCGATTTTTTAGCACGCGTTGATGGGGCGAAAGATGAAGAGTGGCTGGCATTTGCCGCAGCGCCAATTTCCAGATTAGTATTGCCCGGCCGGGATGGCCGAGTTTATTCATTGCCGCCCCCAGATGTTCCAAGCCCTCCGGAGATTGCCCGCCCGGCAGTTGCACCGCTTGTTTCAGTTGCGCCAGAGCCTGTCGATAATGCGCCTGCCGATAAAGCACCCAACCGAGACTGTCGCGGGAGGCGGCATCGCCGGGATGATTTTTCACCGCAATTTCAATGATCTTTTTGGCGTAGGATAATTGTTTATTCGCAATAGTCAGCGTATAACCCAAATCATTGGCCGCCATGGAATTCTGCGGCTCCAGATGCAGCACTTTTCTGTAGGCCGCCTCTTCCCCCGCCAAGTCATGGAGCTGATAATCCACCGTCGCCAGAAGCAAAAGATCGGATACCCGCGGCGCGGGACCGGAAGTGATGCGATTCAAGAAGTTTCGCTCGGCTTTGAAGTTGCGCACCGCATCCAGATAAGCCGTCCAAGATTGCACAATCCAGCGGGCCTTCGGGTAACGTTGCATTAAAGGATGCAGGAATGCCCGACACTGTGCATAGTGCTTAAACTCCAGCATCGTCTGAACGTACATTTGTTGCGCCGCCGGAGATTGTGGATGCCGCCTGGCAAACGCCTGCGCTACGGCAAGGGCTTGGCTGGGTTTATTGGCCAACAGCTGCGCCAGCGTATCATTTAAGCTAAGACTGTCGGGGTTGAACACCAGGGCCTGCCGGGCCAGACACTGCGCTAAAACCACATGGTGCTGGGCCAGTGCCAGTTCAATGCGGGCCTGCCATAGTGCCATGTCGGCGGGATGGGTATGCAAAGCCTGGGTAAGAATTCGCCCGGCCCGAGCGGCATGCCCCCGCTGTGCGGCCCAGCGCGATTGCAGGACGATGGACCATATATCACCGGGGAATTTCCGGATGTATTGTTGGCTGGCATTTTGGAGCACGCTGGGCGCACCAGTACTCTGGGCTAAATCCAGGAGCGTGAGATACGCCGGCTTAAAATTTGGAAATTGGCGCAGCACGCGGGTGAGCACCATTACCGCAATATTGGTTTGCTGGCGCAACACATAGATGCGGGCGACCAGCAACTGCAATTCGGGATCGGTTTTATATTTTGCCGCAACTTGCTGTGCCAGCACCAAGGCACGCCGCAGGCGATCCTGCGCCGCATAAACCCCAATGAGATCCCGATACGCCTGACGGCGATGCCAATGATCGTGTTCCGCCTTACGCAGTAAAGTTTCAGCCTCTTTAAACTGATAGGCGGTTGCGAGCTGATCGGCTAACAACTCGGTGGCGGGCCAGAAGGCCGGATTCGCAGTGCGGGCTGCCTGCAGAAAATTAATGGCCTGTTGATACTGCCCGCAATTCGCCGCAGCTACACCTAGCAGGTAATCTCGCCACGCCCACTGTCGTTGTGTGCCATAGCCGCTGTGGGCACGGGCAAGGATGAGTTTTCGGGGCAATTTGGGCACGGGGCCATGGCGCAGCAGCGAAACAATTATTTGCCGCGCCCGCGTTGGGGAGATCAGATGCCGCGCCCCTAAATCCGCAACCAGCAGATAAGCCCGCCCCAGGTGGTGCTGCTGCCGGGCCGCCGCGATCAGCAGATTAATAACGGCGGGGTGAACATTGCCCGCATGGATGACCTTTTGAACATCCGTCAGGGCGGCGGCCCAACGCCCCTCATGTTGTTCTGTTGTGGCCTGGGCCAACATGGCGGAAGACGATTCAGAAACACCAGCCGCGACGGCCATTCCGGCGGTGACACACAGAATCGTGAGCACAGCGGCAGCACCATAATTCACGCGTCTTACCATCGGCAATTTTATTATTCTTAAAAGGGGAGTCATGCTCATTTGTATGTTCCGGCACCAGCAACATTTCATAAGTATATTCTACGGGCCACGGGTACAAAACCCAACGTAGAGTCTGTCACACCACAATTATTTCGTTGGCGTCCCTTACCACGGCGGAGAGAGTAACCATGTAAGTAGAAACATCGCCAGTGCCAGAAAAAGCATAATGATACCGAAAATTTTCCAGCCGCTGCGGTTATTTCTCAGTAACTGCCGACTCGTGAGGTATTGTCCACAAAACGGACAGCGCGGTGTATCATCGAAAATAGTCTTGTGACAATAGGGGCATACAGCCGTATGGATATGGTTCTCAATTTTCCAATCTTCCTCATCGTACTGCTCGTCATCGCTGGACATAAAAAGGCCCTTGTTAGGCGTCGGGACGGCGAAAATATCTTTTCCGGGAAGCAACGGGCCGCCATCTTTTTGCCTCGGTCTTCCCTAATGCGGCAAAATAGCCGCGATAGTCGTACATCCGAAAATCAACCCGACCAGAGCGTTGATGGTCATAAATGCCACATTCACCTTGGATATATCATGTGGCTTGACCAGCGACTGTTCAATGAGCAGCAGCAGCACCACCGCCACAAAACCACACCAGTACAGAGATCCCAACCGCAGGCCGCCGCCGAGGCCCAAACCAAAAGCCAGCAACAGCAGAATGACCATGGCATGACAGAGGCGGGAAATCCAAAGGCTTGCCGCGATGCCGAAGGCGGCGGGCAGTGAAAACAATTTCTCTTTGCGATCAACGTCCACATCCTGAAGCGCATACAAAATATCAAATCCGGGCAGCCAGAACAGCACCGCACCGGCCAACAGCAACACCTGCACACTGATCACCGGGCCGTGCGGCGGTACGATGGCAATCCACGCGCTAAGCGGCGCCAAAGCCAGCGAACCGCCCAGCACAAAATGGCACAACCAGGTAAAACGCTTGGTGAAACTATACCCGGCGATCCAGAGCAATACCGGCAGCGCCAAAAGCAGCGGATATATATTACCCAACAGCAGATCAAACAGGCCGGTCACGGCGATAAACAACAAGCCGCATAGCACCAGTGCCACCGTCATAAAGGCGACGGAAATTTCTCCGGTCACGCTGGGCCGGCGCATGGCCCGCGGATTGCGCCTGTCGAAATCTCGATCCACCAAACGGTTGAACGTCATGGCGAAAGTCCGCGCCAGGACCATGCATAGGACAATCAAGGCAAGGCGTATCCATCCCGGCCACGCGAGATGAATTTCCCGGGCCGCGAGGAATGTCGCAATGAGCGCAAAGGGCATGGCAAAAATGCTGTGCGAAAATTTAATCAGGTCCAGAAAAGTCCGGAAATGTCGCCACATTCCCGGCCGGGCCGGCGGCGGATTGATACTGGAAATCGCCGTGGTGTTCATGCCTCCGCACCCGCTGCCGACTTGCCAGCGCGCTGGTCGGCCAGTTGTTTTATGAGTTTCTTAAGGTGTCGCGCCAGCTGCTCTAAATCCTGCCGCCCGGCCATGCCTTCGGGAATAATGGTAATGAGTTTTTCACCCTTGCGTGTGACAATATGCAATTTCAACGCCGGCTGGCCGGTGGGGCCAAAGGAACTCTCCTGTACGGAAACATCGCGGATGTGTTTCCAGAAATATCGGTGGCCGCGAATATTGACGCAATCGTTCTGTACCACCGCCATACAGCCCAGAGAACTGTTGAGCATTAAAAACATCTGAATAACGCCGGCCAGGAGCATAATGGGGCCGATGATATAGGCCACCCGCGGGTCTGCCAGATGAAACCAGAAAGGGCGGAACATCAACAGCATGGCGAAGGCGGCGGTAATCATCGCGACGAGCACCGACAGGCCTACACGAAACTTCAGCCAGAAGGTAATGACCGGACGATGAATGAAAATTTTCTTGTTTTCAATGCGCCAAAATTTCCAATCGGCATCCTTTCTTTTTGCACTCATCGTTGCCAAATCCTTCCAAACACGGCCCAAGGACCACCAAAATGCCGGAACCGCCCGCATCGCCCGCCAGAAGTTTAGGCCAACCGCATCGGTTCGGCAAGGAAACCAGGGGAAACCAGGGGAAACCTCGGGCAAACTGTTCATCTGTCAATTATATGAACAACGTCATTGGCTCCCGGAATAGCGGCTGACCGGGCGATAATCGCCGATGGCGGTTATACTCAATAGCCGGTATGCGAATCATCGCTGGTACCTTCCGAACGCGCCGGCTGCTCGGGCCGGACACGCTGACGACTCGGCCCATCACCGATCGGGCCAAGCAATCGCTATTTGACGCATTGACCTGTGCGGTAACAATTCCGGATTCCGTGGTGCTGGATTGTTTTGCCGGCACTGGCAGCCTGGGGTTGGAATGCCTTTCGCGCGGGGCGGCGCGGGCGATTTTTGTGGAACGGGATCGCCAGGCCCTCAATGGTTTGCGCCACAATATTGGTGCGTTGCGTGTGGAAGCGGTATGTGAGGTGCTGCCTGCGGATGCTTATGACCTCGGAGAACTGGTGTCGGAAAAGGTGGGGGGGCAACGCCTGGAGCTGGCGTTTATTGATCCGCCGTATGCCCACCTGGAAACCTTTGAAGGGCGAAACCGCGTTGCCAATCTGACCGCCGGGATAGCCGAGTTGATGGCGCCGGACGGCTTGATGATTCTGCGGCATCCAGCGGAAATCCGACTGGAGGATATGGTGCTGCGCGCGCGCGTGGTCCGGGAGTTACAATACGGTAAAATGGCCATAACGTGGCTGACCGCCGGAGCGGCATCGGAAAAGTGACGGATTGGTAAGTATGCCCAGCTATCAGTATCGATTCTTCAAGCCCGCGCAGGCGGCGCAACTGCGGCGTATGGAACTGACGGTGCGCGGAGTGGTGGAGGGCGTGTATGCGGGTCTGCATAAAAGCCCGCACAAGGGATTTTCCATTGAGTTCGCCGAACATCGTGAATATGTGCCGGGAGATGAAATTAAACATTTGGATTGGACGGTTCTGGCGAAAACCGACCGTTATTATATCAAACAGTATGAGCAGGAAACCAATCTGCGCGCTACGATTTGCCTGGATGTGTCCGCCTCAATGAATTTTGGCGCCGCCGTGCTGACTGATCCGCAGGGCAAGAACCTTCCGCCGGTTACCAAGTTTGAATACGGGGCGGTTTTGGCGGCATCACTGGCCTATATACTGTCGAATCAGCAGGATATGGTGGGGTTGATTGCGTATGATCAGACCATTCGCCTGGAGATTCCGCAGGGTAATGGTCCTTCGCATCTGGATCAGATTTTTGTAAACTTGGAAAAACTGTCGCCCGGTCGCGAGACTGATATATCCGGCACGCTGCACCTGGTGGCCAATAAAATTCCGCGCCGCGGATTAGTTATTGTGATCAGCGATTTGTTCGATGATCCGGATAAAATCACCAGCGCGTTGCAGCATTTGCGCCATGCCCGGCACCAACTGGTGCTCATGCAGGTGTTGGACCGCGGAGAAATGGAGTTGGCGTATCAGCAGCCTGTAACCTTTGAAGATATGGAGGATGGCTCGCGTCTGCAAATTGATCCCAAACTGATTCGTGATGATTATCGCCGGGAAGTGCGGGCGTTTCTGGATTTAATTAAAACCAAGTGCGGACAATCCCGCATTGATTACGTTACCGCCTTTACGGACGTGCCATGGGATGTGCAAATTCGTGAACTGTTGCGCCGCACCGCGCGGCGCTGATGGGCCCTAAGGGCATGGAAAGACTTACACATGAATGATTTGCCGCTGGCTGCGATGAATTTCTCCGACCCAGTAATGCTCCTGGGCCTGCTGGCGGCGGGTATTCCGGTGTTGTTGCATCTTTTGAATCGGGTGCGATCACCCCGGGTGCCGTTTTCCACCCTGCGCTTTCTGCGTGTTACCGCGCAGAAAACCGCCCGCAAACGCCAAGTTCAGCAATTTCTGTTGTTGCTTTTGCGCATGGCGGTATTGGCGATGATCGCCATGGCGGTGGCCGGGCCGCTGGTGCATGGGGGATCGCCCTTTGCGGCGTATGGGATGCTTTTGCTGTTACTGGCGGGAATTACGGTATTGGCCCTGATGACGGTGGTACTTAACAACATCCTGGATCAGCGAAAAACCACCATTGCGAAAACTACAGCGACTACGGCCTCTACCGCTGCACCACTGCTGCCATCCTCCGGCAAACCTCCCGTACATCAGGGTGGCTTGTTTTGGCCCGCGCTGCTGATGCTTCTAGGCCTGGCCGCCACCGTCGCCGCCATATTGGGATTGGGAACCGACAGCCTGTTTCCCAACAGCGGGACTTATTTTAATGGCCAATCGACCGCATGCGTCGTTATCCTCGATAATTCGCAATCCATGCTGATTCAGGATGGCACGCAAACGCGCCTGCAAACCGCCATTGACCAAACCCGTACTCTGCTGGATCGAAGTCTGAAGCCCGCGCGCATGGCCGTACTGCTGACAAATCCCGGCAACACGCCGATTCCCGATCACCTCACCAGCGATCGTGTGACCCAGTTGGCCCGGCTCAATGGAATCAAAAGTATTGGCCGCGCCTTGCCTATGGAGCAACTTATTGCGACTGCGGTACACCTGCTGAAAAATTCCGCACGCCCGAACCGCATGCTCATTATTATCTCGGATTTCGCGGGGCCGGCGGCTTCCAACACGGACATGTTCGCGGCCCTTAAAAAAACGCCGGGAATCCAATTGGCGCTTATGCCCCAGGCGGCGGGGACCCCGGATGATGTGGCCATTGCGGATTGGAACATTCGGCATGGAGCCGCGGTGGTGGGGGCAACAGTGCGGTTTCGTGGCACAGTCATTAACAATGGGGCCACCGCGGTAGCGCCGCGTTTTGGCTTGAGTATTGATGGGCAAAAGGTCCGCCATGTTTCCGCCCGGGCCACTTTGGGACCGGGTGGTACAGCGTCGAGCCGGGCCGATATCAGCCTCGCTTACCAACTTACCGGGCCGGGTCTGCACCGCTTTACACTCGTGGAATTGGACAGCAGCCACGCCATGCCTTGGGGAGATCGCCGCCGCTTACTGTTGAACGTGAAAAATAAGATCCGCGCATTGGTCCTCGGCAATCAGCAACAGCTTGCCAACGCCTCCACGGCATTTTATGTGGATGCGGCGCTGGCTCCATTTGCCGCCGCCGGCGCGCCGGGCGGCAAGCCGCCGTTGTGGAGTATTGAACCAACGTATCGATCATACCGCGACGTATCCGCCTTGCGGCTGGACCGTTATGCGGCGATATTTGTATGTGATGTCCCTCAAATTACCCCGACCTTGGCCAAAGCACTGCGCCGATTTGTGGTTGCGGGCGGGCGCTTATGCTGGTTGCTCGGACCGGCGGTGGACGCATCAAACTATAACGCCATGGCGGCGGGGACGCTGGAATTATTACCGGGCGCCATATCCGGTCCCAGCATCAGCCAAGGCGGGGCAGCGGTGAACTGGGTGGATGTGAAAAGCCATATTTTTGCGGGGCTGTTTCCAAATCAGGCCCCTTTTCAGCGCATGGTGGTGGTCGGACACTGGAGCCTGTCGGATAGCTCCCCGCGGCTGGGTAAGGTGCTTTCGCGGTTGCATGATGATTCCGTATTTTTGGTGCAGCATTCCCTGGGACTTGGACGTGTGTACACTTTTTTATCCGCGCCGGGCGGCGGTTGGAGCAACATGGCGGCCACCAGTGTCTTTTTGCCGATGATGGCGCGTATCGCGCTGGGCGCCGCCACGGCGAGCGCAGAGGGCGCCTCGTACACGCCAGGCCGGGCGGTAGACATCCCAGTGCCGGAAAATAATCCAGCCTTGTCCATGAACGTCAGCCCGCCGGGGGCGCACACAGCGGTCAATGTTCGCGCGACGCATACTTTGGATGGACGGCTGGTCTGGCGTTTTACCGCAGCGCAGCGCGCGGGCCTATATCAATGGCGAAGTTTTAACGGAAAATATGCCGGCGCGTTTGTTGTTAATGTTCCCTCCGATGAGGCCGATCTACACCCCACCAGCGCCGCGGTGCTGGCCCGGGAGGCTCCCAAAAAACAGGTTATTTTTATTGCCGCGACCGCCGCAGCGCTGGCGAAGGAACTGGCAAAAACCAGCCAGGGCAGCTCGCTGATGCCGGGGGTGCTGACGCTGGTATTGATCTTGGCTATTGTTGAAGCCCTGTTGGCCAACCGCTACAAGCCCCTTGCCAACCCCGCCAATGAATCGCCTTGGCAAGGCGACACTACCACCCGGGCGGCGTAAGCCGAATTTGGCGTGGGATATGATGTTGAAAGTATCAGCAGGTGCGTACAATGAAGTGATTGGTGCGATCGGATGAAACGATGAAAGCAAATACCGATTCTAAAATGGATGAAAGTCCGCTGTCGCGGGAACAACTTTCGCAGATTGGCGTAGCGCGCATGAACGCCGCGCGAATTCTGCGTGCTTCCCAGATTGCGCATCGCGAATATGTGGGATTAGTTATCATGGGTGTGTTGACGGCCATGTTCGCGCTCTATGGCGGTGTGAGCATATCCGCCCTGATCATGGGAATATGGATGATTGTCGGCGGTGTGGTGGAGCATATCGGAGAGCAGCGAATTCGGCGGCTGGACCCGAGTATTTTCCCGCTACTAAGCCGCAATCAATTGCTGCTGGGGGCGATGTTTGTGGTCATCAGCGCCTGGTGGATGCTGACCATCGCGCTGGGGTGGGATAAGGATGTTGTGGTTATGTGGTTACCGGTTACCGGCAAGGCGCTGGATAACTTGGGAGTGGCCGCCCATCAGATGATGCCGATGGTAAAGTTGATCAGGTATGCCGCTTACGGCTCCGTGGGTGTGTTCGGCATTTTCTGGCAGGGATACCTGGCGTGGTATTACCGCCGCCGACAGCAGCAGCTTTTGGAATATATTGAAGAAACACCCAAATGGATAGTGGATATGCAGCAGTCGGGGCATTTGGGATAGCAGCGTGGCGGCTGGTGTGCCGGTTTGCAGTGGGCCTACTTGGGTTACAGAGGGCGTGGCAATTTTTCCGGGCGAGGTCTAATTGTTGTGTAACATGGCGATTTTCCAGTATTGCGGCCACTGATTGC
>JBMFGW010000096.1:0-15152 GCA_049977145.1 Phycisphaerae bacterium
TCTTCAACTCCATTTTGAGGCATCCCCTCTTTTTTTTCACTACCTCTTTTCACCACCTTCTTATAGCTAACTCCGCGCCTCCGCGTGCCCCAGTCGTCCGGAATCCCGCGTGATAGCTTTTTGCCGGATCTTCAATGAGAATCCGCAGCTCCAATTTTGGCCGGATGTCTTTTCCGATCCAGGTGAGTTCGAGTTTTGGTTTGCCGTTAGCCATGGGGGATATTGTAAGCGATCAGCTTTCAGCGGTCAGCTATCGGCGATTGGCTTTCGGCGGTCAGCTATCGGCTTTCTGCTTCTGGGGTTGGGCATTGGGCTTGCTGGCGGGACTGCGGCTTAATGGCGGTTTTGGCCGGGTGGGCGCCCTGATCGTCGTGATCAGGCCAGCGAGCATTCGTTTCGTCTCTGTGACGCGCTGGGTGTGCTGCCGAAATTCCGCAACGTCGAGGTAGTCCAGTTCGTGGGCTAATAGCAGCAGGTACTCTACCTCGCTGGCTGACCCCATGGCGATCTCCAGGAAGCGGGCCAATTCTCCATCGCTGTTGCGTCCGCAGCCCTCGGCAATATTAGTGGGAATGGAGGCCCCCGCCCGTCGCAACTGGCTGGTCAATCCGTAGCGTTCGTCGGCGGGAAATCCGCGAGTGGACTTATACACGCCCAAGGCTACGCCGTGCGCTTTTTCCCATACGCTCAATCTGCGGAAATCCTTCATTGGGCGAGTCCTTGTTGTTAGGCTATCAGAGATTAGCTATCGGTCAAACATTTTTCGCTGATAGCTGACGGCTGAACGCAATGTTATTTCCAATTCCGAATATTTTTCCGTTGGCCATGAGGAGCATTGTAAGCGATCAGCTTTCAGCGGTCAGCTTTCAGCGGTCAGCTAGCGGCGATTGGCTTTCGGCGGTCAGCTATTGACTTCCGTACCGCAGGCATCCTGCCTGCCCCCGATGCCGGCAAGATGCCGGCGTTACGGATCCTACGTTTGCGCCGCTATCGGCGCGTAACACAACTATGACATTTCGCTCAACCGCTCTAACAATGTTTGCAGGCGGCGCTGCAACGGCTCAAGATCATGCTCAACAATGGACCAAACCAACTCCGCGTCAATAAATACGGACGCGTTCGATACATTCAAGGGCGTGTACCAAATATAGTTTTGAATCTTTTGGCTCGCCGGTCAAAGTTTCACCGCCCCACTAGGCATTCAGTTCGCGGCGGAAAGCACCGGAACTTTATAGTGATCCGTTACCAGCAGTTGATCCGATTTGCAGCACGAAGAAGCCCTCGTGCCCTGTTCCCTCGTCAGACTGCTCCGATTGCTCCGCCGCTGATGCGGTGGTGCAGAACCATTCCTTGATTTTGGCGGCAAGGGTAGCGCTGACCACGCTTAAGTGGTTGTCGATATTCGGAACATTCTCCGCCTTACATTTCGCGACGATGGCCTTGCTGTCAATGCCAATCTCACGGGCAACCTGAAATAGTTTCTGTGGCCGCTGGAAAAACTCCTTTGAAACCGTAAATATCCGCCAATGCCGGCAGGCGGCAATCGGCACCGTTCAGAACGCCTGAACGGTTCAATACGGATAAATATGTACCACACCATGCGGACAGTTATTGTCCGGGCGGGGCTGCGCTCAATGCGGTAATTAGTAATGAGTAAAATCGGTGGCATGGCAACACCACGAATGACCGCATGACGGAATCCAAGGAATTTTGAACCACGAAGGCAGCGCAGATGGCGGAGGAACGGGGTTACCACAACGACACGACGGCACAACGGGATGGAATGTCGTGGGAACTTTATTTTTGCCATGCGGTTTCAGAGCGGTCTGTCGAACAACGGCGGATGTCACGCTTTCGCGTTATTGATATCGCATGGTATTCTCGCAGTACGACTTGGTGCAAACTGCCCAAGCCCCGCAACCAGAAGAACAATATCTGCGCCTACATTTGTTTCCAGACCATCCTGTTGGTATCATGCAATTTACAGTTAATAAGCTGTTGAAAGGAGATATATGATTCATCTTGAAAACATCCACTCACTTAGTGACTTTCAGCGCAATACCAGAGAACATATTCGCCGGCTTAAAAAATCCCGCCAACCAGTGGTGCTGACCATCAACGGCCAATCTGCATTGGTTGTGCAAAGCGCGGAGGCGTACCAGGCGTTGCTCGATGAGGCACAGTTTGCCGGCCATATTCAGGCCTTGCGCAAAAGTCTTAATGCAGCCAAGGCCAATCGTGGGCGACCGGTCCGTGCCGTAATTGAAGAGTTGGCGCGGCAACATGATATTAAGCTGCGGAAATGAATTACGCCGTCATCATCACTCCCATCGCCGAGGCGGAACTGCGAACAGCGTTCGAGTATATTCACAAGGATTCCCCAGTTCTCGCACAGCGATGGCTGCAAACGCTCTATGACAAGATCGCGTCCTTGGAAAAGTTTCCGGAGCGCTGTGCCATTGCGCCGGATAGCGCGTTTGTCGGTGAGGAGCTTCGGCACATGGTCGTTAGGTCGCACCGTGTGATATTTCGTTTGGAAAAGAGCCGGAGATCGGTACAGGTGGTGGGAATCAGGCATGGTGCCCGGCTCTTCATCGGAGAAGCCCCTCCAAGGGAGCAGGATGAGCGGGATGACGCAGGGCAATGATCAGAATGAGTAAAACGGTTCTCAATATCCCGTTACGCATGATGTTTAGCGGGCGAGTCACGGTGCGCCGGGACGCGATTCGGACTCCGCAACCACGGATGCGAATGATACGGCGGGGATTACTAACCCCGGGCGGTGTCATCGTGCGGGCAATCAATCCTAATAGTTAGGCGTGACAGAGCACTAGAGAAAATAATCCGCTGAAAGATGAAAGTGTTCAGAAAGTTTGCGGATATGCGTTTTGGATAATGCGCGGGTACCCCTCATCAAACTCGACCCCAATCCACGGTTCCCCAGTAGCCGTCCCAGATCCGATGCGCTCATATCGGCCATCTCCACCAGGGCACGCAGCCGTTCAATTGGCGTACCATCGGGAATTTGTTCGCCATGCTCCTGATCATATTTAAGGATCATATCCGACAGAAGTTCAAAATAATCTTCCTGATCCGCGGTCATGCGGTGACCGGCCATCGCGAGCACCACTTCCATGACGTTATCGTAATCCACACGGTCATGAATCGGACGCGACGGCAGCATACTGACAAGCCCCCAGGTAATCCGTTGGCAATGCCGGATACTTTCCCGGAAACGGTGGTTGAAACCGGAAACGCGAGCAGCGAATAGAGTGCCGCCGCCCCACAGGACGGCCCCCGGCGTATAAACAAGGCCTTATAATCATCGTGGCGTATTTTTCAATGCAAGCGACTGGCACCAGATGCGATGATCACTTAATTATGCCATTAACTTGCTCGAATACAAATTCTCCTTTTTCGTTGTCGTATATGGCCAAAATATAGGTTTCGTCTATGCCCCGGTTGTCAAATCGCTGGATTCCCTCTTTAAGAGATGCAAATAGTTCCTTCACCTTTTGGTTATCCTTGGCCTGGCAAACCATCACCTTTAAGCGAGATTTCGCCTGAAGCAGTTTCTCAAAGTCATATTTAACGTCTGCCGATGTTCCCCATTCCGACTCAAGGGCAAGCCCAACATCGCGAAGAAATCCTTTTTTATCGTTCTTAAACCAAACGAGATCATAGAGCCACTCTGGATCTTGTAGAGCGGACCCTAGTACACCCGCTACCGTCCATTTATTCTTTTCTCCTATGGTGGCAATACACTTCTTCACCTCGTCCGTCCACACTGGATCGCTTCTTATCCCCTTACTCGGATCTGTTAGTTGTTTTAGGCCGTTGATAATTTGTTTCGTTAACGTTTTGTTACTCATTATGATGCCTTTCGTGTTATACAATTTGGCGACCGTTCGCCAATTTGATCTCGCGTTAGTATGTCGCCGCTGCTATGTTCCGCAAGCTGAAATAGTAACCGGTTGCCCCAGGGCATTCAGTTCGCGGCGGAAAGCACCGGAACTTTATAGTGATCCGTTACCAGCAGTTGATCCGGTTTGCAGCACGAAGAAACCCTCGTACCCTGTTCCCTCGTCAGATTGCTCCGATTGCCCCGCCGCTGATGCGGTGGTTTGCCACCGTCCGCAGATCCACCACCGGATTGCACATCCGGTGCTCTTCGGGCGTGCAACACAAATCGCACGAATACCGCATTGGGATTTTCATCAGGCCAGCGCGTGACTGGCAACCGGAACATCCGCAAGGAAAGGTGCCGGGCCAAAAATGAGATAGCGGAAAGGCTTGTAGTACCGGCGAATTTCCGGTTTTACTTCGCCATTCGGCGCAGCACGGTGTGCAGGATTCCGCCGTTGCGGAAGTATTCGACTTCCACGGGCGTATCAATACGGCAGGTGGCGGTGAATTCAATTTTCCCGCCATCCTCTTTGATGGCAATGACTTTTACATCCTGGCGCGGAGCCAGGGCATCAGTCAAATGGATTTCATAGGTTTCTTTGCCGGTCAGGCAAAGACTCGCCGCGGTTTGGCCTTTCTTAAACGTCAACGGCAATACGCCCATGCCGACTAAATTACTGCGGTGAATGCGTTCAAAGGATTCCGCAATCACTGCCCGTACGCCCAGTAAGAACGTGCCCTTGGCCGCCCAGTCCCGGCTGGATCCCATGCCATAATCTTTACCCGCTAGAACAATCAACGGGACACCAGCCGCCTTGTAATGTGTGCTGGCATCAAAAATCGGTTTGATCTTTCCGTCCAGAAGATCCATGGTGACGCCGCCTTCGGTTCCTGGTGCGAGTTTATTTTTCACGCGGATGTTGGCGAAGGTGCCGCGGGTCATCACGCGATCGTTGCCCCGGCGTGCGCCGTAACTATTGAACATCTTGACTTCGACCCCATTTTCCATAAGAAATTTCCCGGCCGGGCTGTCTTTCTTAATTGAACCCGCCGGGCTGATGTGATCGGTGGTAATGGAATCACCCAGCAACGCCAGACATCGCGCCGCTTGAATCGGCTTGATTGGAGCCACCGTCGGCTTGATGCCGACGAAAAACGGCGGCTCTTGAATGTAGGTGCTCTTTTCGACCCATTCAAACTGATCGCCGGTGCTGGTTTTAATGGCTTTCCATTCCTCGGAACCGGCAAATACGTCGGCGTATTCACGCTTGAATTGAGAACTTAACACCGATTTGGCGACGGTATCGGCGATTTCTTTCTGGCTGGGCCAGATTTCGCGCAGATATACCGGCTTACCGGATTGATCCATACCGATGGGATCATTGTTCAAATCAATATCTACCGTGCCCGCTAACGCATACGCCACCACCAGCGGCGGTGAGGCCAGATAATTGGCCTTCACATCGGGGCTGATGCGGCCTTCAAAATTTCGGTTGCCGGACAGGACCGCCGTGGCCACCAGCTCGTATGCGTTAATCGCTTTGCTGATCGGTTCCGGCAGCGGACCAGAATTGCCGATGCAGGTCGTGCAGCCGAAGCCCACTAGATAAAACCCGCAAGATTCCAGGGATTCCACCAGGCCGGCGGCTTTCAGATATTCCATGACCACCTTGGATCCGGGGGCCAGGGATGTTTTCACCCATGGCTTACGCGTTAACCCCCGCGCGGCGGCTTTTTGTGCCACCAGGCCCGCGGCCACCATCACACTTGGGTTGCTGGTATTGGTGCAACTGGTAATGGCCGCGATGACAACAGCACCGTGTCTGAGCTTAAAGTTTTTTCCGTCATATTCCACCGGCACGCCAGCCAAACCAGGATCCGCTTTTGCAGGTGCCTGGGCGAGCGCTAAATTTCCGCCGTCATCCTGCCAGCTTTCCATGTTAGAACCGCGGGCTGCACCATTTTTGCCATACGTTACCGACAAATCCTGGCGCCACTGTGATTGCATCGCGGTCAGGGCGATACGATCCTGCGGACGCCGCGGTCCAGCCAAGGACGGTTCCACGCTGCTTAAGTCCAGTTCCAGCGTACTGGAATAGACAATCTGGCAGTTTTCGTCCCGCCACAGACCCTGGATTTTGGCATACTGTTCAACGGTTTTAATCAAAGTCTCATCGCGGCTGGACAAACGCATATAGCTTAAGGTCTGCTCATCAATCGGGAAATAACCGATAGTAGCCCCATATTCCGGAGCCATGTTGGCAATTGTCGCGCGGTTGGCCACGGGCATATCCGCCAAACCCGGACCATAAAATTCAACAAATTTTTCCACCACGCCATGTTTGCGCAACATTTGGGTAACGGTAAGAACCATATCCGTGGCGGTGCACCCTTCGCGCAGTTTACCGATGAGTTTGAAACCCACCACTTCCGGCAACAGCATGTAAATGGGTTGTCCCAGCATAACCGCTTCGGCCTCAATGCCGCCAACACCCCATCCCACAACGCCCAGGCCGTTAATCATGGTCGTATGAGAATCGGTACCGACCAGAGAATCCGGATACAGCACAGAGTTTTTCTCCCAGACAACCTTGGCGAGATATTCCAGATTTACCTGATGAACAATACCCGTTGCCGGCGGCACCACGCGGAAATTATTAAACGCCTGTTGCCCCCACTTGAGAAATTGATACCGTTCCTGATTGCGTTCAAATTCATGTTCACTGTTAATTTGCAAGGCCATACTGCTGGCAAACGCATCCACCTGCACGCTATGGTCGATGACCAAGTCGCACGGCACAAGAGGATTCACTTTTTTAGGATCACCGCCGAGACGTTTCATCGCCGCCCGCATGGCCGCCAGATCAACCACAGCCGGAACACCGGTAAAATCCTGCAATACCACACGTCCCGGCATAAACGGAATTTCAGCCGTCCCGGTGTTTTTTGCGTCATACCGCAGCACCGCTTCCACATCTTTTTCTGTGACCAGATGTCCGTCACAATTCCGCAGGCAGGCTTCCAGCAGCACTTTAATGCTATAGGGGAGATGCCGCACGGATGCGATTTTATTCAAGGCATCCAGACGATAAATCGTCTTTTTGCCCGCGGGTGTATCAATGACGCTTTGTGCGGAAAATGGATTATGATGTGGAGTTGAACTCATTAAAAACTCACTTTCATGGTAATTCCAACAATCTCATAGTAACTATTTTATCGCGCCGCCCGTCGCTTGGCACCTGTCCAAGGCTACATTGAAAGCCGTTCACTGACCACGCCCATCACTTGGGTAGTGGTCAAGACATCCCATCTTGTTCATCCGCCTGACTTTCTTGACGGGGTGCAGCGGACATTTGATGAACGCGGTGTTGGCGCAAGTGTGCGCAAGTTGTTTTCTGGGGCCGCGGCCGCTGACTGGCATGATGAAAACCCTGGCGTGTGGCGCGTTTTTTCGTGTGCCGCGGACGCTGTAATCTTTTGCGCGAAGGTGTGGATATTTTCCGGAGCACCGCATGGCAAATGCGGTGGTTTGCCACCGTCCGCGGATCCACCACCGGATTGCACATCCGGTGCTATTCAAGCGCGTAACACAAATCGCACGAATACCGCCATGCGTGGCGGGTACGAAAAAAATATGGTGCGTGAACGGTTACTCCGCGTTTAACTCAACGCGTGGTTCAAAAGTTGCGCTATAGTAAATATTCTTTGCATGCCGCGAAGAAACGGTCGCATGGCGGCGGGTCATGGATTAGGCCAATCCGCATTGACAAAGCGGCCGGCTTCCAGAATGGTTTGGCCGTCAACTTCAATGCGGCAGCCCGGTCGGCGTAAATCACAAACCATATCCCAGTGCAGGCCACTTTCATTTTTACCGCCGGTTTCCGGATAGGCCGCCCCCAGCGCCGCGTGACACGTCCCGCCGATTTTTTCATCAAAGAGCGTATTGCGGGTGTATTGCTGAATAGAAAAATTAGTGCCGATGGCAAATTCACCCAACGTGCGTCCGCCGGCATCCTGATCCATCATTGCGGTAAGAAAATCCAACCCTTTAGAGGCGCTGGCATCCACCACTTTGCCGTTCTTGAACTTTAGCACAATACCATCACATTCCCGGCCATGATGTACCGCCGGAAAGCTGTAGCGGATGACGCCATTGACAGCGTCTTCAATCGGCCCGGTAAACACTTCCCCATCCGGAAAATTTTCATGTCCGCAGCAGTTAATCCACCGCCGCCCTTCCACCCCGAGATGTAGATCCGTATCCTGCGCAATAACGTGGACTTCCTTGGCGGTGTTGAGATAATCGGCCAGCCGCTGCTGTTTTTCGCTGATCTTCTTCCAAGCCGCCACCGGATCCTCCAGGTGCAATAAGCCGCCGTGGAAAACAAAATCTTCATAATCCCGCAGGGACATTTCCGCATCTTGCGCGCTGGCTTGCGTGGGATATTGCGTACCAACCCACTTGAGCTTGCCCGCCGCGGCGCGTTCCAGAAAACGCTTGCTGATGGGGCGGCGGGCCTGCGCGGCGGCGGCCTGCTTTTTCGGGTCCACGTTGGTCATGGAACGGGTATTTTCCTCCGCCCATAAACCAATGGATACATCCATATTTTCCACAATAAATTTGGAAATCGGGGAAACATATTCCAATTGCGTGGCACTGGCCACACGATAAAACGCCTCCTCCATGGCGTCGGAACTCATGGTTACAAAGGGGTGCCCCCCCGCACGCAGCACCTCTTCATAAATAGCTTCTATCAGCGGCAGGCCGATCGTTTCGCCGGAAATCCGCACCAATTCGCCAGCTTTCACCGCCGCCGAATAACCCACGAGCACTTTTGCCAGCTTCACCAAACGCTCATCACGCATAATTATTCACCCTTTTCATAAAACCGATCGTCACATTACCGCATGAACACGTCTTCCGCAACGCCGGAAGATGCCAAGTCGCCGACGACTTTGCGCTCCAACCGCGATCCCAGTCCGGTGGCCAACTCATAACCTATGGTATCGCACTGCTGCGCCAAACCATCCATGCAAATCGGAGAACATGGCGCATCGGATATCACCGTCACCATGTTCCCTACCCGGACCTCCGAATCGGTAATATCCACCACCATCTGATCCATGCTCACGCGCCCCACCACCGGGAATTTCTCGGGACCGAGCATCACGAAGCTGCGGTTAGACAGCACCCGCGGATAGCCATCGGCGTAGCCCACCGGCACAATACCCAGGCGACTGATTCGCGCGGTAACAAACGTATGGCCATAACCAACACCCACACCCGCGGCACACGCATGAATGGCCATGATCGGAGCGGTCAGGCGGGCAATCGGGGCAATGGCGGTAATCGGAGCGGCCAAAGATGGCTGCAAACCATACAGGGCAATACCAAGGCGTACCATATTAAGGGCATTGAAACCATCATGCCAGGCGCCACCGGAGTTATGGGCATGTAACAGTAAATGCGGATCACGTAGTCGTTCAGCCTTGGTGGCGTGAACAAAAGCGGCCAACTGGCTCTGATTGGCACTATGACCGGGCTGATCCGCATGGGAAAAGTGCATGAAAATTCCCTCCAGCCGAACCGCGGATAACGCCCGCACATGGTTAATCAATGCGGGTAACTGCTCCAGCGCCACCCCCTGGCGTGTCAAGCCGGTATCCACCTGTATATGCACCGGCAGCGGCGTGGTGCCGCCAAGGCGCAGCCAACAGGAACTTAGGTACGATGCGGATTGCTGATCCGTTACCGTCAGCCGCACGCGCCGCGATCGCAGAATAGCATCCAGGCGCGGCGACAAATCAGGAAATTGAGGCGTCAGTACCACCGGTGCTAAAACCAAAATGGGCAAAGTGGTATCCAAAGCCGCAGCGGTAATGGCTTCATCAACTGAATAAACACATAGCCAGGAGATTCCCGCACCCGGCAATAATGGAATAATCTGCTCCAGGCCGTGGCCATACGCATTGGCTTTCACCGTGGCGCCCAGCGCCACATGCGGCGCCAAACGCGTGCGAAACGCCTGAATATTTGCCCGCAGGCGTGCGGCGGAGATCTCCAATGTTCCATGTTGTACGATCATAGCGGTAATTCTTTCGTCGCACGGCGCACGCGATCTGCAATGGCCAGCCACAGACCATCCACGGCCTCCGGATATTGTATCAGCAACACGTCACAGCGCCGGGTATCCAAATCGCGCAACGCTCCATACAGTTCTCTGGCACACGCCGGTGCCGCTGCGGGCAATACCCTGGTTTCCGCATCCGTCGGCAGCTCGGCAAATTGTTGCCAACACAACAATCCAATACGCTGTTCGCCTATTTGCCGCAGATACCGCCGCAAGCGATCTATTTTTGAAGCGGAAAAGCGGTAGGCCGGAGTCCGCGGGGCGTAATGGCTTGGCAGCAGGCCGGGGCTTTTTACATCCGCCGGCACAGTTGTGGCATCATGGCCAGCCAGTACATTCACCGCAGATGAAAATCCCGCGGCCGCCAAACTTTCGGCCAGCATGCGCGGTGTGACGGCACCGGGCCGCAAAATCACCGGGACCGTACCGGTGACATCAACAACGGTGGATTCCAGGCCGACCAGGCAAGGCCCCCCATCCAGGATAAGCGGGATCAAACCGGATAATTCCGCGGAAACATGCGCGGCGGTGGTGGGGGATGTATAGCCGGAACGGTTGGCGCTGGGCGCGGCGATGGGCCGGCCGGATTCCTGCAGCAGCGCCAACGCTACGGGATGCCGGGGGCAGCGAATAGCGACGGTATTTTTTCCTGCGGAAACGGCCGGACAAATCCGATCATTGCGCGGCAGCACCATGGTCAATGGCCCCGGCCAGAATTGGTTCGCCAGTGCCAGTGCCACAGGTGAAAATGCGGTCACATATTGCTGTGCAGCCGCCATATCCGGAACATGAACAATCAGCGGATTATGAGCCGGGCGCCCCTTGACCTGATAAATCCGCTGGATTGCTAAGTTATTGCCCGCATCGCCGCCCAGGCCATACACCGTCTCCGTGGGGAAAGCCACCAGTTCGCCAGCGCGAATCAAGGCCGCAGCTTGGCGCAAAGCGGAGACAGCAGGTTCAAGGCAGGTAAACACGGCAACAAGTCTTACCATCGAAATTGTTCATCGCGGCACACCGCGCGGCGTAGAGCATTACCACCCGACAATGTTGTAACCGCCATCCACATAGATGGTTTCGCCGGTAACACCGGAAGCCATATCGGAACACAGATACAGCGCGGTTTTTCCCACATGCGTCCCAGCATTTTCCGCGTGCCAGGGCAAAGGCGATTTCTCAGTGTAATGCAGCATCATTTTATCAATGTCGCCAATACCCCGCGCCGCCATAGTTTTAACGGCCCCGGCGCTAATGGCATTGACCCGAATATGCTTTTCCCCGCGCCCCATTTCGGCGGCCAGATAACGCACCGTGCATTCCAAGGCCGCCTTGGCCACAGCCATGACGTTGTACATCGGGATAAACTTTTCCGCGCCAAAGTAGGACATGGTCATGATGGAGCCGTTGGGATTCATCCGCGGCTGGGCCTCTCGCGCCAAAGCCAGCAGGGAATAGGCGCTGATATCCAGCGCGGTTTTCCAGGCTTCACGCGAGGTTTGCAGGAAAGGGCTGTGTAATGCGTCCGCCGGCGCAAACGCCAATGAATGCACCAAAATGTCAAAAGTTCCGAAGACTTCGCCGGCCCGCTGAAAGGCGGAGGTAATATCCGCATCTTTGCTGACATCGCAGGGAGCCAGAAATTTCGGATTAAATGGTTCGACGGCTTTCACCACACGGCGTTCAATTTTTTCGCCCGGCAAATACGAAAATCCCAGTTCGCAGCCGGCCTTGTGCAGTTCCTCCGCAATATGCCAGCCGATGGAATACTCGTTAAGTACGCCGAAAACAAAGGCTTTTTTCCCGGTCAGAATACCCATACTATAAACCTCTTTTACAAATTCCAGACAGTCATGTTCCGCGCCAATCAGCGCGGATAATCGCCGCGCAATAATTGTATCGTTGCGGCGCGCTGCGAAGCGCGAAACACCGCTGCCCCGGCAATGAGCACATCGGCCCCGGCCTCGAGCGCATCATGCGCGGTACGAATGCCAATGCCGCCATCAATTCCCAACCGCTGGGATGGTTTTAAGGCATTACGCAGCAGCCGAACTTTACTGAGCACTTCCGGCATAAAGCTCTGCCCGGTAAAACCCGGATGTACGCTCATCACCAGCACCAGGTCCACCTGATTGAGCACACCGTCAATGGCCGTGGACGGTGTTTCCGGATTGACCGCAATACCGGCGGTGGCGCCGAGATCATGAATGCGTTTGATCAAATCCACCGCCCCGAAGCGGGCCAGCCCCGGCGCTTCAATATGAAAGGTGACGTGCCCGGCGCCGGCTTGAATAAAAGGCACAACACAATCCTGGGGATCCGTCACCATCAGATGCACATCCTGCATCAGATGGCTGCAGCGCGCCAGTGCCAAAACAATATCCGGTCCCATGGTCAGGTTAGGAACAAAGTGCCCATCCATTACATCAATATGCAGCAGGTCCGCGCCGGCCCTCTCCACATCCGCGGCTTCCTCAGCCAGCCGGCCAAAATCGGCGGCCAATATGGATGGGGCCACCAGCGGCAGATGCGGCGGACGCAAAAAAATATTATTCATTCTCCAAGCATCCCCTTGTAGACAACTACACCACCCCCTGCCGAAGGAATTGGATTCCGTCGGTCGGGTTGCGGTATCCACCGCCTGAAACGGGCTGGGCTGCAACCTTCCGCTGACCAATGGTACGGCAGAAACAACCCTGGACCCCATTTGCTCCAGTTTGAATCATACCGTGTCCAGGATATCAATGCACGGAAATCCACGACCTTCCATAAATTCCAGGCTTGCCCCGCCGCCCGTGGAAACGTGCGCAACCTTCGTCGCCAGACCAAACTGCTCAATGGCCGCCGCCGAATCACCGCCTCCAACGATGGTCGTGGCGCCATGTCCGGTAATTTCCGCCAGTGTTTCCGCCACGGCCCGCGTCCCGGCCTGAAACGGTTTTTTCTCAAATACCCCCATGGGGCCGTTCCATACCACGGTGCGGGCGCCACGAATGCGGCGCTGGTAATCCGCGATGGTCTTGGGGCCAATATCCAGGCCCTGCTTAACATCGGGAATATTTCCTTCCACCACCGCTGTAACCGCGGTATCAGAAATTTCCGTCGCCACCACCGTATCGGTCGGAAGAACTAATTTGCCCTCCCCCTTGGCCAGCAGATCTGCCGCCAACTTCACTTTGTCCCGCTCCGCCAGTGACTTGCCGATGGACTTGCCCTGCGCCAAGAAAAACGTATACGCCATCGCACCGCCGATCAAAATGCTGTCCGCCTTGCGCAACAGATTTTCAATGACCGCGATTTTATCGGAAACTTTTGCCCCGCCCAAAATGGCCACGAAGGGCCGATTCGGATGGTCCAGGGCCTCGCCGAGAAATTTCAGTTCTTTGGCAATGAGGAATCCGATCACCCGTCGGCCCGGCCCTAAAATTTCCGCTACGCCGTACGTGGAAGCATGTTGCCGATGCGCGGTACCGAAGGCGTCATTGCAGTACACATCGCCCAACTTCGCCAATTGCGCCGCAAACGTGGGATCATTTTTTTCCTCACCTTTATGGAAACGCGTATTTTCCAGCACCAGCACGTCACCATCAGCCATCCCGGCCACGATGGCCTCCGTGGCCGGCCCTACGCAATCCGGCGCGAGCTTGACATTTTTATTCAGCAACGTGCCTAGATGCTCCGCCACCGGTTTAAGCGAAAATTTAGCCTCCGGCCCGGATTTGGGTCGCCCCAGGTGGCTCATAAGAATCGCTTTCCCGCCGCGCTCGATAATGCTCCGAATCGTAGGCAGGGCCGAAACAATCCGCCGGTCATCGGTGATTCGACCGGATGAATCCAACGGCACATTAAAATCCACGCGTACCAGAACACGTTTACTTTTGACATCCAACTGTGCAATCGTTTTTTTTGCCATTTTTCACCTGCGTAAAACATCCACCATCCATCCACCGCCGCCCGGCAGTGCGGAAACAGGTTACTATGCTAGAAAAGACCTTCCACCCGGTCAAGCGTATAGTCGTTAGTGCTGGAAAAACATGGGGTTACTAATCCTTAAACAAGCGAATACCCCGGACGCAACCCGATAATTCTTGCGTATTTTTTTTACGCAGTCTCCCCATTGCGGTCCGGGGTTGGGCCACATCGTGAGTTGGTTCGGATTTTGTTTGCTCAATGTTTTGTTTTCTTTCTGGTCTTGGCGCTGCGGCGGATCGGGGCGTCCTTACCCCGACATCATGGTTCACCATGCTAACAACGTAGCGGGTAGTACGTCGCCTCGGCCAATCGCAAAAGGCTTGAGGTCCACGGATTCCATGACATGATCCGGTAAATGATGCGTCGCCCCGTCTTGACGATCTGGCAGGGTATTCGCAGCATCACGTTGCGGAATCGTTTGAACTCCATGTGGAGGAGCATGTGCCGCTGTTCGCGATGATGGGATTCCCATCGGCCCGGAGTAACCGGCAGCAACAATCCGCACCAGGCTTTGAGCGTCCAAGCCAAAGAGGACATCACCATATAGGCCCAGTTGCTGTGCAGATTGTCCAAAGGATTCCGCATCGCCTGCACGCCATTCTTGAGTTGTTCAATCAAATTCTCCTGATTGCAGCGATTATTGGATTGAAATACAATTTCCTCGGCGGTGCCGACACGGTCATTGGTGATATAGAAAAAATATCGGTATTCTTCAAAAAGCCGCTCCATGCCCTGTTCCACGGCAATCTTCTTCCGCAATACCACCATCCGGTAGGATTGCTGGCATAGGTGTGGCTGATAATCAAATTCCGCCACATCCTCCCACTGGAGAATGAAGTTTTTGTAACCCCGATCCCGAACGACCCGCTCCTTGACGTTTTCGGGTTTGGCACGTTCCTGCGTCTGAACCTCATACCGGGCCGGACGTTCCAGTCGTCGCCAAGCGGTCTGCGGCAACGCCTCCGCCTTGCCGATCAAGGTCTTTCCGGCATCGGCCCCAAATACAAAGGTGACATAACCGGTCTGATCCCATTCGTCGAGTTTCCACGTTTGCATGAAGGCCGTATCACCACCCAGGCGAATGCTTTCGAATCCCGCACGCCGACACAACGCTATGCTCTTGTCCAGATAATCATCGGCCTGTTC